>NZ_WWJX01000815.1 GCF_009865215.1 Streptomyces sp. SID3343 | reverse complement strand
GCCGACCGCGTCCAGCCGCCGCACCCACCGGCGGGCCGCCGCGACGGCCGGGTCGGCGGACGCCGCCGTACCGGCCACCACGGGCGCGAGCAGCGCGCGCAGCTCGCCCACCCGCAGCCACCACAGGAACGGGGCGCCGACCACGAGCACCGTGCCGCGCGAGCGTCGGGCGTCGGGTTCCAGCCAGCTGTCGCACTCGGGGCACAGCCGGATTCCGTCGGGCAGCGGCACGTCCAGCTCGGTCGCGAGCCCCCGCACGATCTCGTGCAGCTCGGGAGCCTGCGCCGGGGCCAGCGAGATCGAGGGCACCCCGATCCTGCGCACGAGGGCCAGGTCGAGCACGACCCACGCCAGGACGACGGTGATGGCCCCCGCGAGAGCGGCGAGCAGCGTGCCTGCGGCGCCCTCGCCGAAGGTGCGGCCCGCCCCGTACAACAGCAGTCCCACGGCCGTGAGGGCGCCCAGCAGGGCGCCGTTGCGCACCCACAGGACAGCGCGCGCCCGGGCGCGCGCTTCGGCCATCGCCAGTGGTTCCGCCGGCTCGCCCACGTGCACTCGCCCCCATCCGATCCTGGATCCGGGGATCGCTCGTCCGGGTCGTCGAACACGACCCGCGGTGCTCGCACGATAATGCGACGAGTTCGGGTGTTCAGCCCCTTCGGGCCGAACACCATCCCTGCGAGTGAGATCCGGGGCCGGACGGCTGTGTGGGTTTGAGCCGACGACGACGTGGTTCACGCCTTGTCCACCAGGCCGGATACGGACGGTTCGGACGGAGGCTTCGGACGGACCGACCGACGAGGGTTCAGCCGGTCGTGACGGTGATCTCGCCCTTGATCGCCTTCGCCGCGATGTCCGTGCGGTGGTGCGAGCCGGGCAGGGTGATCAGCCCCACCGCCTCGTACGCGCGCTCGCGGGCGTGCTCCAGGGTGTCGCCCGTCGCGGTCACCGAGAGCACTCGGCCGCCCGAGGACAGCACGTGGTCGTCCTCGCCACGCCGGGTGCCGCCGTGCAGGACGTAGGTGCCCGGCACCTTCGCGGCCTCGGCCAAGCCCTCGATCGGGTCGCCGGTACGCGGGGTGCCCGGGTAGTTCTCGGCGGCGACGACCACCGTGACGGCGGCGCCCTCCCGCCAACGCAGCGGTTCGAGCTCGGCGAGCCGACCGGTCGCGGACGCGTGCAGCACGCCGGCGAGCGGGGTGGCCAGGCTCGCGAGCACGACCTGCGTCTCGGGGTCGCCGAAGCGGCAGTTGAACTCGATCACACGCGGGCCGCGCGAGGTGAGCGCGAGCCCGATGTAGAGCACGCCCGAGAACGGGGTACCGCGCCGCCGCATCTCGTCCACGGTCGGCTGGGCGACGGTGCGCAGCAGTTCCTCGGTCAGGCCCTCGGGCGCCCACGGCAGCGGGGTGTAGGCGCCCATGCCGCCGGTGTTGGGGCCCGCGTCGTCGTCGCCGACCCGCTTGAAGTCCTGCGCCGGCTGGAGCGCCAGCACGCTCTCGCCGTCGCACAGGACGAACAGCGAGACCTCGGGGCCGTCGAGAAACTCCTCGATGACCACCCGGCCGCACGACGCGGCGTGCTCGCGCGCGGCGTCGAGGTCGTCGGTCACCACGACGCCCTTGCCGGCCGCGAGGCCGTCGTCCTTGACCACGTAGGGCGGCCCGAACGCGTCGAGCGCGTGGTCGGCCCCCTCGGGGGTCGTGCACAGGTAGGAGCGCGCGGTGGGCACGGCCGCGGCCGCCATGACCTCCTTGGCGAACGCCTTGGAGCCCTCCAGCCGTGCGGCGGTGCCGGACGGACCGAAGCAGTCGATGCCCCGCGCGCGCACGGCGTCCGCGACGCCGGCGACCAGCGGCCCCTCCGGACCGACGACGACGAGGTCGGCGTCGAGCTGTTGCGCGAGGTCGGCGACGGCCCCCGCGTTGAGGGCGTCGACCGGGCGGAGCTCGGCCACCTGCGCGATGCCGGCGTTGCCGGGAGCGCAGTAGACGGCGGAGACCGCGGAGTCGAGGGAGAGCGAGCGGCACAGCGCGTGCTCACGGGCACCGCTGCCAATCACGAGGACCTTCACACGGGCAGCCTAGTGGTGAGCGTCGGGCGCGCCGAACACGGGCGAAACGGAATGCGCGGGCACGCCGGGCCACGCCCCCGGCTCACCCGCCGGGCGGCTCACGCGAACACGACCATCGCGCCGAGGGTCACACTCTCCTGCGCCGCGGCGTACAGGGTCGCCCACACGAAGCGTTCTCGCGCGAAGGGCGCGGCGTCGTACGTGGGCGTGGGTCTGGGTGGATCGAGCAGGTCCACGCCGATGTACGGCGCGAGGTCCTCGAGTTCGCGCAGCATGCCCAGGCTCGACCCGAGCGGGCCGCCGTCCTCGGGCAGCGGTTCGTCCACGAGCGGCTGCGGGAAGTCGATCGGCAGGTAGGCGCCGGCGTGGTCGTAATGCCAGACCAGGTGCGAGTGTTCGGCCGCGGCCTCGAACGTTTCGAGGAGTCGGTCGTAGTCGTCGCCGAGCCGTTCCACCGGCGTCACCGGGAAGCCGGTGCGGTGCAACAGGTAGGCCCGGCGCAGGTAGTGCAGCGACTCGTGATCGAACGCCCCGGCGAGCCGGACCTCGGCGGTACCCGGTTGCCAGGCCCGTACCGGCACGGTGGGCAGGCCGTTGCCGGCGAGCGTGGCGTCGTAGGCGGCGAGTTCGTCGCGGAACGGGTTCTCCGGGTTGTGACACAGCGCGTCCACGAGCGGAACGAGCCAGACGTCACAATCCACGGTTCGACTCCCGATCGGGTTGGGCGCGCGCGGTCCGCGCGGCGGTACGCGCGATACCGTACCGCCCGCAGGTCGGTCGTCCGTCAGCCCGCGCCCGCGAACTGCTGCGCGATCCGGCGGCCGGCCGCCGTGTAGTCGCGCATGAGCGCCATCGAGCCCTCGGCGTCGCGGCGCGCGACCCGGTCGGCGAGTTCGCGGTAGCGGCCCCACCCCGACGTGGTCGGCGGCGCGTCGCGCAGGTGCGGGACGATGAACATCCAGCTCTGTACGCGCAGTACCGCGAGCACGTCGGCGAGCCGGCCGTTGCCGCTCCAGCGGCCGAGTTCGCCGAAGTAGCGACGGTCGAGCAGCGCCACGTCGGACACGTCGCCGTTCCAGCGCGCGGCGTCGAGCCGGTCGCCGAGCGTGCGCAGGCTCGCCATCGCCTCGTCGGGCGCGGTGCGCGCGACCCGTCCGATCAGCGGAACTCCCAGCAGTCGGCGGGACTCGACGATCTCGGCGAAGTCGGTCCACGTGAAGCGGCACACCTGGAAGCCGCGGTGGTGGCCGCCTTGGAGCAGTCCGTGCGCGGCGAGTTGGATCAGCGCCTCGCGCACGGGGGTCGCGGAGACCCCGAAGCGCTGCGCGGTCTCGTTGACGGTGAGCGAGGTGCCGGCGGGAAGTCGTCCGGTCACGAGGTCGTCGCTGAGTACGTCGGCGATCTCCTGGCGCAGGCTGGTCCGCCGAAGGGGGCCGCTCTCCCGCGGGTCACCCGTCGAACCGGCGGGGCCGAAGCGCAGACCGGTGTCTAAAACACTGTCTGTTGCCGTCTGCACGCGGTCTCATCTCGCCGGCCGTCGGCACCGTCGCGCCGACGGGCACCCGTCCGATCAAGTCGATCGAGTCGATCATATGAACGGATATCCGATTTGGGGAGCAATGCTTGGCCATCCGATGTCGCTCGCGACGTCGGACTCCCCGCGCGCAAGGGCCGATTCGCGTCCGGGAGCGCGAAAAAGCCGTACCCGCACCGGTCGGGGTGCGGGTACGGCGGCTGCGACGGCTTGGGGCGGCGGCGTTCGACGAGACCTCTGGCCACGGTCACCGGCCGAAGGGCACGGGCCAAAGGCGACGGGCCGGAGATGACAGGCTCAAGGTCACCGGCCGAAGGTCACCGGCGGGACGTCACTCGCAGAACGAGTCCGCGACGGTCAGCGCCTCGTCGAGGATGGCCAGGCCCTCCTTGACCTCGCCCTCCGAGCTGGTGCACGGCGGAACCACGTGGGTGCGGTTCATGTTGACGAACGGCCACAGGCCCTTCGCCTTGCACGCGGCGGTGAACTCGTTCATCGGCCGCGCGGCGGCACCGGCGGCGTTGTAGGCGACCAGCGGCTCGCGGGTCGCCTTGTTCTTCACGAGCTCGATCGCCCAGAAGACACCCAGGCCGCGCACCTCTCCGATCGAGGGGTGCCGCTCGGCCATCGCGCGCAGCTCGGGGCCGATCACGTTCTCGCCGAGCGACTTGGCGTTCTCGACGATCTTCTCGTCGCGCATCGCGTTGATCGTGGCGACGGCGGCGGCGCACGCGAGCGGGTGACCCGAGTAGGTCAGGCCGCCGGGGTAGGGGCGCTCGCGGAAGGTCTCGTAGACGCGGTCCGAGACGATCACGCCGCCGAGCGGGACGTAGCCGGAGTTGACGCCCTTGGCGAAGGTGATCAGGTCGGGCGTGGCGTTCCAGTTGTCCACCGCGAACCACTCGCCGGTGCGGCCGAAGCCCGACATGACCTCGTCGGCGATGTACAGGATCCCGTACTTGTCACACAGCGCCCGGACCCCGGCGAGGTAGCCGGCCGGCGGCACCAGGATGCCGGCGGTGCCGACCACGCTCTCCAGGACGATCGCGGCGATCGTCTGGGCGCCCTCGAACACGATCGTGTTCTCCAGGTGCTGGAGCGCGCGCTCGCACTCCTGCGCCTCGCTGTCGGCGTGGAACGCCGAGCGGTAGGCGTAGGGGCCCCAGAAGTGCACGATGCCGGACACGCCGGTCTCGTTCGGCCAGCGGCGCGGGTCGCCGGTGAGGGCGATCGCGTTGGCGGTGGCGCCGTGGTACGAGCGGTAGGTCGACATGATCTTGTGCCGGCCGGTGTGCAGCCGCGCCATGCGGACCGCGTTCTCGACCGCCTCGGCGCCGCCGTTGGTGAAGAACACGCGGTTGAGGTCACCGGGGGCGAGCTCGGTGATCAGGCGCGCGGCCTCGCTGCGGGCGTCGTTGGCGAAGGCCGGCTGGATCATGCACAGCTTGTCGGCCTGCTCCTTGATCGCCGCGACGACCTTGGGGTGCTGGTGCCCGATGTTGGTGTTGACCAGCTGCGACGCGAAGTCCAGGTACCTGTTGCCGTCGTAGTCCCAGAAATAGGAACCTTCGGCTCCCGCGACGGCCAGCGGGCTGATGAGCCCCTGTGCGGACCAGGAGTGGAAGACATGGGCGCGGTCGGCGTCGTAGACGGCCTTCCCGGCCGCCGGGTCCAGAGTGCTCATGCGGCCACCCTAAGCCCGGACAAACGCCCCCCGAACCGGCACGTTGTCACGCGTGGGGCCGGTGGGCCGACACTGTGTCAGCTCGGGAATCGATCTTGGAGTCGAAGGCGACGGCGGGATGTTCGAGTGCCCCCGACTCCAAGATCGTTCGCGCTACTTGCCCCGGAGGAGGCTGTTGATCTCGATCGTCTGCGTGCGGCCGGGGCCCACGCCGATCGCCGAGATCGGGGCGCCGGACATCTCTTCCAGGGCCTTGACGTACAGCTGCGCGTTGCGCGGGAGGTCGTCGAAGGTCTTGGCGCCGGTGATGTCCTCGGTCCAGCCGGGGAGGGTCTCGTAGATCGGCTTCGCGTGGTGGAAGTCGGTCTGCGACATCGGCAGTTCGTCGTGACGGACGCCGTCGATGTCGTACGCGACGCAGACCGGGATCCGTTCCCAGCCCGTGAGCACGTCCAGCTTCGTGAGGAAGAAGTCCGTGAGGCCGTTGACCCGGGTCGCGTAGCGGGCGACGACCGCGTCGAACCAACCGCAGCGCCGGTCACGACCGGTGGTCACACCGCGCTCGTGGCCGATCCGGCGCAACGCCTCGCCGTCCTCGTCGAACAGCTCGGTCGGGAACGGTCCGGCGCCCACGCGGGTGGTGTACGCCTTGAGGATCCCGATCACACCGGTGATCTTGGTCGGCCCGATGCCCGAGCCGGCGCACGCGCCGCCCGCCGTCGGGTTGGACGACGTCACGAACGGATACGTGCCGTGATCGACGTCGAGCAGCGTGCCCTGGCCGCCTTCGAGCAGGATCACCTCGCCCCGGTCCAGCGCCTGGTTGAGCACCAGCGTGGTGTCGGTCACGTACGGCTTGAGCTTCTCGGCGTAGCCGAGGTACTCCTCGACGATCGCCTCGACCGCGAGTTCGCGGCGGTTGTACATCTTGACCAGCATCTGGTTCTTGTCCGAGAGCGCGCTCTCGACCTTTTGGGTCAGGATCCCCGGGTCGAAGAGGTCCTGGACGCGAATTCCGACGCGGTTGATCTTGTCGGCGTAGGCCGGGCCGATGCCGCGCCCGGTGGTGCCGATCTTGCGCTTGCCGAGGAACCGTTCCGTCACCTTGTCCAGGGTCCGGTGGTACGGCGTGATCAGGTGCGCGTTGCCGGAGATGAGCAGCTTCGACGTGTCGATACCGCGTTCGACCAGCGTGCCGATCTCGTGGAGCAGCACCCCCGGATCGACGACGACGCCGTTGCCGATGACCGGCGTGCACTCGGGAGTGAGGATGCCGGAGGGCAAAAGGTGAAGGGCATACTTCTGATCACCGATGACAACGGTATGGCCGGCATTGTTGCCGCCCTGGTATCGGACGACGTAGTCGACCGATCCGCCGAGCAGGTCGGTAGCCTTTCCCTTGCCCTCGTCTCCCCATTGGGCGCCGACGAGTACGAGTGCGGGCATGAGGCGTACACCCCTTCCAGGCGGGGCATGTTTGACAACGGGAGCCCCGGACGGTCCAAGCCCCTTGACGCGGTTCGCGGCAAGGGGCTCTTGCGGGGAGAGGTTACCTGAGGAAGGACGACCGGTGTCGGCCGAGCGCTCGCTGCTCGTGATCACGGACCCTGCGGCTCGCTCCGCGGACGGCGAATCCGTCCGGGTCGCGCTCGATGTTCTGCGGGCCTGCGCCCCCAGCAAGATCGTCATTCCCACGGACAAGGCCGACCTCGAACGCGCTCTCGCGCGTCGGGGTCGTCGGCGTGTCGTGGTGATCGGCACGGACGCGGGAGTGCACGCCGTGGCACGTATGTTGGACCGCCGTGGGGAACTCGGGGACACACCCCTGGGAATCGTGCCGGTGGATGCCGGAGGCGGGCACGGTTTGGCCGATGCCCTGGGGCTTCCGGCGGAGCCGGACAAGGCCGCGCGCGTAGCACTCGGGGAGAACGAACGTTCCTTCGACCTGATGTCGGACGATCTGGGCGGCCTCGCCCTGCGTTCGGTCCGGATCGGTCACGGGGTCGGAATGCGGCGCTCGGCGCCCGCGAAACCGGCTTCCGGATGGGGCTGGCGCGGCCTGGTCGACCACGCGATGCGGACGGTGTCGACCACCGTCGGGGCCGCGGTCGGACCCTCGGGACACCGCCTGCGGATCGAGGCCGACGGGTGTGTCGTAGCCGACATGGATCGCCCCGTGTTGTCCGTGCATCTGGGGTGTGACGGATCGGCCGCACCGCGCGTGAAGATGACGGAAGTCACGTTGAACGGGAGCGCGAACGGCAACGGTCACGGCGCCGGGACGGCCAGCGTGATGATCACCGGCCATCCCGGGGCGAACCGGTTCGGTCTCGGCGGACCGGCGCAGGGCGCGCCGATCCGCGAGCCGTTGGTCGAGTTGCGCGCGCACGAGATCACGGTGTGTGGTCGCGACTTCACCTACGCGGCGGACGGCTTGGCGACCGGGCCGGTAAGGCTGCGCACGTGGACCGTG
The DNA here is from genome assembly GCF_009865215.1 of Streptomyces sp. SID3343. Lineage (GTDB taxonomy): Bacteria > Actinomycetota > Actinomycetes > Streptomycetales > Streptomycetaceae > Embleya. Next base: position 47,467 of record NZ_WWJX01000815.1, on the reverse strand, counting down.
CGGCCGACCGGCTGGCGGCTGTTCGTGCCCGCGCAGGTGTCGTAGGTCGGGTCTCGTAGGTCACGTGAGGCGGCCGGGCGGCGGGCCGGCCCCCGGTTCGGTCAGTTTTCGAGCGCGTCCGCGCCCGCGGGGCTGCTGTCGCGCAGGAAGATCGTGCAGCGCGTGTACTCCTCCTCCTCGCCGATCGCGCCGGCCGCGCGGGCGAGCGCGTGCAGCGAGCGCAGGAAGCCGCGGTTGGGCTCGTGCTCCCACGGCACGGGGCCGTGGCCGCGCCAGCCGGAGCGGCGCAGCGCGTCGAGACCGCGGTGGTAGCCGACGCGGGCGTACGCGTAGGACTCGATCACGTTGCCCTTGGCGAACGCGGCGTCGGCGAGCTCGGCCCACGCGAGCGAGAAGGTCGGGAACTTCGCCGCGACCTCGGCCGGGTCGACGCCGTCGACGAGCAGCGACAGCGGCTCGGATTCCTCGGGCAGGTAGGTGGGGTCGGGTCCACCGAAAAGGTTCTGATCGATCGTCATGACACCCATGATCGCCCATCACGCGAGGAAGCCCCCGCCGTCGGGCGGGGGCTTCCTCGAACGGGTGTCGCCGCGGCGGCTACTTGAGCCTGGTGCCGGCGGAACGCAGGTTGTGACACGCGAGCGCGACCCGGTCGGCCATGCCGGTCTCGGCGGCCTTGCCGTACGAACGCGGGTCGTACAGCTTCTTGTTGCCCACCTCGCCGTCGACCTTGAGCACCGCGTCGTAGTTGCGGAGCATGTGGTCGGCGACCGGGCGCGTGAACGCGTACTGGGTGTCGGTGTCGACGTTCATCTTGACGACGCCGTAGTCCAGCGCCTCGCGGATCTCTTCGAGCAGCGAGCCCGAACCGCCGTGGAAGACCAGGTCGAACGGCTTCTCGGTGCCGTACTTCGCGGCGACCGCGTCCTGGATGTCCTTGAGGATGCTCGGGCGCAGCTTGACGTTGCCCGGCTTGTACACGCCGTGCACGTTGCCGAAGGTCGCGGCGAGCATGTAGCGGCCCTTGTCGCCCAGACCGATCGCCTCGACGGTGGCGAGCGCGTCCTCGGGGGTCGTGTAGAGCTTGTCGTTGATCTCGTTGTCGACGCCGTCCTCCTCGCCGCCGACGACGCCGATCTCCAGCTCCATGATGATCCGCGCGGCGGCGCACTTGGCGATCAACTCACGGGCGATGGTGAGGTTCTCGTCGAGCGGTACGGCCGAGCCGTCCCACATGTGCGACTGGAACAGCGGGTCCTGGCCCTTGGCCACGCGCGCGGCGGAGATGTCGACCAGCGGGCGCATGAACCCGTCGAGCTTGTCCTTGGGGCAGTGGTCGGTGTGCAGCGCGATGTTCACCGAGTACTTCTCGGCGACCACCTTCGCGTACTCGGCGAACGCGACCGAGCCGACGACCATGTCCTTGACGGTGGTGCCGGACAGGAACTCCGCGCCGCCCGTGGACACCTGGACGATGCCGTCGCTCTCCGCCTCGGCGAAGCCGCGCAGCGCGGCGTTCAGGGTCTGGGAGGAGGTCACGTTGATCGCCGGGTAGGCGAACCGACCGGCCTTCGCCCGGTCGAGCATCTCGGCGTAGACCTCGGGAGTTGCGATGGGCATGCGTCTGCTCCTCGTTGCTCAAGCAAGGCGGTGATATGAGGGTTTCGGACACGGATGGCCGTATCCCCGCTTCCCGCCCATCCTGGCAGACGAGATCTGTCGACACAGCATCCCGCCCACCCCGTTCGGCGGAGAGTTCCGATGACCTGACGACCCGTCAGGTCCGTGACGGCCGCTCGGCGTCCTGATTCGGGACCCACTATCGGACGCATTCGCCGAATCGTCGGTTCCCCCGGCGCAACTTCCGTTCCCGACACGCGTCCTAAGAGTAGGTCGCACTCACTCGGGCGGCCACGACAACGGACGCGAGAAGGCGGTGCGATTGCCTGATTCGACCGGCCCGTTCCGGTGGGGGACAGTCTGCCCGGACCCTCGGACCCGCCCGTGAAACCGTGGAGTCCACGCCGAGTCCTGCCCTCGCCGCCCTCGAAGAACCGTGAAGGACGAAGAGTCGTGACCGAACGCCATGAGTGCCACGAACCGATGGAGGAACTGCTGCGGGCGGCGCTGAGCGCCCGTGCGGACTCGATCACCGCACCCGATCTGCGGCCGCTCGGCCCACCGGTCGGCGGGGTGGGATCGTCCCGAAGCCGGTGGCTCACGATCACGGCGCCACTGGCCGTGTTCGTCGCGGCCGCCGCGGCGCTCGCCGCGGTGACACTGACCGGGGCGCCCGACTCGTACAACGGCTCCCCGCAGCGTCCGGGGGCCTCGCCGACGGCGGGTGCCTCCGCGAACCGGGAAACGCAGGCCCCGGGAGGCCCGGCAGCCCCCGCCGAAGCGACGCCGGAGTCGCCGCCGGAGCCGGCGAGCACCCCGCCGGGTACGAGCGCGCCGTTGCGCCGCTCGACGACCTCGCCCACGTTCACGTCCGGGCACTCGAACGCGAGCACGAACACGCCGCCGCCGATCCCTCGTTCGAGCGGCACGGCGGCTCCGACCGGACAGCCGAGCGGTTCGGCGACCTCGACGCCGCGGCCGAGCGGGACGGCGGCACCCACGTCCGCCGCCCCGTCGACGACCACCGAGCCCCACGGCAGCACCGAGCCCCACGACACCAAGCCGCCGTCGACCGGCCCCGATTCGTCGGGCGCCGAGCCGTCACCACGCTGAGCCCGAACTGATCTGGCGTCGGAACTTCTTCGGTCGCAGACGCAACCTTTCCCACGCTCGGGAGTCTCAACAGTTGGAACACGGTGGGCGGGGTGTTTCACGACCGTAAGGGGGCGGCGGGGCCGTGGCACTGCTGAGCATGCCGGAATTCGGGGGCGACCGGCTGTCGCCCGTCCCGTCGACGGGCGCGGCCACGGATTCGGCCACGCCGCGCCGCTCCCGCTTTCGCGCTCTTCGCGGAGGCGGGGAGGACGAACCGCCGGCCCGTCCGACGCTGACCGAGCTCTACCACGCCCAGCGGCTGGGCATGGTCCGACTCTCGATCCTGCTGGTCGACGACCTCGGCACCGCGGAGGAGGTCGTCCAGGACGCGTTCACCGCGCTGTACAAGCGCTTCGGCGAGGATCTGGACGACGTCGAGAACGCGTTGGCCTACCTGCGCACGTCCGTGGTCAACCTGTCCCGATCGGTGCTGCGGCGCCGGCGCACCGCTCGTGCGTACATCACCCCGCACGAACCCGACGCCTCCTCTCCCGAGGACGCCGTGGTCCTGTCGGAAGAACATGCGCAGGTCCTCGCGGCGGTTCGGCGGCTGGCCCCTCGGCAGCGTGAAGTCCTGGTCCTGCGTTACTGGTCCGACATGTCGGAAGCGCAGATAGCCGACGTCCTCGGACTCTCGCGCGGCACGGTGAAGTCGACCGCCAGCCGCGCGCTCGACGCCCTCGAGAAGATCATGAAGGACGAGCAGTCGTGACCGAACGAGGCCCACAGGACACGCCCTTGGAGGATCTGCTGCGTGCCGCGCTGTCGGCGCGTGCCGAGCAGATCACCACCGGAGCGCTGCGTGCCCCCGCTCCGCCGGTCGCGGAACCCGCGTCCGGCAACCGACTACGAACGATCGGGATACCACTCGCGATCGTGGCGACGATCGCCGCCGCGTACGGAGCGGTATCACTGGTCTCGACCCCGAGCACGGACGACAGCGCCCCGGCCCGACTGCCCACGGCGGTCGCCTCGGCGCCGGCTCCGAACGCGAGCGTCCCACCCGACGAGAGCGTGACCGTGCCGCCGGTCGCCGGCGCGGAAGCCTCCACCGAGGCCCCACCGGAGACGACGCCCGTCGCACCCGCCACCGCCGCGACCACCTCCCCGGGCACGTCGCCCCCGGCCACCTCGCCGAGTTCGCGCCGTCCGTCGTCACCGACGACGACCCGGCCCCCGACGACCACGCCCCCGAGCACGCAGCCCACCAGGATCACCGACGCACGAGGGATCAAGGTGAGGACGGAGGCCGACTGGCGGGAGCAGACCGCGCCGCCGGCCACGTCCGAACGCTCCTACAAGCGGTGCTTCGGGCCGACGGGCGCGGGGGAATGCGACCTGAACACCGTGAGCCTGCGCGCCGACGACGTCGACGATCCGAACGCGTGGCCCTACGCCGCGATCGACGAGAACCCCTCCATGTGGGCCACTCAGCTGACCTGCGCCAAGGACGGTGCCTTCTACAACCCGCGGACCGCCGACGGGGTCACCTCGACGTCGACAGGCAAGCAGAACCGCACCGTCGGGGGTCGTTCCGCCGTCTATCGGGAAGTCGCGGTCACCTGCGCCCAGGGCCAGGATTTCAAGGTGCGCGTCTGGGTGATCGCCGACCAGGGGGTCACCGTGTTCGCCACCTCCACGAACGCCCGGGTCGACGCCGGCATCGACCGCATCGTGTCCACGCTGGACCTGTCGGGCTACGCGCCGAAGAAGTGGACGGGCGGCTGACCTCTCGTCAACGCCCCTCGGCCACCTTCTGCGCCGCCTTTCTCGCCGCGACCAGGATCGGGTCCCACACCGGCGAGAAGGGCGGCGCGTAGCCGAGGTCCAGGGAGGTCATGTCCTCGGCCGTCATCCGGTGCGTGAGCGCGACGGCCGCGGTGTCGATGCGCTTGGCGGCGCCGTCGCGGCCGACGATCTGGACGCCCAAAACCCGGCCGGTGATCCGCTCCGCGATCATCTTGACGGTCATCGAGCGTGCGCCCGGGTAGTAGCCGGCCCGGCCCGTGGACTCGATGGTCGCGGTGACGAATTCGAAGCCGGAGGCGGCGGCGTCCTTCTCGCGCAGCCCGGTGCGGCCGATCTCCAGGTCGCAGACCTTGCTGACGGCCGTGCCCACGACACCGGGGAAGGTCGCGTAGTCACCGCCGATGTTGGTGCCGATCACCCGGCCGTGCTTGTTCGCGTGCGTGCCCAGCGCGACGTGCCGGCGGCGGCCGGAGACCAGGTCGAGCACCTCGACGCAGTCGCCGCCCGCCCAGATGCCGTCGGCGGTGACCCGCATCCGCAGATCGGTGCTCAGCCCTCCGCTCGCGCCCAGCGGCAGGCCGGCGTCACGCGCGAGCGCGGTGTTGGGGCGCACTCCCAGACCCAGCACGACCACATCGGCGGGATAGCGCCCGTCGGCGGTCAGCACGGCGCTCGCGCGGCCGTCGACCACCTCGATCGCCACCACCTCGGTCTCGGTCACGACGTCGATGCCCATGCCCTCCATCGCCTCGTGCACGAGCGCGCCCATGTCGGGGTCGAGGGTGGACATCGGCTGCGCGGACCGGTCGACGACGGTCACCTCCAGGCCGTGCCGGATCAGCGCCTCGGCCATCTCGACGCCGATGTAGCCGCCGCCGATCACCACCGCCCGGCGCTGGTCGGGGCGCAGGTAGTCGATCAGCACCCGGGCGTCCTCCAGATTCTGCACGCCGTGCACGCCGGGCGCGTCGATGCCCGGCAGTGGCGGCCGGATCGGCACCGCACCCATCGCGAGCACCAAGTGGTCGAAGCCGATCCGATCGGTTCGACCGCTCGCCAGGTCGCGCACGGTGATCTCGCGGCGGTCCCGGTCGATGCCCTCGGCCTCGACGCCCATCCGCAGGTCGATACCGCGTTTGCGGTGTTCCTCCGGGCTGCGGGCGATCAACGCGTCGAAGCCGTCGACCGCCCCCGAGACCAGGTAGGGGATGCCGCAGGCCGAGTACGACGACCACCGACCGCGCTCCACGACGACGATCTCCAAGTCGTCCGCACCGCGTCGACGCCGCGCCTGGGAGGCCGCGCTCATCCCCGCTGCGTCCCCGCCGATCACTACGAGCCGCTCGTTGCCCACGCGGTTCCCCTGTCCTGTATGCGCCCGTTCGGGCCACCGCCAAGTACCGACCTCGTAATGATGCGGGCTCCGGGGAGGGGACGGGTGACGAGACGCGCTTCGCGCGCACTACCCTCCAAAGGTGGAATTCCAAGCTGTCAACGTCCTCGATGCGACGTCGCTCATCTCGACGTTCGGTCTCATCGGCATCCTCGCCATCGTCTTCGCGGAGACCGGCCTGCTCGTCGGGTTCTTCTTCCCGGGCGACTCGATGCTGTTTCTGGCCGGCGTCGCCGCGTCCTCGTCGGCGGAACAGATCGTCGGCACGTCCATCTCGTTGCCCTGGCTGCTCGTGGGAGCACCGGTGTGCGCCATCGCGGGCGCCCAACTCGGTCACTTCCTGGGGGCCAGGTTCGGCACGAAGATGTTCAGCAAACCGGACTCGAAGCTGTTCAAGGCCGAATACGTCACCAAGGCCGAGCAGTACTTCGAGAAGTTCGGTCCGGCGAAGGCCGTCGTACTCGCCCGCTTCATCCCGATCGTGCGCACGTTCCTGAACCCCGTCGCGGGCGTCCTGGAGATGCCCGCCCGGCAGTTCTTCGTGTGGAACGTCGTCGGCGGCCTGGTGTGGACCGACGGCATCATCCTGCTCGGCTACAAGCTGGGCGACAGCATCGGCGACAGCATCGACAAGTATCTGCTGCCGGGCGTCTTCGTCATCGTGCTGATCTCGCTGCTGCCGATCATCATCGAGGTCGTCCGCAGCAAGCGTGAGGCAAAGCGAGAAGCCGCTTCCTCGGGTCACTGAATCGACATTCGAGAGCGGCGGTGCGCATGGCGCACCGCCGCTTTTCTGCGTTCCGGATCGTTCTCCCGGAATTATCGGGATCGAAACGATAACCCGTACAACCTTTTATCGGCGTCGTGCGTCGCAGCTCGGCGAGGGGATATTCCGGAGCAAAAAAACACCCTGCCTCCGGACGGGGACCGGAGACAGGGTGGCTTGGGGTGAACGGTGACTGCCGTCAGGCGGCGCTACCGTTCCTGCGGCGACGCGAGAAGACCAGGAAGCCCGCACCCGCGACGAGCGCGGTACCGGCGGCGGCACCGATCAGCACCGGGGTGTTGCTGTCGTCGGCGCCGGTCGCGGCGAGCTCCTTACCGGGCTTGCCGGCGGGCTTGGCCGCAGGCTTCTTCGTGGGCTGGGCCGGCGGCTTCGGCTTGTACTCCGTCTTCGGCACGGTCTTGCCGGGAGCGGCGATCGTGAAGATGTAGCCGTCGCTCATCGAGGTGTAGAAGTCGGACCCGTTCGCGGCACCGGAGAAGGCGAAGTAGAAGGCCAGGCTCTTGCCGACCGGTGCCTTGTCCGTGAAGGCCAGGCGCAGCTCGATGTCCACCGTGGCCTTGGACTTGAGCTGCCACAGCACGTCCTCGTCGTCCCCGAGGGCCGCGCCGACGGCGTTGCCGCCGCGCTCCTCGACGTCCTCCAGGTGCGCGGACCGCCACTGCCCGGTCTTAGGGTCCTTGTACTCCAGCTTGAGGTGCGAGCCGCGCAGACTGCCGGCGTCGTTCATGATGACCAGCGTGGGGATGAACTCCAGGTCCTTCCCCTTGTCGTTGGTGATGGACGCCTTGAACGAGGCGGCGTCCCCACCGGCGACGAAGCTGCCGGGCAGGCCGACGAGCTTGATGGCGGGACCGTTTCCCTTTTCGGGGTTCGGCCACGTCTCGGCCTGCCCCGACGGGGCCTTGGCATCCGACTTGACCTGCGGTTGCGTAGCCGGCGGCGTAGTCGCGGGCCGGTCCGCCGGCTTGTCCGTGTCCGGCTTGGCCGGGGTGGCCGGGGCGGAGGTGGACGGGGTCGTGGACGCGCCGGTCGACGGCGAGGCCGTCGTGGAGGGCGTCGCGGGCGGGGTGCTCTCGACGGCCATCGCGGCGGGTGCCGCGAAAAGAGCCACCGAGGAAACCATCGCGGCAACGGCGGTCGCGGCGAGACTGCGGCGGAGCTGCATACGGAAACCCTCTTGGGAAGAGTGAAATGGGGTGGCCGCCGGACCGGACGGGGAACCGGCCCGGCGGCCCGAGGGGAAAAGGCTTGCGGTGTCTACGTCCTTTTGGGCGCGGGCCGGCTCAGCCGCCACAGGGCAGCGAGGACGCACGAAACCTCATACGGAACGAATTCACACTTCCCCCCCGGGAAGTCCGGCCGACGGGATCCGTCGGCACCGGAACTGATCCGACAATATCCGAGACCGCGAAAAAAGCAACGGCCGCACCGATGAATGCGTAAGGCATCACACGGTGCGGCCGTCGTCGAAATGCACGAACGGGGTCGAATCTAATTCAGGCCGAGGTCTTCCAGGTGGTACGCGACCCGGTACTCCAGGCCCGCCTTTTCCACTGCGGGAGCCGCGCCGCGCTCGACGATCACCGCGACCGCGACGACCTCCGCGCCGGCCTCGCGCAACGCCTCGACGGCGTCGAGCACCGAGCCGCCGGTGGTGGAGGTGTCCTCGACCGCGAGCACCCGCCGGCCCTTGACGTCGGGACCCTCGATGCGGCGCTGGAGGCCGTGCGCCTTGCCGGTCTTGCGAACCACGAACGCGTCGAGCGCACGGCCCTGCGCAGCGGCGGCGTGCAGCATCGCGGCGGCGACCGGGTCGGCGCCCAGGGTCAGCCCGCCGACGGCGTCGAAGTCCAGGTCGGCGGTGAGCTCCAGCATGACCTTGCCCACCAGCGGCGCGGCCTGCCCGTCCAAGGTGATCCGGCGCAGGTCGACGTAGTAGTCGGCCTCCTTGCCGGACGACAGGACGACGCGGCCGTGCACGACGGCCTTGGTCTTGATCTGGTCGAGAAGCACATCGCGGTCGGAGCTCATGGCATGGGAGCCTAACCGGCCCGCCGGCGTCGGCGGCGCACCAGGCGCCACACCATCAGCACGCCGAGGGCGGGCACGAGCAGTCGGACGATCCGGCGCGGATCGCGGCCGGCGGGCCGGCCCACCCGCGACCACAGATCGGGTTCGAGGGCGGACACGTGCACGGGCCGGGGCGTCGGGCGCGGTCGCAGATACGACGGCGATTCCTGAGCCGTCGTCGCGACCGGCTCGAACACCGCGTCCTCCTCGACGGGTGGGGCGAGTTCCTCGGCGAGGGCCGCCGCGAACAGATCGGCCGCGCGCGCGAACGCCGCGTCCAGGCGCTCGGTCGCGAACTCGGCGGTGCGACCGGCGCCGTCGAGCCGCAACGTGGCGTCGATGACCATCCGGGTCTCGCCGGTCGCGTCGTCGTCCTCGTCGGGCAGCCGCTCGTCGTACAGGCGCACGACGAGTTCGGCGCCGACCCGGGCCGACCCGCGCACCTCGCCCCCGTCGACGACGACCGCCAGCGCGTGCGGGTCGCCGGCGTCACGCAGCCGAAGCGTGCCCCGGTAGGTGACCGTGTTCGCGCCCACGCGCAGTTTCCAGCGGCCCGTCAGCTCGGGCCCCTCCGCGCCGGTCCGGGCCGGCTCGTCGAGCAGCAGGCCGGGGATGCACTGGGCGAGCCGCTCGGCGTCGTGGAAGGTGTCCCATATCGGTCGGACCGGGATCGGCACGACGACTTCGTACTGCATCCGCTCTCCGTTCCTTGCGTTCCGCGACTGTCACGCGGAATGTACCGGCTCGCTCGGTCACGCCCTACGGTGCCGGCCGGACGGCGCGTCGGGGGTCGGCGCGGCCGGGGCCGGCGTCCGGGGCGGCGGCCGCAGGCGCTTGGAGAGCGGGTAGGCGACCGGCGCGGTGAGCGCGACGAACAGCGCCACGCCGCCGGCGAGCGCGGCGAACGCGGCCCCCGGGCCCGTGCCCCACATGTGGGCGCACCAGCGCGCGAACACCCACGAGCCACCGCCGGCCGCGGCCGAGACGATGGCCAGGCCGAGGTGGGTACGGACCACCCGAAGCGTGTCGAAGCCGCCCAGCCGCCGGCGCAGCACGATCGCCGGCCACAGGAGGCCGGCCACCTGCGCGACGCTGTAGCCGGCGGCCATCCCGGTGACGGCCCACGGTGCCGGCAGCGTGTGGTAGGCGACGACCGCCAGGACCGCCCCGCACGCGGTCGACGCGACGTTGCCCCAGAACGGGGTGCGGGCATCCTGTACCGCGTACAGGCCGCGCTGGATGACGTACTGCGCCGAGTAGGCGATCAATCCCGGCGCGAACGCGGTCAGCATCCAGCCCATCGCGCGCGTGTCGGCCTCGGTGGTGATGCCGTGCTGGAACACCACGGCCGTCACCTGCGGGCCGAGCGACAGGAAGAGGAACGACACCGGCACGATCACGAGCGCGTTCAGTCGCAGCCCGCGCGAGATCAGGTCGCGCAGGGCCGCCGGCCGCCCGTCCGCCGCGGCCCGGCTCAACCGCGGCATCAACATCGTCGCGATCGACACGGTCACCACACCGTGCGGGACGATCCACAGCAATTGCGCGTTGGAGTAGGCGGTGTAGCCCACGCCGTGCCGGACCCCGGCCCGCGTCGCCTGGTCGGACACCTCGACCGCGAGTCGGGTCACCAGCCAGTAGCCCGACTGCGACACCCCGACCATGGCCACCGCCCACCCGGCCATCCGCAACGGCGCGCCGAGTCCGTGCCCGCGCCAGTCGAAGCGCGGCCGCCAGCGCACCCCCGCCGCCCGCAGGAAGGGCACGAGCGCGCACGCCTGGACCACGATCCCCAGCGTCGTGCCCAGCCCGAGCAGCCGCACCTGCTCCGGGGTGATCCCGTGCGCGTCCCGCACGTCGTGCGCGACCACCAGGAACGCCCCGAACACCGCGATCACCACGACGTTGTTGAGGATCGGCGTCCATGCCATCGGACCGAACCGGGCGCGTGAGTTGAGCACTTCGCCGACGAGGGCGAACACGCCGTAGAAGAAGATCTGCGGCAGGCACATGCGGGTCAGCGCGATGGTCAACTCGCGTTGCGCCCCGTCGTAGTCGGAGTACGCCGACACGATCGCGGGTGCCGCGAGCACGGCGCCGAGCGTGAGCACGAGCAGCAGGGTGCCGACCGCGGTCAGCAGTCGGTCGGTGTAGCCCGCCCCGCCGTCGGCGTCGCGGCGGGCCGCGCGCACGAGTTGCGGCACGAGCACGGAGTTGAGCGCGCCGCCGATCAGCAGGATGTACAAGATGTTCGGCACGGTGTTGGCGACGTTGTAGCCGTCGGCGAACAGACCCGTGCCCAGCGCCGCGACGATCATCGCGCTGCGGGCGAATCCGGTCAGCCGCGAGACGACGGATCCGAGCGCGAGGTTCGCGCCGCCGCGCAGCACCCCGTCACGTGTACGGGACTTCGACGCCTTCGCGCCGGCCCCGATCGCCTCGGCCCCACCCTGCGGCTCGGACTCGCCGACGGTCTCCGCATCGTCTCCTCGGGCATGGCTGCCGGGCGACCGAGCCGAGACGACATGGCTCACAAATCACTCCCATCCGGTCACGATCGGGGTTCGAGACGCAGTCCCCCTTATATGAATCCCCCGAAACCCACTTTCGTTGCAGGTGATTTCGGCGGTGACGTAACCCGCTCGCCACGGGCTTCTAAAGGGGTGCGGGGCCATCCCCGCGCCCCTGTGTCCCCGAGGAGATGTCCGTGGTCATGTTGCTGACGGCGCCGACGAGCCCGAACGCCCCGGCCGCCGCGCCGCCGATCGCCGTACCGCACCCGGCGCTGCGAGTCGCCCGGCTGACGCCCGAGGAACACCTCGCGCACCTCGACGGGCGCGGTGACGCCGGCTTCCTGCAGTACCCGTCGTGGGCGGTGGTCAAGGAGGGTTGGCGCAGCGAGGGCCTCGGCTGGTTCGACGCGAACGGCACCGTGGTGGGCGCCGCGCTCGTGCTCTACCGCAAGGCGCCCAAGGTGCCGTACTGGTTCGCGTATCTGCCCGAGGGCCCGGTGATCGACTGGACCGATCCCAACCCCCGCCGTTGGCTCGACCCGTTGATCGAGCACATGCGCGCGCGGCACGTGTTCACGGTGCGGATGGGGCCGCCGCTCGCGCATCGGCGCTGGCGGGCGCAGACCGTCAAGGACGCGGTCCGCCAGGGCCTCAAGCATCTGGATCGGGTCACCCCCGACGAGATCGACCCACTCGGCGCCACCGTCGCGCTGCGACTGGGCGACCTGGGCTGGCGTACGTCGGGCGACGGCGCGGACGCACAGCCCAGATACACGTTCGAGGTGCCGTTCGAGGGCAGATCGGCGAACGAGGTCAGGGCCGGCTTCAACACCGAGTGGAAGCGCGCCATCGCCAAGGCCGGCAAGTCGGGCGTGGACATCGCGCTCGGCGACTACGAGGATCTGCCCGCGTTCTTCGAACTGCTGCAGGCGACCGAACGTCGCAACGGCTTCCGACTCGGCCGCGAACTCCCCTACTACCAACGCCAGTACCGGGCGCTCAACGCCGAGTCGCGGGGTCGGATGCGGCTCTACCTCGCGCGCTCCGAGGGCCGGTTGCTCGCCGCGCACACGCTGATCAGCGCAGGCTCGCGGGTCTGGTACCAAACCGGCGCGTCCACCGACCACGGCCGGGGCGTGCGGCCGAGCCACGCGCTGCAGTGGCGGCTGATCCAGGACGTGCACGAGCGCGGGATCGCGGTGTACGACATGCGCGGGGTGAGCCCGGTGATCGACCCCGACGACCGGCTGTTCGGGGTGCTGCGCTGGAAACTGGGCACGAACGGCCGGGTGGTGGAGAACCTGGGCGAGTGGGAGTTCCCGGTGGTGCCCGCGCTGCACAAGGCATTTCGCACCTACCTGTCGATCAGGTGAGCCCGCTCGGTCCGCTCCGCGTCGGTGCGTCGACGCCCCGGTCAGGGCTCGCGGTCGTAGTCGGCGATCCGCGGTCGGGTCAGGGTGGCCGCCGGCACGTCGAGCCGCTCGGAGCCCGGCGGGAACCACGTCGCGTGGCCGAGTCGCTCCGGGGTCAGAAACGGTACGACCGCCGGGTCCGGCGCGTCGTCCGCCGCGCGCAGACCCGCCGGCGCCGCGACCGCCGCGAGCACGTATCCCCGCTCGACCGGCCCAGGCGCGGTCACCCGATACGGCACCGTGCCCAGTCCCGCCGCCCGCAGGCCAGCGTCCACGCACCAGTACGCCCGCCGATGCGTGTCGGGCGCCGGCGCGTGCACCACGAGCCGACCCGCCGGGCGCAGCACGCCACGAACGAGCCCGTAGAACTCCTGTGTGTACAGCCGCGCGGCACTGCCCGTGCTCGGCGCGGCCGGATCGGCCACCACGACGTCGAAGCGGTCCCGCGCCGCGCGTACCCACGCGAACGCGTCCTCGACCACGACCCGCACCCGCGGGTCCGCGAACGCGTTGCCCGCGAGCGCGCGCAGCGCCGGGTCGGTACGCGCCGGGGCGGTCTCGGCGGCGCGGGCGACCACGACGACGACGTCGCGCACCGCCGGGTAGCGCAGCACTTCACGCAGCGCGAGCCCGTCGCCCCCGCCGAGCACGAGCACCCGGTCGTGCCGCCCGGCCATCGCGGGGTGCACGAGCGCCTGCGCGGCCTCGTTGCCCGCACTCGCGGACACGCGACGTTCGCCGTCCACGTACAACTCGGGTCCCGCCTTCGTGTGGACGACCACGACGCCGTCGCGGGCCGAGACCACGTCGCCGTCGTACAACGCGTTTCGGGCGGCCCGCTCGAACGCGGGCGTGTACAGCCAGGTGCCGGCAAGCAGCGCGAACACGGCGGCGACCGCCGCGTACAGCCCCAGGCGCAGCCGCGCGGACAGGTCGGCGCGAAACAGCCACAGCACGACGAGCACTCCCGCGACGGCGTTGACCACGCCCGCGAGCACGACGGTGCGCAGCTGCCCCAGGTGCGGCAGCAACAGGAACGGGAACAGCAGTCCGCCGATCAGCGCGCCCACGTAGTCGGCCGCGAACAGGTCGGCGACCGCACTGCCCGCCTCCTGCGGCCGGATCCGCTGCACGAGCGTCATCAGCAGCGGGATCTCGGCCCCGATCAGCAACCCGAGCACGGCGGCGACCGCGATCATCGGCCAGCGGTAGACGTCGTACCACGCGAACGCCGCGTAGAGCGCGGTCGCGCACATCCCGCCGGCCGCCGCGAGCAGGATCTCGACGGCGACGAACGCGGCGGCGGCCCGGCGCGCGAGCGGTTTGGCGGCGAGGGCGCCCAAGCCCATCGCGAAGACCATGACGGACAGCACGATCGAGGTCTCCACCACGGGGTCGCCGCCGAGCGTGCCGCCCAGGGCCGCGAGCGCCAGTTCGTACACGAGCCCACACGCGGCACACACCAGCACCGCGAGCATCACCACCCACCGCGCGGGCCTGGCGGCGATCGCCGCACTCCGCTCCACGGCACGTTCCACCGGCACACGCACCGGAGCGGGTGAGTTCACCCCAACACGCTAGGTCCCGCCCCCGCCCACCCCACCGAACGCCCCCGAGGTTCACCCGATCCGACGACCCCCGAACACCGAACAACCCCACCCGGCGTCCAAGGAAACCCCAGATCACACCCGAACTGCCGAACCCAAGACACCCCAACCCCAACCCGTCCGGCGCTTGAGGACACCCGAAACACCCCCACCGCCGAACGCAAGACGCCAAACAACCCGAAAACAGCCCGTCCGGCGTTTGAGGACACCCCTGACCTCGCGCGTTCACGCAATACAGGCGCAGACGATGGCCGAGATCGCGACCTGCGTCGACGCCGTCACCCACACGCACGGATGCGGCTCGCGCTCGACCACCGTGGCCCCGAGCCGACCCGGCGTCACGAGGTCGATCACCAGGAACGCGATGCCCATCAAAATCAACCCGGTGACGCCGAACACCGCCGTGGACGCGAGCCCCTTGCCGAACTCCTCGTAGGCCGTCGCGATCGCCGTGGTGACGATCATCCCGACGCCCAGGAGCGCGGAGGACAGTACGAGCGCCGCGTTGCGGTTGCGCTCGATCCAGATCTGCTGCCCGAGATTGCCGGGCGTCAGCGCGTCCACGAGCACGAAGCCCAGCACCATGAGCACGATGCCGACACCGCCGTACGCGAACGCATAGCCGACACCCTCCGCGAGATCCCTGAACATGCCGTCGTGTCCCCCATCGCCGTCGTGCAGGCCGTGTCACCCGACGGGGGGTAATTCTGTCGGATCGTCAGATCGCGATGTCGGATTGCGACGTCACATCGCAGTCACATCCCGGTGTCGGATCTTCATCGCGCTGTCGGATCACGCCCGGTGTCGGATCCTCTTCGCGCTGTCGGATCACCCGCCGGCGTCGGATCACATCGCGCGGCTCCGGGTGCTGACGATCCGCCGCTCCTGGGGATACGTGTGCCACGTGGACCAGACCGCACCGGCCTCGCACCGCTCGACCACCATCGCGGTCACCGCGTACGGCAGCCCGGGGTAGTCGCCGATCAATCCGTGGGTGTGGCCGGACGCGAGCGTGACGATCTCGCGCACCCGGGCCACGAAGTCCTCGTCGGCGAAGGACTGGGTGAGCGCGGTGAACTCGTACTCCCAGCGGCCGAGCCTGGTCGCCGCCCGCGCGGGCAACGGCGTGGCCGCGCCCGGCACGCACGCGACCGTCTCGGAGACGGGTTCGAGACCCCCCGACGCGGGATCGATCATCATCTGATGCGATGCGCCGAGCAGGCGCAACTCCAGCTTCAACCCTCCGAGTTCGACCGTTCGCTCCGCCAGGGCGGGCAACGACGGCAGGCCCAGGCACCAGCCCAGGTCCTCCGCGCGGGTGTCGGTGTACGAGGTGGTGAGTGTGGCGTGCATTCTCGCGCTCATCTGTGTCCGGGCAACGGGGAAGACCCACGGGAGGCTCCCGGGATCGGCAAACGGCTGCAAACCAGGGGACTCAACTCACCGTAAGCGCACAACGCCATAGCGTCGTCACCCGTGAAGGTGAAAGGCGCTGACACGAACAGGTGAACCGCGCCATGCGGCCGGCCACGGAAGGCGCGCGAGGATGGACGCAGCACAAACCCCGCACGGGCCGCCGAACGGTCCCGGTCACGCAGAGCTTTTCGAAGGAGCCGTACGGATGACCCGACCCCCGCTGGCCCGCCACCTGGGCGGCCTCGGCACCACGATCTTCGCCGAGATGTCCGCCCTCGCCCGCTCCAGCGGCGCGATCAACCTCGGTCAGGGCTTCCCGGACACCGACGGCCCGGCCGAGGTGATCGAGGCCGCGGTCGCGGCCATGCGTGACGGCGCCAACCAATACCCGCCTGGCGACGGCATCCCGGACCTGCGGCTGGCCGTGGCCGAGCACCGGCAGCGGTTCTACGGTCAGACCTTCGACCCCGACTCGGAGGTCCTGGTCACCACCGGCGCCACCGAGGCGATCGCCGCGACGCTGCTCGCGCTGCTGGAGCCGGGCGACGAGGTGATCGCGCTCGAACCGTTCTACGACTCCTACGCGGCGTGCATCGCGATGGCCGGTGCCCGCCGGGTGGGCGTCACCCTGCGCCCGCCGCACTTTCGCCCGGACCTCGACGAACTGCGCGCCGCCGTCACCGACCGCACCCGCGTGCTGATGCTCAACAGCCCGCACAACCCGACCGGCACCGTGCTCACCCGCGCCGAGCTGGAGGCGGTGGCCGCGGTCGCGATCGAGCACGACCTGATCGTGGTCACCGACGAGGTGTACGAACATCTGGTCTACACCGGCGAGCACATCCCGATCTCCACGCTCCCGGGTATGCGCGAGCGCACCGTGACGATCTCGTCGGCGGGCAAGACGTTCTCGCTCACGGGCTGGAAGGTCGGCTGGGTGTGCGCGCCGCGGGAACTGATCGCGGCGGTACGTACGACCAAGCAGTTCCTGACCTACACCTCGGGGGCGCCCTTCCAGCCGGCGATCGCGCACGCGCTACGGCTGCCCGAGAGCTACTTCACGGGTCTGCGCGACGAACTGCGGCGCAAGCGCGACCTGCTCGGCGGCGGCCTGAAGGCGGCCGGGCTGACCGTGTTCGAGCCACAGGGGACCTACTTCACGACCACCGACATCACCGCGCTCGGTTACCCGGACGGGCTCGACTTCTGCCGCCGGCTGCCCGAGCTGTGCGGCGTGGTCGCGGTGCCGGAGGTGGTGTTCTTCGACGACACCGAAGTCGGCCGCCCGCTCGTGCGGTTCGCGTTCTGCAAGCGGATCGAGGTGCTGGAGGAGGCGGCGAAGCGACTGGCGACGCTGGCCTGAAGCCGAGGCCGGCCACGGCTCGGTCGCGTGCGTGTGGGGGCCCGCCGGCCCCCACACACGCGTGAATCGCCTACGCCTCGTCTCCGTCGGCCGGCTTGGGGTTCGGGTCGGGGTACTGCTCGTTGATCCAGTTGCCGAACGAGATGCACGTGCTGATCCACGCGCGGGTCGTGAACACGAACAGCTCGCGGTTGATGCCGGGCTCGCAGTCGAGCTGCGCCTCGCCGATCAGCCGAAGCGCGCCCTCGTGCTCGTGGGTGTACACCTTCGGCCAGAAGAACTGGCGGTGCCACTCGTCGAGCAGTTCGAGCAGGCGCGGGCGGTCGCCGGGCGCGAACTCGCGGTCCAGGAACATCCGGACCGTAAAGATCTCGTGCTTGTCGCCGCGCAGCATGAAGTAGACGCGGAAGCCCTCCCAGGGCGCACAGATGTCGCCTTCCTCGTCGGTGAAATGGTTCACCTGAAGCTCGTCGAGAACCTGATTGATCAGGTCCGCGGACGGCTTGACGACCGGCGCGGCCGGAACGAAGGTCGACCTCGGAAGCGAGGACGGGTCGATGCTCATGAAGAATCCTCTCCAGACCGGACGTGTAGACGCCATCCTCTCTCATTCGGCTCAGCCCAGTGGCAGCCGTCACTCGTACTCGGTGCCGCCCTTGCGGGTCAGGTACGCCTCGGACACGATCTTGCCGATCGCGCGCCCGCCCAGGATCTCGCTGGGGCGCTCGCGGGCCGGGCGTACGACGATCCCCTCCCGCAGGTGGGCCGCCGTCCCCGAGACCGTCTCGCGGCCCTCGGCGAGCGTGAGCAGTTCCGCCTCGACGTAGGGGCCCCGGTAGAGCGTGGGCACCACGGGCAGCGCGACGTCGAGGCCACCGAGCACGTCGGCGAACTCCTCGGCGTCCAGCCACCGCACGGCCCCGCTCGCGTCGGCGTACGCCACGTCGAACGCCGCGTAGCCCGGCAACTCGGAGCGGCCCTGCGCGCCGTAGCCGAGATCTTGTACGCCCTGTCCGAAGACCTCGCCGAACACCCCGACCCGGGAGGCGTCGTAGCGCCGGGCCAACTCGGCGGCGGCCGCCGGCACCCGGTGCGCGAGCACCGACCGCCAGTAGAGGTTCTTGTCGTCTCGCAACAGGCCGAGCGATTTGGCGCCGAACCCCTTCGAGGACACGAAGCTCTCCCCGGTCGCGGCCACGTACGTGTAGAGGCACGCGGTGCCGTGGATCTTCTCGGTCGCCACGACGGGCTCGCCGGGGGTGAAGATCGCGGGGTAGCGCCGCACGTTCTCGATGTCCACCCAGCGCAACAGGTCCTCGGCCGAGACGATCTCGCCGTTCATGTGCACCGGGATCGGCGGTGTCCACTTGACGATCCCGAGCGCGTCGGCGAAGTCCTCGTCGCCGTCGAGGGCGGCGATCAGGTCCGTTCCGCGCAGGGCGGCCGGGCGGCACACGATGCCCTGCGACAGCTCGCCGCGCAGCCGGATCGCCCGGACCCGGTTCTTGGCCGCCCCGGCGAGTCGCCCGGTGAGCCCCAACTCCTCGATCAACGCCTCCGGCAGCACCGCCTGCTCAGGGATGTAGACGGCGACGTCGCCCGTGACGTAGGCGCCCTTCGCGACCACCGCCCGGTACAGCCCGACCTGGGCCAGCTCCAACGCGTCGGCGTTGGGGTGGGTGTGGACGACCAACCGCTCGACGGTGACCTTGAGTGTGGACATGGGCATGCCCCTTTCGCTCCCCCGGGTGCACGAGACACGTGCGACGACCGCAACGGCCGCAATGGTTGTGCCACGTTCCCAAGTACACGGCCGGGCCCGCCATCGGTTTTCGGGACGGCTGGGACAGGATGGGGCACATGCCGAACTTCATCGAGAAGCCGACGGTCGTCGAGGCCGCCGGCAACATCCCCAAGACCATTCGTGAGTACGTCGGCCGGGTCAACACCGGCGACGAGGCGCTCAGCATCGCGCACATGACCAGCCCCGGCGGCTGGGAGGAGCCCGGCCAACGGCCCGAGTTCGACGAGTACACGGTCGTCCTGCGCGGCGTGCTGACCGTCGAGTTCGAGGGCGGTGTGCACGAGGTCGCCGCGGGCCAGGGCATCCACACCGCCGCGGGCGAGTGGGTGCGCTACAGCACGAAGGGCGCCGAGGGCGCCGACTACGTCGCGGTGTGCCTGCCGGGCTTCGCCCCGGACACGGTGCACCGCGACGAGTAGCGGCCGATCGCCCCGCCCGGCCACCCGGGCGCGGCGTCGCGTGCACGTCGTGCTCCCGGCCACGCCGGTCCGGCGTGGCCGGGAGCACGAGCAGGATCGATCGATCTCGATCGATCAGACATGATCAGATTTCGATCAGATCTGGGCGGAAATACCGGGCACTGCCTTCGGGATCGCGGCCGGCAACCAATCGACCGCCTTGACGAACTTCCCCGAGGCGTCGACGCCGCTGCCCCCCGACTTCCTGCCGAACTCGACGAGGGCGCCGCCCTTGTACAGCATGACGCTGTCGCCGCTGTAGAAGGCGCCGTCACCGCCCAGTTCCGTGCCGTAGTCCTTGAACATCATGAAATCCGGACCGGTCTTCGCACGCGTGACCTTGCTCGTGAACTGCGACTTCGCGTAGTCGGCATCACCCATGAACCAGATCCTCGACTCGAACTTGAGCGGGGTGGTCTGCTCCTGGAAGTCGTTGAATTCCACACTGATCGTGCAGGTGGTACTGCGGATCGGTGGGTTCTCCTTCTTCCAGTAGCCGGCCGAGGCGACCGTGCCGAAACGCTCGATGCGACCGGCGGTCGGGACGATCAGTTTGATCTGGGCGTCCGTCACCAGGTCGCAGGCATCGGGCCAGGTCTTCGGGTCGCCGGTCGCCGCGAACCGATCGCCGTTCTTGGGAGCCGGCGGCGCGTCCGGTCGAGTGTCGGCCTTCTGCGGGGCGATGCTCGGGCCCCCACTCTTGGTCGCCTTCGGGTCGAAGGACGGGTCCAGACGCCGTTCCGACGGCGGGGCGATGGTGCTCGGGGCGGCCTTCGCCTCGTTCTTCTTGCCGTCGGAGCCGTTGATCAACAGCGCGGCGACGACCACGACGGCGGTGCCACCGGCCGTGGCGGCCACCCAACTGATGATCTGTTTCCGGCGGTTGCGCTGCGGCGGCAGCGGGGCGCCGGAGGGGCCGTAGCCGGGCATCGACGGCGGGTAGCCGGGGGGCGGACCGTACGACCCGGGCATCCCCTGCTGACCGCCGTAGCTCGGCTGTCCGTAACCCTGCTGCTGCCCGTAGTCCTGCTGCTGCCCGTAACCCTGCTGTGGGTAGCCCGGTTGGCCGCCCTGGCTCGGTTGACCGCCTTGGCTCGGTTGACCGCCGTAGCCCTGCTGTTGTCCGTAGCCCGGTTGTCCGTAGCCCGGTTGTCCGTAACCCTGCTGCTGCCCGTGCCCTTGTTGCTGCCCGTAGCCCTGCGGCGGGGGGCCCTGCGGCGGCGGAGGCGGCGGGCCCTGGGGCGGCGGCCCCGGCGGTTGGTTCGGTTGGTTGCCCGACTGCGGATTGTCGTAGTGGCCTGTCATGGCATTACTCCCCGTTATGACGGTGCGTGGGGTGGCGGTGGGTCACTCGGCGGTCATCCGGATGTTGAGGATCTGCACGAGCGCGGGTCCCACCTGCTTGGTCCACGCGTCGCGCCCGAGCGGCCCGCCGGCCGAGTCCTTGATGTCGCCCAAGACCTCGACGCTCACGAAGTAGCCCGGCTTGAGCAGGAACAGCGTCGAGTTGTCCCGATAGGCGTTGTCCACCAGCAACTTGTTGGCGAGGTCCTCGAAGTTGGGGTGCGAGGTGGCCTCGGCCTTCGCCTTCTCGTAGGCGGCCTTGACCGGTTCCGCGTCGCCGATCGCCTTGATCGAGACGGTCACCTTGGCCGGGTCGGACGGCTGCTGCAGGTTGGGCAGTTGCAGGTTCACCGTGCACGAGTCCTTGCGGCCCGACACCGGCTTGCCCTCGCGGGAACCGATGATCTTGGCATCCGGGATCGCGTTCTGGATCTCGGCGTCGGTGAGCATCGTGCAGGCGTCCGGCCACGTGCTCTTGTCGCCGGTGGCCCGGAACCTGGGGCCGTCGACGAACGCCTTCGCCGGCGGCGGGGTGTAGCCCTCGGGGAACGCGACCCCCTTCTCGCTCACCGCCTGCGGCGCCTTGTCGGGGCCGTCGTCGTTCTTCTTGTTGACCGCATCGACGATGTAGGAGCCCGCGACCGTGGCCACCACGCCGCCGATGATCACGCCGACCCAGCCGAGGATCGGCTTGAGCTTGCTGCGCCGCGGCGGCTCGGGCGGCATCGGCGCGCCGTAGTGCGGCGGCGGGTACATGCCGGGGTGCCCGTACGGCTGCTGTCGAGGTGGCGGCGGCCCGCCGTACTGGTTCCCTCCCGGGTTCCCGATTCGTACCATCCCCGTGTCCTCCTGATGCCCTGTGCCGATGCCGTGCGCCGATGCGTGGTCGCCGGTAAAGCGGTGTCGCGAAAGCGGTGTTGCGAAAGCGGTGTCGCCGATGCTGCGGTGGGATGCGGTGCCGCGCCCGGGCCCCCGGCCCGGAACGGGGGTCCACAACGTACGGGTTCCGGCGGGGCCCGACGGAATCGGGCACTCCGCGCATCCCGCGGCCGAGGACCGATCAGAGCTTTTGCCCGACGATCGCGACGAGAGAGGGGCCGTACTCGCGGATCAGGGTGTGGGGCTTGGCCGCGTTGCCCGCCGAGTCCTTCACCTGGCCCGTCACCTTGACGCTCAGCGCCGTGCCGTTCTTGACGAATTCGATCGTGTCGCTGTCGCGATAGGCGTCGTCGACGCCGAGATCCGAGCCCCGGATGTTGTCGTACTGCTCGGGGTCCGAGCGCGAAGTCGCCTCCCGGTCCGTCTTCTTGCCGGCGAAGGACGACTTGCGCTCCTCCGTCGGCTTGAAGCCGGTGGACTGGAGAAGCACCTCGACCGGAGCGCCGGGACTGCTCAGGTTCGGCAGATCGAGCTTGAGGCGGCAGTCCGAGAAGTCCGAGAGGGCGACAGTGCTCTCGCTCGCCTTGCGACCGACGACCTTGGCTCCCGGGGCCAGCGCGGTGATCTCGGCGTCGGTCAGCAGATCGCACGGCTTGGGCCACGACTTCGGGTCGACGGACACGTCGGTGAACTTCGGTCCGCTGATCGCCGGCAGCGGGCTCGGGATTCTGAGCGTCCTGCTGACGTCGCCGTTGCGCGGGCCGGTGCCGCCGGTGGCCGCGATCGTCGGGGTGGCCGCGGCCGGCGCCGAGGCTTCCTTCTTGTCGGTCGGGTCCTCGAAGCCGAGCAGCGCGACGATCACCGCCGCGACGATGCCGCCCGAGACGACCGCGATCCAGGTGCCGATCGCCTTGCGGCTGCGACCGCGCGGCCGCTGCGGGCCCTGCGGGCCCTGGGGTCCTTGTGGACCGCCGGGGCCCCCGTTCTGCGCGTACTGCTGGTAGTGCCCGTACTGGCTGTACTGCGGGAACGGGTAGGCGCCGCTCTCCCGGAAACCGCCCTGGCCGGGCTGCCCTTGCGTCCCCGGGTGACCCTGCTGTCCCTGTTGGTCGGGCCGGCCCTGCCGGGGCGGCGGGACCGGCTGACCGTATCCGCCGGGTGTGGGGAGCGGAGCCGGCCGGCCGTACTGCTCCTGCCCGGGCTGCTGCCCCGGTTGCCCATACGACGGCTGACCCGGCTGCGATCCGGAAGGCGTCGGAGGTGGCACGGGTGGGTAACCGTGGCCATCACTCATCGGGTGGTCCCCCTACGAAGTCTCTGGTTTCGCCTGGTATCCGCCGGCAGGCAGGAGGCATCAGGCGCAGTCATGCTGCCATGTGCGTGACGGGACCGTTGAGATTCGGAGCGGCCTTTGTGACGACATTCACCAAAATAAGACTGCGGAGGCGTACAACGTTTCGATCAAGCCGGGCGTCCGCGATGCGGATCGGCATCCCGGGATCCGCCTCCTCACAGGCTCCGGGGCACTAAAGTTGAGTCAGGAATACTCAAGCGATTTGACCGGTTGGACCGGACAGCTCATCCTTGAGCCCATACCACTCAACTCTTCATCCGGAGGAACCGAATCATGGCACGTGCGGTCGGTATCGACCTCGGTACGACGAACTCCGTCGTCAGCGTTCTGGAAGGCGGCGAGTCGACCGTCATCACCAACGCGGAGGGGTCGCGGACCACACCGTCCGTGGTTGCCTTCGCCAAGAACGGCGAGGTGCTGGTCGGCGAGGTGGCCAAGCGTCAGGCCGTCACCAACGTGGACCGAACCATCCGTTCCGTCAAGCGTCACGTGGGCACCACGTGGTCCGTGGCGATCGACGACAAGAAGTACACCGCGCAGGAGATCAGCTCCCGCATCCTGATGAAGCTCAAGCGCGACGCCGAGGCCTACCTCGGTGAGAAGGTCACCGACGCGGTCATCACCGTGCCGGCGTACTTCAACGACGCCGAGCGCCAGGCGACCAAGGAAGCCGGCGAGATCGCCGGTCTGAAGGTCCTGCGCATCGTCAACGAGCCCACCGCGGCCGCGTTGGCGTACGGCCTGGACAAGGCCGACGAGCAGACCATCCTCGTCTTCGACCTCGGTGGCGGCACGTTCGACGTGTCGCTCCTGGAGATCGGCGACGGCGTGGTCGAGGTCAAGGCCACCAACGGTGACAACCACCTCGGCGGCGACGACTGGGACCAGCGGGTCGTCGACTACCTGGTCCAGCAGTTCAAGAACGCCCACGGCGTGGACCTGGCCAAGGACAAGATGGCCCTGCAGCGTCTGCGCGAGGCGGCCGAGAAGGCGAAGATCGAGCTGTCCTCCTCCACGGAGACCTCGATCAACCTGCCCTACATCACGGCCTCCGCCGAGGGCCCGCTGCACCTGGACGAGAAGCTCACCCGCGCCCAGTTCCAGCAGCTCACGCAGGACCTGCTCGACCGCACCAAGGTGCCGTTCCAGAAGGTCATCGAGGACGCGGGCATCCCGCTGTCGGCGATCGACCACATCGTCATGGTCGGCGGCTCGACCCGGATGCCGGCCGTGGCCGACGTCGTGCGCGAGCTGACCGGTGGCAAGGAGCCCAACAAGGGCGTCAACCCGGACGAGGTCGTGGCCGTCGGCGCCGCGCTCCAGGCCGGTGTGCTCAAGGGTGAGGTCAAGGACGTCCTGCTGCTCGACGTCACGCCGCTGTCGCTTGGTATCGAAACCAAGGGCGGCATCATGACCAAGCTGATCGAGCGCAACACCACGATCCCGACCAAGCGCTCGGAGATCTTCACCACGGCCGAGGACAACCAGCCGTCGGTGCAGATCCAGGTCTTCCAGGGCGAGCGTGAGATCGCCGCGTACAACAAGAAGCTCGGCATGTTCGAGCTCACCGGCCTGCCGCCGGCCCCCCGCGGCCTGCCGCAGATCGAGGTCACCTTCGACATCGACGCCAACGGCATCGTGCACGTGTCCGCCAAGGACCTGGGCACGGGCAAGGAGCAGTCGATGACGATCACCGGCGGCTCCGGCCTGCCGAAGGACGACATCGACCGGATGATGCGCGAAGCCGAGGCGCACGCGGAGGAGGACCACCAGCGTCGCGAGGCCGCGGAGACCCGCAACCAGGCCGAGCAGCTGGTGTACACCACCGAGAAGTTCATCAAGGACAACAGCGACAAGGTCCCGGCCGACGTCCAGGCCGAGGTCGAGACGTCGCTGACCGAGCTCAAGGACGCCCTCAAGGGCGAGGATCTGGCCGCGATCCGCGACGCCGCGGAGAAGGTCAGCACCACCAGCCAGAAGCTCGGCACCGCGATGTACGCCAACGCCCAGCCCGGCGCCGAGCCCGGTGCGGGCGAGGGTGACGCCGCGGCCGGTGCCGACGACGACGTCGTCGACGCCGAGATCGTCGACGAGGACCGCAAGGGTGGTGCTGCGTGACGGACGGCACCGGCGCCGTCCCGGACGACGCCAACGAGGCGGAGCCGAAGCCGGAAACCGGGACCGCCGCTTCGGCGGCGGCCCCGGCCCCCGGGGCAGCCGAACTCGCCGAGCTGCGCAACCAGCTCGGCGAGCGTACGGCCGACCTCCAGCGGCTCCAGGCCGAATACTCCAACTACCGCAAGCGCGTCGAGCGGGACCGCAACGTGGCGGGCGAACTGGCCGCCATCAAGGTCTTGAGCGAACTGCTTCCGGTGCTGGACGACATCGGCCGGGCACGCGACCACGGCGAACTGGCGGGCGGCTTCAAGTCGGTCGCCGAGTCGTTGGAGTCGATCGTCGCCAAGATGGGGTTGCAGGGCTTCGGGTCCAAGGGCGACGTGTTCGACCCGACGATCCACGAGGCACTGCTGCACTCGTACGCGACCGACGTCACCGAGCCCACGTGTGTGGAGATCCTCCAGCCCGGCTACCAGGTCGGCGAGCGGATCATCCGTCCGGCGCGCGTGGCGGTCGCCGAGCCCACAGCGGACGCCGACGGCGGTCCGGAGGAGTCGGGCGAAGCGGCCGACAGCTGAACCGTCACGGAGAACTAGACGCGGAGAGGAGGGACGCCGATGCACGGATGTGGTGAAACCGTCGAAGGGCGCTCGCGGTTCGAGTGCGCCGTCGCCGACGCCGGATCGGCGAGGGGCACATGAGTACGAAGGATTACCTGGAGAAGGACTACTACAAGGTGCTCGGCGTCCCCAAGGACGCCGGTACCGCCGAGATCAAGAAGGCGTACCGCAAGCTCGCCGTCGAGTTCCACCCGGACAAGAACAAGGGTGACACCATGGCGGAGGAACGCTTCAAGGAGATCTCCGAGGCGTACGACGTGCTCGCCGACGAAAAGCGGCGCAAGGAGTACGACGAGGCGCGGACGCTGTTCGGCAGCGGAGGTGGCAACTTCCGCGGTCCCGGCGGCGCCCAGGGCGGGCAGGGTTTCCCGTTCGACCTCGGCGACATCTTCGGCGGTCAGCAGGGCGGCGCGGGCAACACCGGCGGTCTCGGCGACATCTTCGGTGGCCTGTTCGGCGGCGGGCGCCAGACCGGGCGGCAGCAGCCGCGCCGCGGCGCCGACGTCGAGTCCGAGGTCACCCTCGGGTTCGCCGATGCCGTGGACGGTGCGACCGTGCCGATCCGGCTGACCAGTTCCGAGCCGTGTCGGCACTGCAACGGCACGGGCGCGGCCGCGGGCACCGCCCCGCGGATGTGCCCGACCTGCGCGGGCGCGGGCAACGTCAGTCGGCCGCAGGGCGGTTTCGGCTTCTCGGAGCCGTGCCGCGACTGCAAGGGCCGCGGCATGATCGTGGACGACCCGTGCATCGTGTGCAACGGCAGTGGCCGGGCCAAGAGTTCGCGCACGATGCAGGTCCGGATCCCGGCCGGGGTCCAGGACGGGCAGCGGATCCGGCTCAAGGGCAAGGGCGCTCCGGGCGAGCGCGGCGGACCGCACGGCGATCTGTACGTCGTCGTGCACGTCAAGGCGCACTCCCTGTTCGGCCGCAAGGGAGACAACCTCACGGTCACGGTGCCGGTCACGTTTCCGGAGGCGGCCCTGGGGGCCGAGGTGACCGTGCCCACCCTGGGCGGCGTTCCGGTCACGCTCAAGCTCCCCGCGGGCACGGGCAACGGCCGCACGCTGCGAGTGCGCGGGCGCGGAGCGGCACGCAAGGACGGCACTCGGGGCGACCTCCTGGTCACCATCGAGGTGACGGTGCCTCAACAGCTGAACGACAAGGCGCGCGAAGCGCTCGAAGCGTTCCGCGAGGCGACCGTGGCGGACGACCCCCGAGCCGATCTGTTGGACGCGGCGAAGGGGGCGTGACATGCGACCGGGTGGCATGGGCGGCTTGGGAGGCCGCGGCTTCGAGATCGACGAGACCTCTCCGGTCTACGTGATCTCGGTGGCCGCTCAGCTCTCCGGCCTGCACCCGCAGACACTGCGACAGTACGACCGGCTCGGCCTGGTCTCGCCGGATCGCACGGCCGGTCGCGGGCGGCGCTACTCGGCCCGTGACATCGTCCAACTGCGCGAGGTGCAGCGGCTGTCCCAGGAGGACGGCATCAACCTCGCCGGGATCAAGCGGATCCTGGAGTTGGAGAACCAGGTGCTCGCGCTGCGCATGCGCGTCGCCGAGATGGAACACGCGCTGGGTGAGGCGTCGGCGGCGAGTGCGCAGCGCGAAGCCGCGGTGCACGCGTCCTACCGGCGCGACCTCGTCCCGTTGCGGCCGCAGGTGGGCAGTGCGCTCGTGGTGTGGAAGCCGCGGCGCGGGCGCGCGGACTGACCTCGGGGCGGACGCGCGGACCGACGGACACATCCGTCGATAGAGGGGCACGGCTTCGGCCGCGCCCCTCTTTCGTCGTGCTGTCTCATCCCAAAGCGTCTTGAGCCGGCTCAATCCCCGTCGTTAGGGTCACCGCATGAAGCCGAATCGTCGGGACCTGTTGAAGTACTCGGCCGCGAGCGCGGCACTCCTGGGGGTCGCAGCCTGTACCGACGACAAGGACAAGCCCGACCGCAAGCCGACCGACGCGCCCAAGTCCGGCGGCCCGAAGCAGAACGCGGGACCGGCCGCTCCCGCGGGCACGACCCTGGAGCGCACGCTCGTGTTCGGCCCGCCCGGCGTTGGCGGCTACCGCAAGATCGTGGCGGGGCCCGGCGAGCCGTACAAGCTGCGCGACGAACTGGCCCCCGAGGCCGGGACCGGCGACGCGACCAAGCGGCAACCCCTGGTCGCCTTCACGCAGTTCACCGACATACACATCCAGGACTCGCAGTCGACCGCGCGGGTGGACTTCCTCGACCGGCACAGCGACAAGGACCAGCCGTTCGCGAAGCTGCTGCCGTTCCAGTCGGCCTACCGCCCGCAGGAGGTGCTGACCGCGCAGATCGCCGAGGCGATGGTCCAGTCGATCAACAAGATAGGCAAGGGCCCGGCGCTGGGTCAGGCGCTCGCCTTCACCATCTGCACCGGCGACAACACCGACAACATCCAGTTCAACGAACTGCGTTGGTACATCGACGTGCTCGACGGCGGCAAGAAGGTCACTCCCGACTCGGGTGACCACAACAAGTACGAGGGTCCGATGGACGCGGTCTCGTACCACGAGCGCTACTGGCACCCCGACGGCACGCCCGCCGGCCAAAAGGACGACGTCCCGCGTGCCCAGTACGGCTACCCGACCGTCCCCGGCCTGCTCGACGCGTGCCGCCGGCCGTTCGACGCGACCGGCCTCAAGACCCCGTGGTACACCGCGTACGGCAACCACGACGGTCTCGTGCAGGGCAACCTGCCGGTCAGTGAGCTGCTGAGCAAGGTCGCGGTCGGCGACGAGAAGGTGCTCGACATATCCCCGGGCCAGACCCTCGTCACGCTCGCGCTGGGCCTGCAAGCCGGCAAGCCCGACGCGCTCGCCGCGTTGATGGCCGGCCCCAAGCGCAAGGTCACCGCCGACCCGGACCGCCGCCTGGTCGACCGCGCGCAGACGATCAAGGAGCACTTCAACACCACCGGCCTGCCCAAGGGCCACGGCTTCTCGCAGCAAAACGTCGACCAGGCCACCGCCTACTACACGTTCGACCAGGGCCCGGCCGTGCGTTGCCTCGTCCTCGACACCGTCAACCAGTACGGCCTGGACTCCGGTTGCCTGGACCCCGTCCAGTTCGCGTGGTTGAACGAGCAGTTGACCAGGGGCAGTTCGAGCTACCTCGACGAGCAGGGCAAGGTCGTCCAGGGCACCGGCCAGGACAGGCTGTTCGTCCTGTTCAGCCACCACACCCTGGCCACGATGGTCAACAAGACCGTCCCCGACGGTCAGCCCGCGCGCGTCCTGGGCCCGCAGGTACAGGCCCTGCTCCTGCGCTTTCCCAACGTCGTGCTGTGGGTCAACGGGCACACCCACGACAACGCCGTGAAGGCCCATCCCCGCCCGGCGGGCAGCGCGGCACCCGGCGGCTTCTGGGAGGTCAACACGGCGTCGCACATCGACTGGCCGTCGCAGGCGCGGATCGTGGAGCTCGCCGACAACAAGAACGGCACGGTCTCGATCTTCGGCACGATCGTCGACTCGGCGGGCCCCGAGTCCAACGGCGGCAAGCTCGACACGCCGCTCGCCCTGGCCGCCCTCGCCCGCGAACTGGCGGGCAACGACTGGCAGGAGCGCGACCGCCCCGACGCGGCCGTCGACGGTCGCCGCGGCCGGGTGGAGGACCGCAACGTGGAGCTCCTGGTGCCGGCGCCCGCGTGGCTCACGGGCTGACCCGGGCGGCGAAATCGACGCTCGTCGAACACGAGCGGGCTCCGGCGGGTCGGCTACCAGGCCACCGTGACGATGCGGGCGCAGCGTGATTTCGAGCGTTTGACGAGTTCGCCGTTGGGGCGGTCGCTGCCGGCCACCCAGGCCATCGCCTCCCCCGGGCTGCGGCCGCCCCGGCGTTGGCGTCTGGTCAGCCGTTCGTCGCGCACCCGGTCGGAGGCGTGCACGTACCAGACCTCCGTCATCAGGCCGTAGGCCTCGGTCCAGCCGGGCTCGTCCAGGGCCAGGTAGTTGCCCTCGGTCACGATCATCCGAGTCCCGGGACGGACCACGTGCCGGGCCGCGATCGGCTCGTGCAGCGTGCGGTCGTAGTCGGGCACGTACACGTCGTGGTCGACCTCGCGGACCACCCGCGCGAGCGTCGTCGCGTAGCCCCACACGTCGAACGTGTCCACCGCGCCCTTGCGGTGCAGCCGGCCGATCCGCTTCAGCTGCACGTTGGAGAGGTGGAAGCCGTCGAGCGGGACGTAGGCGGCGGTGCCGAGGCCCACGCGCGCCTCGATCGCGCGCACGAGCCGGCTCGCAAGGGTGGACTTGCCGGCTCCCGGCGGACCCGCGAGGCCCAGCACGACACGGTCGGCCTCGGGCGCTTCGGGAATCAGCCGCACAGCCGCATCCGCGAGCGCGTCGAGTGTTTCGAGGGCACCGGACACATCTGGCATGTCCGCAGTCTAGGCATCCCGGACAACGCATGGTTGAGTGGAATAGACTCAACTTAGTTGTCGTTGTCCCGATCAAGTAGCCCGTTCGGGCGCGCCGTCGAGTGCGCCGAACACGCGGCACGGACGGGATGATGGCCGTGACAGCGCGTGCCCGCAGCGAAGGAGTCGCACACCTCACATGGATGCACAAAAGCTCACCACCAAGGCCCAAGAGGCCCTTTCGGTCGCCATCCGCAAGGCTGCCGCCGCGGGACACCCCCAGGTGGAGCCCGCGCATCTGCTGCTCGCGTTGCTCGAGCAGCCCGAGGGGATCGCGATCCCGCTGCTCGGCGCGGCCGGTGTCGACGTACCCCTGCTCAAGGTCGAGACGGCACATATCTCGGAACGCCTGCCGAGCGCGTCCGGCTCAACGGTGGCCGCTCCGCAGCTCGCGCGCGAGACGATGCTCGCCCTGGACGAGGCGGAGAAGCAGGCCGACAAGCTCGGCGACATGTTCGTGTCCACCGAGCATCTTCTGGTCGGCCTCGCGTCCGGGCGCACCGGCCCGATCGCCGAGGCGCTGCGCAACGCGGGCGCCGGCCCGCAGGCACTGCTCGACTCCTTCAAGGCGGTCCGCGGCAGCACGCGCGTGACCTCGCAGGACCCGGAGAGCACCTACCAGGCGCTGGAGAAGTACGGCCGCGATCTCACCGAGGAGGCCCGGGCGGGCAAGCTCGACCCGGTGATCGGCCGCGACTCGGAGATCCGGCGCGTGGTCCAGGTGCTGTCGAGGCGAACCAAGAACAACCCCGTCCTGATCGGCGAGCCCGGCGTGGGCAAGACCGCCGTGGTCGAGGGCCTCGCGCGCCGCATCGTCGCGGGCGACGTGCCCGAGTCGCTGCGGGACAAGAAGCTCGTCTCGCTCGACCTGGGCGCGATGGTCGCCGGCGCCAAGTATCGCGGCGAGTTCGAGGAACGGCTCAAGGCCGTGCTGAACGAGATCAAGCAAAGCGACGGCCAGGTCGTCACGTTCATCGACGAACTGCACACCGTCGTGGGCGCCGGCGCCACCGGTGACAGCACGATGGACGCGGGCAACATGCTCAAGCCGATGCTCGCGCGCGGCGAACTGCGCCTGGTCGGCGCGACCACGCTCGACGAGTACCGCAAGCACATCGAGAAGGACCCGGCCCTGGAGCGCCGCTTCCAGCAGGTCTTCGTGGGCGAGCCGAGCGTCGAGGACTCGATCGCGATCCTGCGCGGGCTCAAGAGCCGCTACGAGGCCCACCACAAGGTCCAGATCGCCGACTCCGCCCTGGTCGCCGCGGCCACCTTGTCCGACCGCTACATCACCGCGCGCTTCCTTCCCGACAAGGCCATCGACCTCGTCGACGAGGCCGCGTCGCGCCTGCGGATGGAGATCGACTCCTCCCCGGTCGAGATCGACGAGCTGCAACGCGCGGTCGACCGGCTGCGGATGGAGGAGATGGCGCTGTCCAAGGAGACCGACGCGGCCAGCCGTGATCGCCTGGAGCGGCTGCGCAAGGACCTCGCGGACAAGCAGGAACAGCTCAGCGGGCTGACCGCGCGCTGGCAGCAGGAGAAGGCGGGCCTCAACCGGGTCGGCGAGCTCAAGGAGCGACTGGACGCGGCCCGCGGCGAGGCCGAGCGGGCCCAGCGCGACGGCGATTTCGAGACGGCGTCGAAGCTGATGTACGGGCAGATCCCGACGCTGGAGCGCGAATTGGCCGAGGCGGCCGCGAGCGAGAGCGACCAGGGCGACAACGGTCCCGCGATGGTCAAGGAGGAGGTCGGCCCCGACGACGTGGCCGACGTGGTCTCGTCCTGGACCGGCATCCCGGCCGGTCGCCTGCTGGAGGGCGAGCGCGGCAAGCTCCTGCGCATGGAGGAGCAACTCGGCCGCCGGCTGATCGGCCAGAAGGCCGCCGTGGGGACGGTCTCCGACGCGGTGCGCCGGGCCCGCTCGGGCATCGCCGACCCGGATCGCCCGACCGGCTCGTTCCTGTTCCTGGGCCCCACCGGCGTAGGCAAGACCGAGTTGGCCAAGTCGCTCGCCGACTTCCTGTTCGACGACGAGCGCGCGATGGTGCGGATCGACATGTCGGAGTACGCCGAGAAGCACTCGGTGGCTCGCCTGGTCGGTGCCCCGCCCGGTTACGTCGGCTACGAGGAGGGCGGCCAGCTCACCGAGGCCGTGCGCCGTCGGCCCTACTCGGTGGTGCTGCTCGACGAGGTCGAGAAGGCCCACCCCGAGGTGTTCGACGTCCTGCTCCAGGTGCTCGACGACGGGCGCCTGACGGACGGTCAGGGACGCACGGTCGACTTCCGCAACGTGGTGCTGATCCTGACCTCGAACCTGGGCTCGCAGTATCTGGTGGACCCCGCCCTCACCACGCAGCAGCAGCGGGACCTGGTGATGGAGGTCGTCCGGACCTCGTTCAAGCCGGAGTTCCTCAACCGGCTCGACGACATCGTGCTCTTCGACGCGCTCGACACGGCCGAACTCGCGCACATCGTCGGCCTCCAGGTGGACCGGCTCGGCGCCCGGCTCAAGGACCGCCGGATCACCCTGACGGTGACCGACGCGGCTCGTGAGTGGCTCGCGCTGACCGGATACGACCCGGCGTACGGAGCGCGGCCGTTGCGCCGGCTGATCCAGACCGCGATCGGCGACAAGCTCGCCCGCGAACTGCTCGCGGGCGAGGTCGCGGACGGCGACACGGTCGTGGTCGACCTCGACGAGGCGGGTGACACGCTGGCCGTCGAGCCGAGCGGGCGGGCCGGGCGGGAGGCCGGATCGCAGCCTGGCGGGCAGGCCGGCGGGCAGTCCGGGCAGCCGGGTGGGCAGCCGGGCGGGCAGCCGACGAAGACGCTCTGATCGGGTGGAAAACCGTGACGCCGGGACCTCTTTGAGGTCCCGGCGTCATGACGTGGGAGCATGCGGGGTACGGATCTGACGGTGCGTCATACAAATGGCGGAGCGTCTGCCGCGCGGGTGGCCGGGCGGTGATCCGCGTGGTGATCCAGGTGGTGATCCGCGTGGTGATCCGCGCGACAAGACAAGATCGCCCAGCGCCGGACGACGGGGACAAAAACCCCCAAGCCGGTAGCGTCGGCGTGACAGATATCATCCCTGTAGTGGTTAAGTTACCAGTGGGTAAGATGCCCGCACGGCCGTACGCTGTCGGCCGATACACGCCCCGGAAGGGACGTCCCACCGGAGGAGCCGAACGCCCATGCAGCTCGCAGCGATCGTGATCTCGCTGGTCATCAGCGTGATCGGGTTCGCCCTTCTCGGGAGAACCGCCGCTTACATCTTCTCGTTCGTCAAACTCGGGCAGCCCGTCCGCGGCCGGACCAGTGAGGCCGGCAAGCGTCTGGGCACGATGCTCACCGAGACGGTCGGCCACACCCGCATGCTCCGTTGGGGCATCGTCGGCGCCGCGCACTGGTTCGTCATGGTCGGCTTCGGCGCCCTGTTCCTGACCCTGGTCAACGCGTACGGGCAGCTGTTCTCGCCCGAGTTCGCGCTGTGGGGACTCGGGCACTGGGACGTGTTCGAGGTCTTCAGCGAGTTCATGGGCCTGATGACCATCGTCGGCATCCTGGTGCTGATCGCGATCCGTCAGCTGACCCACCCGCGTCGGGCCGGCCGCAAGAGCCGGTTCGCCGGATCCAACTTCGGCCAGGCGTACTTCGTCGAGTTCGTCGTCGGCTCGGTCGGCGTCTGCATCATGCTGCTGCGCGGCCTCGAGGGCGCGCTCGCGGGAGTCGACGCGTACGAGCCCGGCTACTGGGTCAGCTACCCGCTGGTATCCGCGTTCGGCGGCCTTTCCGAGGGCTCGCTCGAGAACCTGATCTACCTCGTCGCGACGATCAAGATCGTGATCTCGATGGCGTGGGCGATCACCATCGGCCTCAACCCGACCATGGGTGTGGCCTGGCACCGGTTCCTGGCGTTCTTCAACATCTACTTCAAGCGCAACGCCGACGGCGCGGTCGCGCTCGGCGCGCTCCAGCCGATGACGTCCGGCGGCGAGGTCATCGACTTCGAGGACCCCAAGGACGACGCGGTCTTCGGCGTCAGCCAGATCGAGCACTTCTCCTGGAAGGGCCTGCTCGACTTCTCCACCTGCACCGAGTGCGGGCGTTGCCAGTCGCAGTGCCCCGCGTGGAACACCGGCAAGCCGCTGTCCCCGAAGCTGCTGATCATGTCGCTGCGCGAGCACGCCTACGCCAAGGCGCCGTACCTCCTCGCCGGTGGTGGCAAGGACGAAGAGGGCAACGAGAAGGCCACCCCGGAGCAGCTCGCCAAGGTCCCGGCCGCGGCGCTGGCCGAGGCCGAGCGCCCGCTGATCGGCACCGCCGAGGAAAACGGCGTCATCGACCCGGACGTGCTGTGGTCGTGTACGACCTGCGGCGCGTGCGTCGAGCAGTGCCCGGTGGACATCGAACACGTCGACCACATCGTCGACATGCGCCGCTACCAGGTACTGATCGAAAGCGCGTTCCCCTCCGAGGCGGCAACGATGCTCAAGGGCCTGGAGAACAAGGGCAACCCGTGGGGCGTGGCCACCAAGGCCCGGCTCGACTGGGTCAAGGAGCTCAAGAAGGCCACCGGCATCGAGGTCCCGATCGTCGGGCAGGACATCGAGCCCGCCGAGCTGGAGTACCTGTACTGGGTCGGCTGCGCGGGCGCGCTCGCCGACGGCCCGAAGAAGACCACGAAGGCTTTCGCCGAGCTGCTCGACATCGCCGGCGTGAAGTACGGAATCCTCGGCAAGGAGGAGTCCTGCACCGGTGACTCGGCGCGCCGACTCGGCTCCGAGGTCGTCTTCCAGATGCTCGCGGCGCAAAACGTCGAGACGCTCAACGCCGCGCTGGAGGACGCGCCGAAGAAGCGCATCGTCACCACGTGCCCGCACTGCTTCAACACGCTGGCCAACGAGTATCCGCAGTTGGAGGGCCACTTCGAGGTCATCCACCACACGCAGTTGCTCCAGCACCTGCTCGACGAGGGCAGGCTGTTGCCGGTCGGCCCCGTCGACGGCCTGGTGACCTACCACGACCCCTGCTACCTCGGTCGGCACAACAAGATCTACACGCCCCCGCGCGAGATCATCGCGCGCGTGCCGGGTCTGCGAAACGAGGAGATGCACCGCCACAAGGAGCGCGGCTTCTGCTGCGGCGCCGGCGGTGCGCGGATGTGGATGGAAGAGCGGATCGGCAAGCGGATCAACAACGAGCGCATGGACGAGGCGCTGTCGCTGAATCCCGACATCGTCTCCACCGCGTGCCCGTTCTGCCTCGTGATGTTCACCGACTCGATCAACGCCAAGAAGCAGGCGGGCGAGGCGAAGGAGGACCTGCGGGTCGTCGACGTCGCGCAACTCCTGCTTCAGTCGGTCAAGCTGCCGGAGCCGCCTGCGGCCGAGGAGGTCTTGGAGGACGCCGAGGCGAAGTGAGATCGCTCGCTCGCTTGGTAGGTAAGTAGGTAGGTAGGTCGAGACGTTGTTGATCGCCGTCGGTCCCGGTGGGGCCGGCGGCGATCGGCGTTTGCGAGAGGCTGGGGGTCGTACTGAGGGTCGTCCTGGGGGTCGTACCGAGGGTCGACCTGGGTCTCGCCCGGCGTTTCGTCCCGCTTCCCGGCCCGGT
The DNA here is from genome assembly GCF_009865215.1 of Streptomyces sp. SID3343. Taxonomy (GTDB): domain Bacteria; phylum Actinomycetota; class Actinomycetes; order Streptomycetales; family Streptomycetaceae; genus Embleya. The sequence continues at coordinate 11,743 of NZ_WWJX01000815.1, read as the reverse complement.
TTTGTGCCTGAATTACGACCGTTCCGGGACGACACCACAGCTCCTACAGCCGGTACCGTCATTGGTGTGACTGGCAATGGACCCTACGACCCGTACCGGCAACAGCCCCCGCCTGCCGGCCAGGGTTACCCACCTCAGCAGGGCGGGGCTTACGGCAATCAGTACGGTGGCCAACCGGGTTACGGGCAGCCGGTTCCACCGCCGCCTTCGCACGGCTACGGGCAGCAGGTTCCGCCGCCTCCGCCGCAGGGTTACGGGCAACAGGGCCCACCGCCGCCGCAGGGCGGGCAAGGCGGCTCGGGTGGGCCGGGCGGTTCGGGCGGTTCGGGTGGCGACCAGAGCTACGGCCCGCTGTCGCTTCCGGACGAGACAAGCATCTACGTCTACGGCGCGCCGCCCGAGGAGTACACCTCGGTCACGCCCGCGGTCCCGCCGCAGCCCTACCGGCAGCAGGCGCCGCCGCAGTACAACGCGCCGCCGCCGCGATACCTGCACTGGAAAGAGATCCTGAGCGGCCTCGTCGTGCGCCCGCTGCGCACCATGGACGAGGTCCGCGACCAGGCGGCGTGGTGGCCGGCCCTGATCATGTCCGCGATCGGCGGCGTACTGGCGTTGCTGGCCAACGACGCCTCCCGCAAGGAGATCGTCGACTCGACACTCGGCACGAGCGTGCCCGCGCTCGGCATGGTCATCGTCATGGTCCCGGCGTTCTGCGCGCTGCTGGGCCTCGTGTCACACGCGCTGGCCACCCAGTTCGGCGGCAACGGCTCGCCCATGCCGTTCATCACGCTGTCGATGCTCGTGGTCTGGATCGCGGACGCGCCGCGCCTGCTTGTGGCGATGTTCGCGCCCGACGACAACCCCATCGTGGCGGGCATCGGCATCGCGTCCTTCGTGCTGACGGCCTGGCTGCTGACCGCGCTGATGATTCGGGTGCACGAACTGCCATGGCCGCGCGCGCTCGGCTGCGTCGCGGTCGAACTGATCGCGCTGCTCCTGGTCCTCAAGCTCCCACTCACGTCGTGAGTCGTGTCGCGAGTCCCATCGTCGATCGCGAAGCACATCGCGACACGCATCACGACGCGGTGATCGCGACGCGGATCACGCCGCGGATGCGAATCGCGACGTGATCTCCGACTGAACGACACCTGACGCAACGTCAGTCCGCGGCCGAACCGTGCCGGCAGTGGACCACCCGGACCACAAGCGGCACGGTGAAGCCGCGTTGCGGATCTTCTCCGCGACCGTTCCCGGCGGTGTACTCGTAGCAGTACACGTATCCGCACCCGACATCTCGTCGAGGTCGCGGAAGTCGTGAGGAACGGATCGGACATGCTTGTGCGGCAACGCACCCGCGCCGCGCTCCAGGCGGCGGCTCTCTTCTACGTCGTGGATCGGGGGTGGCCGGTACTCCCCGGCGCGTATGTCGAGGACGGCCGCTGCTCGTGCGGAGACGCCGAGTGCCCCGATCCGGGCGCGCATCCCGCCGCCGAACCGGGTCTGACCCGGGCCACGCGGTCCACCGACGACGTATGGGAGTGGTGGGGCAACAAGCCGTACACGGTCCTGCTCGCGAGCGGCCTGGAGTTCGACGTACTGGACGCGCCGGCCGCGGTCGGCTACGCGGCGATCCGCCAACTGGAACTGCTCGGCCTGCCGTCGGGGCCGGTCCTGCATCTACCCAGCGAGCGGCTGTTGTTCCTGGTCAACCCAGGCGCGCGCAACCTGTACTGGTACACGGTCGACCACAACGACCGGGCCCGGTTCGACGTCCGCCATCACGCGGTGGGCCACTTCGTACCGGCTCCGCCGTCCTCCACCGCGTGCGGGGGGCTGACCCGGTGGGCGGTGCCGCCCGACCCGATCGAACGCGGCCTGCCGGGCGCGGTCGACGTCCTGGGCGCGTTGATCCGGTTCAGCACTCAGGCGTCGAGGACCTGGCCCTGACGCTGTACGACGGGCGGCAGCACGGACCACGGGAAGTTGATCCAGTCGTCGGTGTGCTTCCACACGTACTCGCACTTCACGAGCGACTGCGGCTTCTCGTAGACGACCGCGCAGCGCACCTCGGCGACGTTGCCCTCGCAGAAGTCCCGCACGAGCAGCAACGTCTTGCCGGTGTCGGCGACGTCGTCCGCGATCAGCACCTTCTTGTTGGAGAAGTCGACCACGTCGGGCACCGGCGCGAGCATGACCGGCATGTCGAGCGTGGTGCCGATGCCGGTGTAGAACTCGACGTTGACCAGGTGCAGGTTCTTGACGTCGAGCGCGTACGCGAGCGCGCCGGCCGCGAACACCCCACCGCGGGCGATCGACAGGATGATGTCGGGCTCGTACCCGTCGTTCGCCACCTGAGTGGCCAGCTCACGCGTGGCCTGGCCGAAGAGGGGCCAGGTGAGGTTTTCGCGCACTTCGCTCATGTCCGGGTATGCCTATCTGCTGTTCTCGGCGCCTGTGGCCGGATGGGGAAACGGGAGCGGGGCGGAACCGGGACCGGGCCCGGGGACCGGCCCGGCCGGTCGGCACCGCGTCGGGCCGAGCACCGACTAGCGCTCGCCGCGCACGTCCGTCCGATGAAAGTTCTGGAACGAACGCGAGGGCGTGGGCCCACGCTGCCCCTGGTAGCGCGACCCGTACACCGAGGACCCGTAGGGGAACTCGGCGGGCGAGGACAGCCGAAACATGCACAACTGGCCGATCTTCATCCCCGGCCACAGCTTGATGGGCAGCGTCGCGGCGTTCGAGAGTTCGAGCGTGACGTGCCCCGAGAACCCGGGATCGATGAACCCGGCCGTCGAGTGCGTCAGCAGCCCGAGCCGCCCGAGCGAACTCTTGCCCTCAAGTCGAGACGCCACGTCGTCCGGCAGCGAGACGACCTCGTACGTCGATCCCAACGCGAACTCACCGGGGTGCAGGATGAACGGTTCGCCCTCGGGCGGCTCGATCATCCGAGTCAGGTCCGGCTGCTCGATCGCCGGGTCGATGTGGGGATACTTGTGATTTTCGAAGACCCGAAAAAACCGATCAAGTCGGACGTCCACACTCGACGGCTGAACCATGGCCGGCTCGTAGGGGTCGATCCGAACCCGACCGCGGTCGATCTCCGCGCGAATGTCTTTGTCCGATAGAAGCACGGAGAAAGGGTAATCGCAGCCGCCCTGATCCACCCAAACGGTCCCGCGAATCCTGGCTGCAACCACGCCGACCCATCCGGTAGAGTGACGGGGCAGGCCGCCCAAAGGGCGTCCGTCTGCGGGCGTAGTTTAATGGTAGAACATGAGCTTCCCAAGCTTAGAACGCGAGTTCGATTCTCGTCGCCCGCTCGTGTGAGAAGGCCCAGGTCACGGACATGATCCGTGGACTGGGCCTTCGTCGTTCCCGGGCCCGCTACGCCTGGCGTGCCGGAGCCGTGCCGGACTGGCGATGATCTCGGGGCGGGGGCTTCTTGATCCGCTTCGCGGTTGCGTTTGGTGGTGGCCTGGTCTTGGTCGGCGCGGGCGTGTTGGTGGATCAGGGCTGCGCAGGACGTTGACTGCCCCATGCGGTCCATCGGCTCTCGGAGAGTGGCGCGGGTCTCGGCGGCGAGGACGTTCCCGGTATGGCGTGGATCGTGGAAGTGAATATCGGTCACGCCGAGGTGACGGCTCCCGCGTCGCACACCCGGTGAAGTTGCAGCGGCGTAGGGCCGCACCCTTCGGGCCGACGAAGAACAGGCCGTCCGACTCCTTCTCGGCGAACCACTTCATGTGCCGACGCAGGTCGAGGAGGATCGGCGCGGGGATAGTGACGGTTCGCTTGCCGGCGGCCGACTTCGGCGGGCCGGTGACACGCTTTCCGTTGCTCATTTCGATGGCGGAGACGTCGATGCGGATCGTGCCCGCGTCGAGGTCCACGTGATCGCGTCGGAGAGCGGCAAGTTCGCCCCAGCGCAGGGAGCCGAAGGCGGCGAGGAGGACGAGGGCTCGGTAGCGGGGACCTACACCGTCCCCGAGGGCGAAGAACCTGTCCGATGGTGAGGGTCGGCCGCTCCGGGGCCTTCTCGTCGCCTCCACCCTTGATACGGCAGGGGTTCCGGCCGATCAGGCCGTCGTCCACGGCGGTGTTCATGACTGGGCGCATGAGTCGGTACGCCTTGGCGGTGGGGGACAGGCCAAGGCCGCCTTCCAGGCGCGTGGCACGCCGGCGGCGCACGTCGGCTTCCTTGATCGCCGAGAGTGCCGCGTTGCCGAACGTGGGCTTCAGGTGAAGTCGGAGCAGGATGCTGTACAGCTCACGAGAGCACGGCCGGAGGTTCGGCCGCTCCTTGATCCAGGCCGTGGCGAACGTACCGAAGACCGTGTCGCCGCGTGGGTCGACCCAGTCGCCGCGCCGCATCTCCGACTCGGTGTCGGTCAGCCACTCTTCAGCGGCAGTCTTGGTGACGAAGGTCCGGTCCGGGTTGATCAACTTGCTGGTCGGGTCTGGGTACCGCGTTTGCCACTTCTTGGACGGCAGTTGCCGGACCGCGCCGAAGCGACGACGCCTTCCTTTGTTGTTGGGCATCAAGCGGCCTGGCTGTGCGTCGTGTCGGATTCGACGCGTCCGGCTGAGATGAGGGCTTCGACCGCGTCCGTCGGTATGCGGACGTGGCGGCCGATCCGAACGAAGGTGATGCGTCGCTCTGCAATGAGGCGACGGACGAAGCGCTCGCCGACGTTGAGCCGGTCGGCGGTTGGGGGACGGTCAGGAGCCGTCCGGTCTTGTTGATCACGGGATCAACTCCCCTCGCAGGTCAGGGCGGTCAAGTCGCTTCCTGATGGGGCCTGTATGAGAGGGGACCCTCGGCTGTCTTGTCTCGGCACCGTTGGGCGTTTGGTCGGTGCGAGGCGGCCTGTGGCGGCCGTTGCCGAATTCGGTCGGGTGATGCGTTGAGGATCAGGCGGCTTCGTCGTGTGCGGCCAAGTGGCCGAGCTCGGCGCAGAGGCCATTGGCGAGGAGCGTGGCAAGGCGGTGGACTGCGTCGGCAGGGATGGGGCCGAGGTTGACCAGGCCGTCACCGTGGACGTTCACTTCCGCCTTGAGCGCTCCGAAGCCGTCGACCAGGCCGGCGGTCGTCAGCCGTGCGGCGAGTTCGAGCGTGGCGTTGTTGGCCGTGCGCCGGCCACGGACGTAGGGGATGCTGGCGCGCAGTTCTTCGGCAGGCGGTGCGCAGGCGCGGGCGTTGTCAGGGGCGGGGCGCATGGCGGTTCTCCCTTCAGGTGGGGTCGGTCGTAGCCGCGGCAAGGAGTTCGGCGAGTCGATGAGCGGCTTCCGGTGTCGTGCGGCCGAGTTCGACGAAGCCGTGCCCGAACGCGTTAACGTCCGCGCGCAGGTGGGGGAAGTGCTCGGCGAGGCCGGCGGCGATCAGGACGTCCCGCAAGGCTGCGACGGCAGACCGCGCTTGGTACCAAGCCGTGGTGTCGATAGGCGACCAGGAGGCCGCGTCCGGGTCACCCTGCATCGTCGGTGCCTTCGGCTGCGGCGGAAAGGTTGCGGGATGCGATGAGCAGGTGGCCGGCGAGCATTGCGACGCTGTCACGGTCGAGGATGGACTCTTCGGCCGGTTTGTTGAGCCATTGGTATCGATCGCCTGTCTCGACCCCGGGGCCCGGAACGATCAGGTATCCGCCGGTCGAGAGGTATCGGTACGGCAGGTCTCCGCGCAGCACCGTCAACACACCCGCGAAGAAAGGCTCTCCGACCGGCGCGATGAGGAAGGCGACCTTCCGTGCGTAGTGGTCGATCGCGCACGGCGGCGCCTCGGTACCGAGGCGCCGGTACCAGTCCACGGCTTCGACACCCAACCGGTCCGCAACAACGACAGCGTCGAAGACATGGCCAGCTGCCCACACCCGCGGTTCGCGAGGGTGTTGTGCCGCCTCAGCGTTGCTGATGGCCGCAAGCAGCCATGCGCCAGCGGACTCACTCTCCTGTCGAAGCGTCATGTTCATCTCCCCAAGTTCGCCGGTCGCTCCGACCGGACATCACCAAGGTGCGCCGGCAGCAGCGGTCCGAGGCAGACGGCAAGGGGTGACAGGGGATGACACGCCTTGCCACCTCGCGTCATCCCTCCTGCGTGATCAACTGATTGCGACCCTTTGACGACACTTCGTATGCGCGAGCATGATGACTGGATCTGGCGCCGCTTCTGGGGAGGCGATTCGTGGTGTCCGGCACCACGCCGTATCAAGCCGATCTTCTACGCGCTGCCCGTGACCGGCGCGGTTGGAAGAAGCCGCGGCTCATCTACGCCCTGCGCCAAGCCGCCGCGCAGGAAGGGCGATCGCTGCCAACCGACACATCACTGTTGCGGAGCATCGCCCGGTGGGAGAACGGCCAGACCTATCCGGCCGACTACGTCGCGCTCCTGACGAAGGTCTACGGCGAACCGGCCCACCGTCTGGGGTTGGCCGAAGTCCCGGCCATGCCGGAAGCCCCGGGAACGGCCTACCCCACCACGCCCGCAGATGGAGTCGAGACCCTAACGGCGTTGTGGCACGCGGACCTTTCACCGGACAGCGACGTGCAGGGCCTGTCCCCCGATCCGGCTGCCTGGAACGCGGCTCCGCTCGCGTGGCTGGTTTCCGACCGACGAGAGCAGTTGCCGAATTCCCGAACGCCCGTACAAGTGGGTGCCTCAGACGTCGAAACCGTCCGCGCGACCGTCGACGTGTACGCCGATCTGGACAACCGCTTCGGAGGCGGACACGGCCGCCGAGCCTTGATCCAATACCTGGACGGCGACGTTGCCGAGTTACTGACCGCCCGCAGCACGGAGCCCGTAGGCCGCGCTCTGTTCGCCACGGTCGCCGAAGCCACCCTGCTCGCCGCGTGGATGAGCTACGACAGCGGCCACCACGGGTTGGCCCAGCGCTACTTCATCCAAGCCCTGCGCCTTGCCCAGACCGCGGAGGACCGCCGTCTCGCCGGGAGCATCCTGTCGGCGATGAGCCATCAGGCCACCTACCTCGGCCGCTTCACCGAGGCCGCCAACCTCGCCCGCGCCGCGCAACTGGGCACCACAGGGCACGCGACCCCGACTCTGACCGCCCAGTTCCTCGCGATGGAAGCCCGAGCCCTTTCCCGCCTCGGCGACCACGCAGCCTGCAACGCCGCCCTGACCCGGGCCACCACGATCTTCGAGCGCAACAACCCGGGCGAAGACCCGGAGTGGATCGGCTACTTCGACCAAGCGGAGCTGTCCGCCGAACTCGGCCACTGCTTCCGCGACATGCGCCAGGCCCAACAGGCCACCACTTACGCGGAACTGTGTCTCGGCGGCACGGACGGCCGCTACATCCGCAGCGACTTCTTCGCGACCATGGTCCTGGCCGAAGCCCACCTCACCGCCGACGAACCCGAACGCGCATGCCGAACGGCGTTGAACGCCCTGACCATCGGCCGCCAACTCAAGTCCGCCCGGTGCGTCTCCTACTTGGCCGCTTTCCGCAAGAAGCTGGACGCCCACAGCGCCTCAACCACAGTTGCCGAATTCCTGGAAGAGGCCGCCGGCTACCGCATGTGGCAGCAAGCCGCAGGCTGACCCAGTCTCTAGAACGGCTTCCAGCCGTGTCGGTCCCCACCGGACCGCAGATCCGAGATGCGCCGCTCGACCTCCGCCGTGACGTCGGCGTCACCGGTCATGTTCTGCGTCAGCCACACGGTCATCATCAACTCACGCACGTCCGCCAGGACCGGGTAGCCGTACCAGTTCATGACATCGAACCCGTACGCGTTCACGAACGCGTCGTACTCGGCCCGGGTGTGCCACCCGTACCGCTCGTAGTACAACGCGGTCAGGACCAAGTCCCACTCCCGAGGCCCCAGCGCGAACCCATCCAAGTCGATGAGCACCGCCCGCCCAGCCTCATCAACGAGCGCGTTCCCGACGTTCGCGTCCCCGTGCACCAGTCCGAACGGAAGCACAAACTCCAAAGCGTCGTACCGCTTCCGCACCTGCTCGGCCCGCTGCCGAAGAAACGCCCGATCACCGTCACCCAGCCCCGCCGCGGCGTCGATCCGCCCCCAGGTCGCCGCCAACGGCTCCAGATACGGCAACCCCAACGAGGCAGGCTCCTCCAACCAATGCAACCGCCGCAGCAACTCAGCCAGCGGCACGACACCCGCGAACCGCTCCTCTTCGGCCACGAGTTCCCAGAACGTCACCACTCGCCCATCGACCACGAGCGGCTGCCGAACCCGCGACACAACCTGCACCGCCGGGAACCCCACCTCAGCGAGCCACCGAGCCGCAGCCACAGTCCGCTCATGCTCACCAAGTCGCTCCGAAGACCGAGCCACCCGCACCACAACCGGCTCACCCAACCGAAAAACGGCGTTCTCCCCAAGCCGCAACAAGGACGCCCCCTCAGCACTCAGCCCGGCCACAGCACAAGCCGAGCCCAACACCTCCCGAGCATGCTCCGCAGTGAACGCCCCACCGGCTCCAGACACCCCGCCATCCGCCATACCGCGAAGCTACCCGCAATGAGCCTCCGACCTGCCAATCATCCAGCGCAACTCAACGCACCACTGCCGAATTTGGCTCTACTAGATCAAGGGCGACGCGCTACGCACGCCGCCCGGGGCCACGCCGCGCATGCGGCGTGGCCGCCGGTCACGGCGCGTCCCCAAGCGGCCTGCCGTAGGTGTATCAGAACGGAGGCTCATCCCTTGCGAGCATCACCCGATCTGCAATCTCCTGACGTCCCACGGCAGCAAAGAATTGCGCATAGTCAGAGTGCTTGTTGTAGGGAATTCCACGGATCATCTCTTGTACGGCGGAGTCAATATTCTTGTAATTAGTGACCTCCATCCCATTGATTACCGCAGCCATATTGCCAGGCCCTCCGCTCCCGATGCCTTTAAGAATTATCACGACATCGCTCACAGCTCCCTTCTCGGCAAAAAAGACCAAGACTTCCAGGATGCGATCCGACTTACGGCTTTCCCCGACTGCAGTGAGCACAGAGTTTGCATCATTGGGAAATCCGGCTTTCCGAAGATTCTCGATGCACCTATAAATGCCCCCGGGAAGGTGCCACGAACCTATCGACACTTCAAAACAGTTGACACACTCGCTCGCCTCTGCCAGTCGCAGACCAGCGACAATAATTGGAGCAGCCTCAACGCCATAGAATCTCGCGGCGTTCCTCAAAAAAGCGTTCACCGCGCCATCGACCCGAACAGTCTGATTCCAGGGTTCCCCTGAAATGCGCGGTGGGAATCTTTTATTCAAGGCAGCAGCAGTCTGAACGATACCTCGCGGATGATCGCGAGCGGCTCGTTCCAGCATTTCTGCGATGGTCATCTGTGCTTGTCTCATTGTGGCAATCACGTCCGGCAGCCAGTTCGCAATCGGTGCATCTTTTGAGGTCTCAATCAAGTGCACCAAATCATCCATGCCAGCCATGCGAAACGGATGCAAATCCCAAGCTATCGGTATCGATTCAGGAACTACCAATGCCCTGACCGATAATTCTTCTTTTGTCTTTACTCCCGGCTGCGCAGAAATCCTCTCGCGCCAGAGGTGCGAGTCGATCTCTTGCTCAGAAAGAGGTGCTCCGATCGAGATCGCGTAATCCGCAAATGCTTCGATGATGGATAAAGCCTCGGAGAGATTTACCGGACTCCGACCCCCGAGTTTGTCTTGAATTGTCGAACGAGCCATTGCGTGGCGCCTTCCCCGCTTAGAAGTAAGCTGTGCAATGAGCCGAATTGAAGGATTGCCTGCACGGATTCGCAGATCCTGTAACTGTGCGGCAATGCTTCCAACCATCGACATCCCCTGCTTCTGAGTGTCCGACTCTGTCCGGCCATGTCCGAGGACGTCCGAGCACGTCCGGAGGACAGGCAACATCCTAGGTCAACGCCTTGATATATGTCCGGAGAATACCGAAGTCGTCCGATCAGCTCGCATGCTCTTCGCCGGACGGGTTTCCTTGGGGAAGTTGTTCATCCACCATGAAGTGACAAGCGAGTGACACATGAATAGTCCCGAAGGCCAGCACAAACATCGCAGTTGGTCCTACGTCACGATGGCCGTTCTACTTGCGGCCGTCGCACAAGAGCGAAGCACAGATGACCTGCGGACCATTGGTTGCGTGGTCTTCGCAATCGTGGCTCTCTGCTGTCTGTCGGATCGCGCAGAGTAGCCTCATTCTCGCCCTGTCCGGGAGGGAACCCCGAGACCAACCACCCACTTGCGGAAAGAGGCAAGTCCGACACCCGCACCAGATGCGCACCAGAACGGGGCGCGGCCCAGGGGGTCTGACGGGCACTCAGGGGATGAGCGAACGTCCCGCGCAACGTGGGGGCTTGCCCAGGTTGCAAGCAAGATCGCGGGCAAGCCTTCCAAGCTAGGTCTTCCGCAGCCAGCAACTAACCGGATGCGGACAGGAGTTCGCAGCTGCGCTGCGAGCCGGCTGGGGGCCGGCGACGCGACCTTTGGCCGCGACCGGGGCGCACTCGTTGCGTAGGACGGACGTTGGTGCTGGGCCTTGGAGGGCGGGTCGCGGTTGCCGAACACCCGGGTTATTGGTCGGGTTGCGTGACCCGCGCGCATAAGCCACGGCATGCCACCCGGTCCCCGGCATGCCGTGGACCGGGTTCCTTGGTTGGGTTTTGGGGGCAGCTGACTGGTTGTGCAGCATGCGTGTAATGATCTTGGGATTTGGTGGGCTCCCGATGCGTTCCTGTGCAGGTCAGACGGCGGTTTTGGGAAGGCGCTCACACCCGCTCCGGAACCATGTGCGTAGCTCTGTCATCTGGTCTAATTGCCGTCCGCCGGATCACCCCAGTGAGGGGGAAGGTTTGGGGGCTGCCACGCAGTGGGGTCAGCCCGATCCAGTACCGGCGGAGAAGCCAACTCAGGTAGAGGCTTTCCCTCGATGACGGCTTCAAGGGAGTGCTGCACGTAGCGCAGGTAGTTTGTGACGTCTCTTATTTGGCGCTCATGATTACCTCGACCTACCCCACGCCACGCGACGTCGTAGGCGAGTTGCACCAGAATGCGATAGCGCTCGCGCGCAGCAGGCTCCGGGATCAAGAAGATCTCCGTATGCATCCCGCGCCGAATGCTTGCCAGCGCCGTCGAGCAGTTTTCGCGGGCTTGAGGACTCAGCCTGGGTACGTCCTCGGAGACGTCCGGCAGGGAAGGCAGCCAGGAGTAGAGGTCCGCCAGCCGTTCCAGGAGCCGATTAGATGCATTGACGGCTCGCTCGTGATCTCGTTCTGCTCGTGCCAACCGTGCGTCCGCAAGTTGCTGGCTCGATGCCAACCAGGCTTGCGTGGTCAGAGTCTTGGCCGTCTGCCAGCGCGCCACCATCGCCGCAATCGCGCCGCCGACAAGAACGCCTAACAGGGGCCCAGCGGTCTGGATTGCGAAATTCCCCCAAGCACTCACTCAAGCACGTTCTCAGTTTCATCAGCGCTGCGGCAAGAGAAACCGGGCCTCGCCCGTGCCAGATGCGTGCCGGAACGGGCTGGGATCTGCGGTCATCAGGGGGTACTGGCGGACCGTCGAGCCGGCAACGCAGGCGAGAATGCGGAGCTGGTCAGGGTGCGTTCGCGAGCATTGCGGGAACGGCGCTTCCCAAGCTTAGAACGCGAGTTCGATTCTCGTCGCCCGCTCGTGTGAGAAGGCCCAGGTCACGGACATGATCCGTGGACTGGGCCTTCGTCGTTCCCGGGCCCGCTACGCCTGGCGTGCCGGAGCCGTGCCGGA
>NZ_WWJX01000814.1 GCF_009865215.1 Streptomyces sp. SID3343 | reverse complement strand
CCGCGCGTCGAACAGCACACCCAGGACGGCGATCCCGACGCCGGCGCCGATCGGGAACAGGCCGTTCGCCGTGCCCGAGGCCATCCCCGCCCGCTCGGCCGGCACCGTGTTCACCGCGATCGACATCAGTGGGCTCGACGCGATCCCGCTTCCGACGCCCCACACCAGGAGCCCCGGCAGCAGGGCCGGCCACGACGCGTCGGGGGCGAAGCTCAGGCCCATCCACAGCGCGCCGAGCGCGAGCGTGGTGAACCCGGCCGCGATGATCCGCGCGGCCGGGAATCGGGCCTGGAGCCGGCCCGCCACCAGCCCCATGGCCAGTTGCGGGACGAAGACCGGCAGCAGGAGCAGCCCCGACTCGAACGGCGACATGCCGAGCGCGCCTTGGAAGTACAAAAGGAAGTAGACGGACGAACCAACCGTCACGAACCGGGACAGGAACGAGATCGACACCGCGCCCACGAACGTCGGGATCCGAAACAGCCCCAGGTCCAGCATCGGCGCCGCGGCCCGGCGCTCGACGACAATGAACACGCCCAACAGCAGGCTCGCGCCCAGGAATTGGCCCAGCGTCGACGCACTCGTCCAGCCCTGGTCGCCCCCTCGCGTCACGGCCAGGTTCAGCAGCCCCCACATGCCCACGAGCGCGACCGCGCCGGCCCAGTCGATCCCGCCCGCGACCGCCGTCGGCCGATCCCTCGGCAGCTTTGCCGCGGCGAGTGCGAAGGCGGTGATCCCGATCGGCACGTTGACCAGGAACATCCACCGCCAGTTCGCGACGTCCACCAGGAGACCGCCGATCAACGGTGCCACCGCCGCGCACGCGCCGAGCGTCGAACCCCACGTCGCGATGGCCATGTTGCGCCGTTGGCCCTGGTACGCCTGCGCGATCAACGGCAGTGCGGTCGCCAGAAGCATGGCCGCGCCGACGCCCTGTAGGCCCCGGAACGCGTCCAGGACGACCACGTCGGGCGCGAGTCCGCACGCGAGCGAGGACAGCGTGAACAGGGCGATTCCGCCGAGGAACACCGGGCGTCGGCCGATCCGGTCGGACACGCTGCCGGCCGTCTGCAGGCACGCGCCGAAGGTCAGCGTGTAGGCCACGATCACCCACTGGAGCCCGGCCGTCGAGCCGTTCAGATCCTCTTGGATCCGCAGCAGACCCACCGAGACCATCGTGATGTCCACGACGAGCAGCACCGATGCCACCGTCACCAGGACCAGCACCAGCCGTGACGACCCGGCCTGCCCCGGGTGCTCCGTCGTCTGTTCCGCACGTGCGTCGGTCACGCCACCACCCCGAAATCCCGAGAAAGGCAAGGCTTGCCTAAGTCGGCCCTTGCCTCGGTCATCCTGTCGAGCGGGGATGCTTAAAGTCAACATGTGTGAAGTCGAAGCTCGGGCAGTCGCCGACCGGGGCGAACCCGGGACGTGAGACGGTGGGTGACCGTCGTCGCTCGCGGGGGCGCCCGGGCGGGGTGCCTGCGGACGTGCCGGCAACCGGTGCCCGGGATCGGCTGCGCCGGATCAGCCCGCCCACGAACAGGAGCCGCACCCGTGCAGATGCCCGACGACGCCACCCTCGGCCGACTGCGAGAGATCGTCGGCGACGTCGACGTGGTGCCCATGGGCGTCGGGTCGAACCGGCTGTACGCCGTGGGCGACCTCGTCCTGCGGGTCTTCCACGACGCCGACCGGCTCGCCGGCGACCCGTGGTATCGGCCCGAGCACGAGGCCCGGGTGCTGGGGCTGCTCGCCGATACACCGGTGCCCGCGCCCGTGCCGATCGCCGCACTGCTCGACGGGCCGGAGCCGGCGCTGCTGACCACGCGTGTGCCCGGCACGCCCGAACCTCCCGCCGACGCTGCGGTGTTGCTCGATCGGGCGGCCGAACTGCTCGCCGGGATCCACGCCGTCGACCCGGGCACGGTCGTATCGACGCGCTACGCGCCCTACTACGCACCGGCCGGTCGCTCGGTGCCGACCTGGACCACGCGCCCACACGTGTGGCAGCGCATGATCACCGTGCTCGACGGCGCGCCCCCGGCCGGTCCGACCGGCTTCATCCACCGTGACTTCCACGCCGGGCAACTGCTGTGGACGGGCGACGAGATCGGCGGCGTCGTCGACTGGAGCACGGGGTGCGTGGGGCCGCTGGGGATCGACGTCGCGCGCTTTCGGCTCAACCTCGCGCTGACCCACGGGGTGGCCGTCGCCGAGGACTTCGTGGCCGCGTACGCGAAGGCCGCCGGGCGCGAGGACGTCCACCACCCCTACTGGGACCTGCTCGACGCCGCCGACCTGCTGGTCGACTGGTCCGAGCCGGAAGGGGGCGACGAACTCGTCGCATGGCAGCGGTTCGAGGCGTGGGTGGGGCGGGCGGTGCGGGGGGCGGCGAAGACGTGAGGCGGGCTCGGGGCGCGCGGTCGCGTCGGGAGGCGGGCTCGGGCGCGCGGTCGCGTCGGGGCCCGGGCGGGGACAAGACGGCGGAAAGGGGCGGTCGACTCGATGTCGACCGCCCCTTGTTCCTTGTTTCCATGGCTCGTTCGAAGACCTCGCCGGTCGGTGCCTGCCCCGGGCAGGGTGTCCGACAGGGTTACCCCACCGGCTCCTTGTCGCGTTCGGCGGTCTCCGTGCTCAGGGCTTCCTCGCGGGCCTGCTGCGTCTTGGCGCGGTTCGGCAGGATCACGCCGACCAGGATCGTGCCGATCGCGAGCACGATGCCGCCGACCAGACTGGTGTGCGCGACGGCCTGGGTGAACGCGTGGTCCGCGGCCTGGATCAGGGCCTGCGCCTGCTGTGGCCCGGCCGTGTGGCCGACCTGCTCGGCGGCGGCGAGCGCGCCGCCGATCGAGTCCTTGGCGACGTCCATCGCCGGGCCGGGGAGCGAGTTGCCCACCGACTCGGTCAGTTCGGACTCGTACGACGTCGCGAGCACCGAACCCAGGATCGCGATGCCCAGCGCGCCACCGAGTTCCACCGCGGTGTCGTTGACGCCACCGCCCGCGCCGAGTTCGTTCTCCGGGAACGAGCCCATGATCGCCTCGGTGCACGGCGACACGCTCAGACCGATCGCGACGCCGAGCAGGATCAGCGGCGCCAGGAAGTCGCCGTATCCCGAACCGTCCGAAACCCGGGTCATCAGCAGGATGCCTGTCGTGCCGAGCGTCATGCCGGCGGTCACCGTCACCCGCATGCCCAGCAGCGGGGTGAGTTTGCCGGTGACGACCGCGCCCACGCACACCGCCCCGGCCAGCGGCAGCAGTCGTACGCCGGTCTCCAGCGGGCCGTATCCGAGCACGAACTGCAGGTGCTGGGTCAGGAAGTAGATGGCGCCGAAGGTGCCCAGGAAGAACAGCAGTACGGCGAGCATCGAGCCGGAGAACACCCGCTCGTGGAACTTGCGCAGGTTGAAGATCGGCCGCGGGTGGCGCAGTTCCCACGCGATGAACGAGGCCAGACCGACCACGAACACCACGAGCGCGACCACCGGACCGCCGCCCCAGCCGAAGTGCGGACCCTCGATGATCGCGTAGACGAGCGACCCGAGCGTGGCGATCGACAGCGCCCCACCGACCAGGTCGAGCTTGCCGTAGTCGTGCGCCTTCGACGGCGGCACCACGAACATCGCGGCCACCAGCGCGAGCAGCGCGACCGGGACGTTGATCAAGAACGTGGAACCCCACGCGTGGCGCTCCAGGAGCCATCCGGCGACCAGCGGACCCACCGCGATGGCCAGGCCCGACGTCGCGGTCCACACGGTGATCGCCTTCGCGCGCTCGCCGCGCGGGAAGGTGGCCACCAGCAGGGACAGCGTCGCGGGCATGATCACGGCGGCGCCGGTGCCCATGACCGCGCGGGCGATGATCACGCCGGCGGTCGAGTGGACGAGGGAGCCGGCTATCGATCCCGCGGCGAAGATCACCAGACCCGTGAGCAGCGCGCCGCGCCGGCTGTACTTGTCGCCGATCGCGCCGAGGACCAGCATCAGCGCGGCGTACGGGACGGTGTAGGCGTCGATGACCCATTGCAGGTCACGGCTGGACAGGCCCAGATCGCGGGTCATGTCGGGCGCCGCGACGATCAGGGACGTGTTGGCCATGACGATGATCAGCAGGCTCAGGCACAGCACGCCCAAGGCCCACCAGCGGCGCGAGTACGGCCGGTCCATCCGGTCCACCGGCGTGGTGGCGAGTAGGGACATCGGAACGCCTTTCGGGACGGGCGGCCCACGCAGCCGCGATATTTGCACAACGCTGTGCAACGTAGTTTATTGCACAGCATTGTGCAAATATGGTGGGGGTGATCGGATGAAAGGGTGCGATTCGCCGGGTGTCGACCCGCCGAGGGCGGATCTCTGGCAGGCTCCCGTCACCGCACGGCTTCCCGGTGGCTCCGGGGCGGCTACCCAGGAAGGAACGCGCAATGCAGACGAAACCGGGAGTCCACGCCGCTCGGACGGCCCCGACCCGTCCCGGCGAGCGGTCCGACGACGAGGTCGCCGCCGTCGACGGAGCCGTCGAGCAGGCGCCGGCGCGGCGACGCAACGCGCAGTCCAACCGCGACCGGATCCTCGCCGTCGCCAGGACCGAGCTGATCCGCGACACCGACGTGTCCATGGACGACATCGCGCGCGCCGCCGGGGTCGTCCGGCGCACGGTGTACGGGCACTTCCCCAGTCGCGAGGCACTGGTCGCCGGGTTGGCCCGCGAGGCGGCCGACGACATCCTCGCCGCCGTCGAGGGCGCGCGAAACGAGGACGACTCGGTCGAGGAGGCGGTGGCCCGGTTCGACCTGGCGGCATGGCGGATCGGCGACCGCTACCGACTGTTGATCAGTTTCGCCCAACGCAACCTGGCCGACGGCGGAATCCCGGCACTGCTCGCGCCCGTACGAGAACGCAGCGCCGAGTTGATCGCCGCCGGGCAACGGTCAGGCGTGTTCGCCGACCACCTGCCACCACACGTGCTGGCGACCGCGCTGGAGGGCATGGTGATAGCGCTGTTGGAGGCGGTCAACGGAGATGTGGAGGTGACCGCGGCCCAGCAGGCGATCACGGCGTTGATCGCACTCGGCGTGCCGGCCGACCGGGCGACGGCGGTGGTGGCCCGGGTGGACGCCGGGGGGTGACGCGGGGCGCGGGTCGGTCGCGTCGGCGAACGCGCGTATGCGGGAGGCTCGGGGTCGAACCCTAACGGAGGGGCCCGCTCGGGGCCGTTCGGGACAGCAGGGCGGTGGTGTCGGTGCCTTGGGGGAGGGTGCCGAAGGCGTGGCCGCCGTGGTTGGCCAGGCGGGTGGCGCAGAAGGCCGGGGCGGCCGGGCCGGCGTTTCGGACCAGGAGGGATGCCTGGAGGAGGAGCGCCATGGATTCGACGATGCGGCGGGCGCGGAATTCCTGGTCGGTCGGGTCGGCCAGATCCTTGCGCAAGGTGGTCGCGGCGGCGTCCAGGTGGCGGTTGGCGCCGGCGGCCGCGTCGACCTCGGCGAAGAAGGCTTCCACGCAGGCCGGTTCGCGGGCCATCGCGCGCAGCGCGTCGAGGGCGGCGACGTTGCCGGAGCCCTCCCAGATGGACACGAGCGGGGCCTCACGGTAGAGCCGAGGCATGCCCGACTCCTCGACGTAACCGTTGCCGCCCAGGCATTCCAGGGCCTCGGCGGCGTGCATGGGGCCGCGCTTGCACACCCAGTACTTGGTCACCGCGACCGCGATCCGCCGGAACATCGCCTCGTCCGCGTCGCCGCGCGAGGACCGGTCCATCGCGCCCGCGAGCCGCAGCGCGACCGTGGTCGCCGCCTCCGACTCGATCACCAGGTCGGCCAGTACGTTGCGCATCAACGGCTGGTCGATCAACGCCGCGCCGAACGCCCGCCGGTGTCGCGCGTGGTGGGCCGCGCGCACCGCGCCGACCCGCATCCCACAGGCCGCCCCGATCACGCAGTCCAGCCGGGTCGCGTTGACCATCGTCACGATCGTGCGCACGCCGTTGCCCTCGCCGCCGACGAGTCGGGCGTACGCGCGGGCGTACTCGATCTCGGCCGACGCGTTCGAGCGGTTGCCGAGCTTGTCCTTGAGTCGCATCAGGTGGAACGCGTTGCGGGTGCCGTCCGGCAGGACCCGCGGGACCACGAAGCACGAGAGCCCGCCCGGTGCCTGGGCCAGGGTCAGGAACAGGTCGGACATCGGCGCGGAGGTGAACCACTTGTGCCCGGTCAGTCGATACGATCCGTCCGCCGACCGCACCGCGCGCGTGGTGTTGGTGCGCACATCGGAGCCGCCCTGTTTCTCGGTCATCGACATGCCCGCGATCAGGCCGCGCTTGCCGCTCGGCTCGCGCAGACCGAAGTCGTACTCGCGGGACGCGAGCAACGGCTCGTACGCTTCGGCGAGTTCGGGTTCGAGGCGAAGCGCCGGCACCGACGCGTAGGTCATCGACAACGGGCACATGTGGCCCGCCTCGGCCTGGCCCCACGCGTACAACTTGGCCGCGCGCGCGACGTGCGCGCCGGGGCGGTCCTCGCGCCACGGGCTCGCGTGCAGGCCGTGTCCGATCGCCACGCCCATCAGCTCGTGCCACGCCGGATGGAACTCGACCTCGTCGACGCGGTTGCCCCAGCGATCGTGCGAGCGCAGGATCGGCTCGTTCTCGTTGGCGAGCCTGGCCCATTCCTGGGCCTGTTCGCCGCCCGCGAGCAGGCCCAGCTCGCGAACCTCGGCCTCGGCCCAGCCCGCGCCCTCGCGGTGCAGCGCCTCGTACAGGGCCGGGTCGACGGCCGTTTCGTGGGCGGTCGGAGCCGGGACCTGGTTGGTGACCTCGTGCGTCGACATGTCCAGCAGTCAAGCAGCGGTCGTGGGCGGCAACAAGGTGCCACGCATACGCGAACGGCTTTTACTGGATTATGTCAAACAACTCTGGCATGGTCGGCCCATGCCTCAAGACACCCCCGTAGCGTTCGTCACCGGCGCCAGCCGCGGCATCGGCCGCTGCGGAGCGCTCGCCCTCGCCCGCGCCGGCTACGACGTGGTGCTCACCGCCCGTACCGTGCGCGAAGGGGACGGGCTCGCCGGCCCCACCGCCTCCGCTGCGGCGCCCGAGACCGTCGCCGTCCCCGGCAGCCTGGAGACCACCGCCCGCGAGGTGGAAGCGCTGGGCCGCCGGGCCCTGCCGATCCGGATGGACCTGATGGATCGCGAGTCCATCACCGCTGCGTGCGACGTGGCCCTGGACGCGTGGGGCCGAGTCGACCTGCTCTTCAACAACGCCATCCACCAGGGCCCCGGCGCGATGGACCGCATCCTCGACCTGCCGATCGAGGCCGCGCACAATCTCGTCGTCGGCAACTACCTGCACCAACTCGTGCTGATCCAGCGGCTCGTGCCGCACCTGCTCGAACATCGGCGCAGTCACGTCGTCAACATGACGTCGGGCTCGGTGCGGCTCAATCCGCCCGGCCCGGCCGACGCGGGCGGTTGGGGCGTGGCCTACGCCGCGTCCAAGGCCGCGTTCGGCCGGGTCGCGGGCGTCCTGCACGCGGAGTATCGCGACCACGGGCTGCGCGCGTTCAACGTCGACCCCGGCTTCGTCCTCACCGAGTCGCAGAAGGCCCGCGGGTCCGGCGCCCACCTCCAGGCCAACTTCAGCGCCGCGACCCCCGACATCCCCGGCGACGTCGTCGGCTGGCTGGCCACCGCGCCCGAGGCGGACGAGTACGCGGGCGAGACCGTTTTCGCGCAACGCGTGTGGAAGCAACTGCACGACGAGGGCTGACCTCGGCCGGACACCACCGAGGCGGCGCCGTTCTCGCCTGAGCGCCTCGAAGCGAACACCCTCGGTGCGCGGCGCGAGGCCGGCGAGGACCCGATCGCGCGG
>NZ_WWJX01000088.1 GCF_009865215.1 Streptomyces sp. SID3343 | reverse complement strand
GCCCGCGAGCACCGCGACCGTAAGCCCGTCGTGTCGCCCACTCGCGGGCGTCCACGCGCTCGCGTGCGACGCGTCGTCGCACCGCACGCAAAACACCCGCAGCGCCTCGGCGTCCGCCGCGACGGCCTCGTTGACCTCGGCGACGTCGGTGGCCGCGAGCACGTACCAGGCGCCGTCCAGGTCGCCGAACGCGTACGCGCGCCGCTCCCAGCGCAGTTCGCCGCCGGCGGCCATCCCCTCGACGGCCG
>NZ_WWJX01000813.1 GCF_009865215.1 Streptomyces sp. SID3343 | reverse complement strand
GCGGACGTGGACCTGCCGTACGGGGTGACCGCGGTCGACATCATCGAGCGGCGCGACCGTCTCGCGTCCGGCCTGCGTCGCCCGATGGGCTGCGTGTGGCCCGAACCCGCGCACGACCAGCACGCCGGACGACTCGTGTTGTGGGTCGGCGATCAGGACATGTCGCAGGCCAAGCCCGCGGTGTGGCCGCTCTCCAAGACCGGTACGACGTCGTTGTTCACGCCGATCCCGTTCGGCGCGGACCAGCGCGGGCGCACGATCGCGTTCACGCTGATGTTCGCGAACCTCCTCATTGGTGCGATGCCGCGGTTCGGGAAGACGTTCGCGCTCCGGGTGGTGTTGCTCGCCGCCGCGTTGGACGTGCTCGCCGAGCTGCACGTGTTCGAACTCAAGGGCACCGGCGACCTGTCCGCGCTGGAAAAAGTCGCCCACACCTACGGGTCCGGACCCGACGACGAAACCCTCGAACAGTGCGTGGAGAACCTGCGGTACGTGTACAAGGAGCTTGAGCGCCGCGCGAAGGTGATCCGCGGATTGCCGAAGGACGTGTGCCCGGAGAACAAGGTCACGCCCGAACTGTCCGCCCGCAAGTCGCTCCGGCTGCACCCGCTTGTGTTCGCCATCGACGAGTGCCAAGAGCTGTTCTCCCACCCGAAGTTAGGTGCGGAAGCCGAGACTCTGTCCGTGGCGATCATCAAGCGCGGACCCGCGCTCGGCGTCATGCTCGTGCTCGCCACGCAGCGCCCGGACAAGGACTCGCTGCCGACGGGTGTGTCGGCGAACGTCGGGATCCGGTTCTGCCTGCGGGTCATGGGCCAGACCGAGAACGACATGGTGTTGGGGACGTCGGCGTACAAGAACGGTCTGCGCGCGACGACGTTCACCGCGAACGACAAGGGCATCGGCTACCTGGTGGGTCACGCCACCGAAGCGCAGATCACCCGCTCGTTCTACATCGACGGACCCGCGGCCGAGAAGATCTGCGACCGCGCCCGCGCCGCGCGCATCACCGCCGGAACCCTGGCCGGGCACGCCGTCGGCGAGAGCACCGACATCGACCGCGCACCGGCTCACGACCTGCTCGCCGACGTGCTCGCGGTCGTGGGACCGGGCGAGGCGAAGGTGTGGAACGAGATCGTGGTCGACCGTCTCGCCGAGCTGCGACCGGACGTCTACGGGCCGTGGGCCACGCTCGACAGCAAGGCCAAGCCGGCGCAACTGACCACCGCGCTCAAGCCGTTCGG
>NZ_WWJX01000812.1 GCF_009865215.1 Streptomyces sp. SID3343 | reverse complement strand
GACCCCGGCCCCCGAACCCCTGCGGAGGCACACCGATGACCCGCGCCACCCGCCTGACCGTCCTGGCCGTGGTCACCGCGCTGCTCGTCGGCCTCGCGGTGACGTACACGCTGCGCGCCGCGGGCGACGCCGCCGCCGAGCGCGACCGCGACTACGCCACGCCGACCCTGACCGGCTCCGGCCGGATCGTCTTCCGCAGC
>NZ_WWJX01000811.1 GCF_009865215.1 Streptomyces sp. SID3343 | reverse complement strand
GGGCCTCGGCCGCCGGGCCCACCCGGCCGGGATCCTCGGTCCAGGACAGCAGCGTGCGCCCGCCGCGCTCGACGTAGAGCACGGGTTCGCCGTCGAGCAGGATCACCAGGGCGCCCGCCTTGCGGCCCGGGCGGTGGCCGCCCTGGGCCTCGCCGGGGCGGTCGGGCCAGGGCAGCGCCGCGCCGTAGGGGTTGGCCGGGTCGGCGGCGGCGAGCACCACCGCGGTCGGCGCGTCGTGCGTCTCGCGCCGTTCGGCGGCGTTCTGGAGCGCGCGCAGCCGGTCGACCGCGTCGTCGGCGGCGAACTGGGCGGCGCCCAGGCCCTCCACGAAGTAGCCCCGGCGGACCCGGCCGCTGTCCTCGAACGCGCTCAGCACCCGGTAGGCGGCCGCGAAGCCGCCCGGGCTGCCTT
>NZ_WWJX01000810.1 GCF_009865215.1 Streptomyces sp. SID3343 | reverse complement strand
GGGGAGTGCGTCGATCACGTGAACGCGGTAAAGAGCAGAGCACGCAAGAGAACAGAGTTGTGGCCGTCGGAGGGCAACCCCTCGGGCGGTTGGATCGTCACAACAGGGCGAACACTGCAGACGTAGACCGGGCGCTGCGGCGTCCACGGGAGGGGTTCACTCTATGGCGGCGCAATTCGGCAGGAGGCTGCGCAAGGGAGCGGCGACCACCGCCGTGGCCGCGGTTGCGGTCGCGGCCCTGTCCGCC
>NZ_WWJX01000809.1 GCF_009865215.1 Streptomyces sp. SID3343 | reverse complement strand
AGGTCGAAGCGTCGAAGGAACGCCTGCCACCGCAGGTCGACGGCGTCGGCGGTCATGCCGGTGGCGGAGGACCACAGCCACAGCGGCAGCGGGTCTCCGCCGCCGGGCAACCGGTCGACCTCCAGGCGAATCAACGTGCCCTCGATCAAAGGGAGTTCGCCGTCGTGGTCGATCCACGCGGAGCGGGTGGTGAGCCGGGGGTGGATGCGGTCCCAGGCCATCGCCCACGCGGTGCCGTACCGGTCGGTGACCTGTGTGGTGGTCTCGTTCGGTTCGCCCCAGGTCTCCGGCTTGGCGCAACGGAACTCCTTGCCGTGCTTGGGCGGGCGCCCGCCCTGGGGCGGTGAGATCCACGGCCGGGGCACGGGCTTGCGCATGACCCGGTCCGAGCGGAGTCGGCCCAGGACCTCCACCGGCAGGCCGGCCAGGAGGTGGGCCATGCGCGGGGCGTCGTAGCCGGCGTCGAAGACGACCAGGATGTCCGGGTCGCCCTCGCGCCACCGCCCGCCGGCGATCAGGTCCCCGACGATCCGGCGGACCTGGCGGGCGGTGACTCCGGCGACGTCGTCCCCGGGGCCGAGCCGGACGGCGTCCAGTAGTTGGCACCATGAGGTGCGGCCCGATTCCAGGGCGGCGACGAACGAGTACGGCCAGCCCGGGATCATCAGGTGCTGGTCCCGGCCGCGGCC
>NZ_WWJX01000087.1 GCF_009865215.1 Streptomyces sp. SID3343 | reverse complement strand
GGATCTTCGTGACCGGCCACGGGAACCTCGGCGGGCACGGGCACGGGCTCGGGCACGGGCACGGGCTCGACCGGTCCCACCGGCACGACCGCTGCCGCGACCGGCCCGCCCGCATCCGACTCGACCGACGCGACAACGGAGTCGGCGACGACCGGCTCGGCCGAACCCACCTGCGCCTGCGGCACGTCCGCCATGGGCGCATCCGCCGCGGGCACCTCGACAACCGCGTGCGGGGCACTCTCCTCGGCCGCGGACACCGGCTCGACACCAACGACCGCAGGCGCCTCCACCGGCACGGCGACCGGCGGAGCCGGCACCGTCACGGGCTCGGCCGGCGGC
>NZ_WWJX01000808.1 GCF_009865215.1 Streptomyces sp. SID3343 | reverse complement strand
GCGGGCGAGTTGCTCGTGGTGACCGGCGGTGATGCCCGGGTGCGCCTGGACTGGGCCCGGGAGGTCGTCTCGGCCGCCCGCGCCGGCGGCGTGGCCCGCGACCACGGTGGCTACCTCGCGCCGAGCGCGCTCGTGCCGCGTACCGCGCCCGACGGACCCGCCTGTTCCGGCGGCGAACTTGTCGACGGCCCCGGCCCGAGGGAGGCGAGATGTCCACGATGATCCGCCCCGCCCGCGGTGCCACGCCGCCGGCGAAGGCCCCGAAGCCCGCGCCCGCCGCCCGGC
>NZ_WWJX01000807.1 GCF_009865215.1 Streptomyces sp. SID3343 | reverse complement strand
TTACGGGTACTCGGACGCCGACAGCATGCCAGAGCGCCGGAGTTCGCCGAGTTCAGCCGCGCCGCACCCGATCCGGCCGGCTTTGGGACCAATTGGTCCCAGACACGAAACCGCGGGGCGCGGCGGGGCGTTCCGTCCCGGTGTTTGGGACCAATTGGTCCCAAGCACCGGTCGACTTCAGCTTCAGCCGGGCGCGACGAGTTGCACCACGGTCACGAGCAGCGCGGACGCGGTGATCTGGTAGGTGATGACGGCGACGCCACCGACCTGGGTGATGCGGAAGTCGTC
>NZ_WWJX01000806.1 GCF_009865215.1 Streptomyces sp. SID3343 | reverse complement strand
CGCCTTCGCGGGGCCCGCGACCGGCACCGCCGCGGTTTGCCACGTGGACGTGCCGCTGGCGGCGATGCGCGCGATCGGCCGCGCCGGCGGGGCGACCCTCAACGACGTGTATCTGGGCGCCTTCGCGCACGCCGTGCACCGGCTGCACTGGCAGGGCACCGGCCTGATCCATCCGCCGCTGCCGGTGACCATGGCGATGTCCACGCGAGCCCCCGGCCGAGCGGCCGCACCGGGCAACGCGCTGGTCAGCGTCCGCCTCCAGTTGCCCTGCCACCGGACCACCGCCGCCGAGGCGCTCGCGGCCGTGGTCGCCCGGACCGCACGCGTGCGCGACGACCGTCGCCGCGACGTCGCCCGACTGACCCTGGCCG
>NZ_WWJX01000805.1 GCF_009865215.1 Streptomyces sp. SID3343 | reverse complement strand
GCCGCCGGCGGCGCTGGGAGCGCCCCGTCGATCACCGGCAACCGCAGCGGATCCCGGCCCATCAACCGCACCGCCGCGCCCCCTTCCGCGAGCCGCCGCGCGACCCGTCCGCCGACCTGACCACTGGCTCCGGTGACAGCGATGACTGGGGGCATGGCGGTGTCCTCTCGTGGGGCGAATCGTCGTGCGACGGCACGTCGCAGCGCGGATTGCCGAGGCTATCCCGGCGTGCATCGGGCGGCCCGCCGAAATACGCGTCCGGTGACGCCCCTCGGGTGGCGCCTGCGTCCGGCGCCGGGAGCGCCGCGCGTCCGGCGTCCTGTTCCGTGCGAGCGCCCGGCCGGATCAGCCGTGCGCCGCGTCGCGCCCAGGTATCGAGGCGAGGAGCGCGCCCGCGTTACCGCCGCGGATCGCGTCGTACTCGGCCGGCCCGAGACC
>NZ_WWJX01000804.1 GCF_009865215.1 Streptomyces sp. SID3343 | reverse complement strand
TCGCCGCGTTGGACGCGCTCGGCATGCGGTGGACGTGAGGCGGGTGTGAGGTTGGCGTGAGGTCGGGTGTGTGAGGTGCGGTACGAGGCGCCGATCGGGTGTCCGGTCGACGCCTCGTGCGTGTCCGGGACGCGACCACGCGCCGCCCGGCCGACCCGGCGGTCGTTCGGGCGGCTTTCACGACCGGGCCGCGCCCGGCGCCGCACGTGGCTCGGCAACTGAGAAGGCCCCAAGGGGTCGATCGTGGAGATCGTCCAGGCGGTGGGGCGCGCGGTGCGGCCGTCCGCGCGCGCCGACAAGATTGCCACCATCCTCGTCCCGATCTTCCTCCAGGCCGGTGAGCACCGCGACGACATGCTCGTGTCGCCGAGCCGGCGGCCGCTCCAGCGCGTGCTCCAGGCGTTACGGGCCCACGACGCGGACATCGTCGACGTCCTCGCCGTGCCCCAGGTCAACGGCACACCCCAGGGAGAGCGCAGCCCGGACGAGGCGGACGAGGACGACACGGCCGGCGAGACCGACGACGACCGGGACGGCGAGGACGAGCGGGAGGAGTGGCGGCCGATCCTGCGGTTCTCCA
>NZ_WWJX01000803.1 GCF_009865215.1 Streptomyces sp. SID3343 | reverse complement strand
GAGGGGGACGGCTGCGGGATTACGGCGAGGGGTGGTTCGACCGGCGCCGCCCCGAGGCCGATTTCCGCCGGCCTCGCTTCGGTACTTCGGCGTTCGCTCCTCGCCCGCGCGGGTGATTGGCTGATGTCAGAGGAAAGTGCCCGCCGTGGTCAGGGGGTGGGTGGCTCTCGGGACGTGGGCCAGGTGGGTGGCGAAGGCCTTGTAGGCGGCGGCGAGGCTGGAGCTTGGGATGTTGCGGTGGGTGAGGACGTCGGTGAACCAGCGGGTGAAGGACAGGAAGACCTCCTCGTCGTCGAGGAAGAGCGAGACCGCCAAGGCGTCCACGGCGGTGAGCAGGCCGTCTCGCATGGTGGAGTCGCACGGTTCGCGCTCGGGGACCGCCATCGCCGACAGGCCCGCCGCGACCAAGGGGGCCCGAAGCAGGCCGACACCGTCGTGGGCCGCGTCGGGGAGGTGGCGCAGGCGCGGAGCCGGTGTCGCGGTCACCGGCCAGTCGGGGCCGGCCAGGAGGTCCGCGGCCCGAGTCGCGTCAGGGGCCCAACCGTTCGCGCCGACGATGCCCGCCCAGCGGCCGTCCACGCCGAACCCGGGACCGCCCACGAGCACCGGTACGCCGACTCGCCGCGCGACCTCGACCATCGCGCGCGCCCCGGGCAGCGCCGTCGACATCGTGCAGCCCAGCGCCACCGCGCCCGCCCCCGAATCGGGCAGCATGCGGGCCAGTTCGCCCGCCCCCGTCCCCGGCGGCAGCAGCGTCGTGTCGATGCCGCGACCGCGCAGCAACGTCGCCAGGATCGACGACGCGAGCCCGTGCCAGTCACCGCGCGCGCAGCACACCACCACCCGCGGCCGGCCGCTCGGCCGCGGTGACGCGTCGGCGATCATCCGGACCGCGTGACCCGCGAGGTGCGACGCCGTGTGTTCGCGGGCCACCGTCCACTCGCCCGTCGCCCACCGGTCGCCGACCACGCGCAGCGCCGGGACCACGAGCCCGGTCAGCAATTCCTCGCCCGACACGCCCTCGGCCAGCAGCCCCCGGACCAGGGAGACGGAAGCGATCTCGTCCGCTCGGCCGATGAGTTCGAGGTACAGCGCGCGCTCCTCCTCGTCGATCACTCGCGTCATACCTCGCCCGCGTCGTCGTCGGGATCGAGGAGCGGCAGGTCGGCGAGAAGCGGGAACACGTCGTCGCCGTCCCGATAGGGGATGTGTACCGCCATCAGGATCATGTCGTCGATCACCGGCGCGTCGCCCAGGTGGGCGAGCAGGAGTTGCTCCAAGCGGTCGACCAGGGCTTCGACCGGCATGCCCGCACAGGACGCGAGGTCGTGCCGCAGCGCCGCTTCGCCGTAGGCCGTGCCGTCCATCGACCGGGCCTCGGTGACCGCGTCACTGTAGAACAGCACCGTCGAACCGGGCGGCAACTCCAACTCGCGCTCGGTGAACACCGTTCCGGGGATGCCCGCGACCAGCGGATCGGTGAACCTCATCCCCTGGACCCGCCCCGCCGGATCCATCCGCAGCGGCGGCGGGGCGCCCGCGCAGGTCAGCCGCATGAGCGCGGTGCCGTCCGCGCCCACCCGACAGTCTCCGGTGATCGCGGTCAGCACGAGCGAGGGATCGCCTCGGGACAACTCCGCGTCCAGGACGGCCATCCGGCGCGCCGGTGGGCAGCCGGCGTTCGCTGCGGTACGCAGGATCAACAGCGAACGCGAGCTGAACATCCCGATCGAGGGGCCGCGCCCGCACACGTCGCCCACCGAGAACGCCCACGTGCTCGGGTCGTCCGTCGAGTGCACGGCGTAGAAGTCCCCGCCGAGGCCGTCGGTGAGCGCGACCGGCCGGTAGCGGGCGGCGATCCTGGCCCCCGGCACCTCGGGCAACGGCTCGGGCATGACAGCCGATGCGAACAACAGTGCGCGGCGGTCGTGTTCGACATACAGCCGCGACGCGCGCAACGCGGTGCCCACCCGATCGGCGTACTCCCGGGCCAGAAGGATCTCCTCCTCCGAGAACGGCTCGGACGCCGTCGTGCGCACCAGTGTGAGCACCGACGGTGTGTCGTCGCCGGTCGTCACCGGGATGACCAGCGCGCAGCGGGCGTCCATGCGCACCAGGTCCTCGACCGCGTCGTCCGGGACCAGTCGGCTCAGCAACGCGCGATCCATCACCGGATGCAGTTCCTGCCGCCGCGTCCGCAGCACCCGACCGACGCCCGCCTCCGCCGTCCACACCGCGCCGAGACCGGTGTTCACCCGACCGATCGGCGCCCCGGTCGCGGGCGCGTACGTCGTGCGCACCCGGCCGTCCTCCATGCTGGGCACCGAAAGCGCCGCCCAGTCGGCCAGTTCGTGAGCCGGCAGCGTGGTCACCAGATCGGTGAGCCGCATCGAGTTCGTGGTGGTGGACAACATCCGGCCGGCCTCGGCCAGGAACACCTTGCGCCGGCGCTCGGCCAACAACGCGTCCTCGCGCCGCCGTTCGACCGTCATGTCCTGGACGTACCACGCGTAGTGGTCGCCGGACAGCGGCGCTCGCCGCCCCCGGACGCGCCGATCGTCGACCTCGCCGTCCCACCGCGTGCCGATCGCGGGCAGGACGGGATAGGCGGTTCCCACGGCGCAGTCCGGCAACAGGCGCTGGGCCGCCGCGTTGACGTAGCTCACCGTGCCCCCGGGAGTGAACACCACGACACCGCAATCGCTTTGGTCGAGCACCTCGGCGGGCGACCACGCGGGCTCGACCGGCCGTTGCGGCGCGTGCGGCGGCTTGAAGCCGTTGGTCCGCGCGTGCGCGGCCGGCCCCTGTGCGTTGCTGCCCCGCTCGTCGTTGGAGGGGCGCTGTCCGGTCATCGGTTCGGATTCCCTTGCGTCCGTGCGTTCGAGCCGACCCGGGTCGGCGCTCACGCAACCCTCACCGTACGGGCGTCAGGGCCGATGGTGTGGCGCTTCCGGCGGAATCACACCTATTGGGGAAGACCGTCCACGGACGGTCCGCGCGGCGAGTAGGGTGCCGATGCGGGCCTGCTTCCGGGATGGGATGGGATGGTTCGTCCCGCGTGTCTCGGGTCCTTGGACCGTACCGACGGTCGCGGCGCAACGCGGCCGAGCCGCACTTGATCAGGTGGAGCGCTCCGCATGAGCCTTGACGATCTCCCACCGGACGATGTGGACCACACATCGTTCTCGCCCCGTCCCTGCGTCGTGCACGCCGCGCTCGAAGCCGGTGACGGGGTGGTCGCCGTGCACGGCGACATGGACATGACGGCGGCACCCGTGTTCCGAGAGGCGGTGGATCGCCTCGTCGACGAGGGGGCACACAGCCTGCGGATCGACCTCTCCGGCGTGCCGTTCATCGACTCGTCGGGCCTGGGCAGCCTGGTGTACGGCTACCGCCGACTGCGCGACCGCGACGGACGCGTCGAGGTGCACGGCGTCGGCCCGCAACCCGCGCGAGTGCTACGCATCACCCACCTGGACCGCATCCTCAGCGTGGTCCCCGCCGTCGAGACGGCCGGCCGCGTCGGCTGACCCCGGGCACGGCGCCGCACACAGCCGCGCGACACCGCGCACGCAGCACCCGATTCGGCCGCTCGCCACCGCGAACCCGGCCGCTCACAAACCCAGACCGGCCTCCACCTCGCCCGCGGTACGACTGCGGATGAGGTCGTTGACGGCCTCGCCCGGACCGACATGCTCGAACAGCGTCGGCGGGTGATACGTCACGTACATCGTGCGGCGCCCGCCCTCGCCGGCCGGCGCGGGTGAGGCGTGCAGGACGTCGGCGACGTGCACCGTGACGTCGCCGGGCTCGGTGGGGACCGTGAGATAGGGCAGGTTCGGGTACGCCTCGGGCGCGGGCTGCGGGCACGTACGCCCGTGCGACCCGGCGATCGCCTCCAGGTATCCGGTCTCGGCGGACGAACCGGTCAACTGGATCCCGATCGCGACCGAGGGGCACAGGATGTGGTGCCCGCCGAGCCCGCAGTCCGTGTGCCACGGGATGTTGGCGAGCCCTTTGAGCCGACCCGGCGGCTTGAGCAGGATCGAGATGCCCTCCATGCGGTCCGTGGACGCCGCCAGGTCCTCGTGCAGCAGCGTCGCGAGCCGGACCAGGCGTGGGTCGCGCGCGAGCGCGGCGATCGGCGCCGAGCGCTCGCTCGCGTAGACGATGCGGCACAGTACGGCGTCGCCGTGCTCGCTCTCGGCCCACCACGAACGGTCGTCGCCGGGCACGGCCTCGGCCGCGAGCCGGTCCACCTCGGCCTCGAACACGGCGATCTCGGCGGCGGAGAACACCCCGCGCACCCGCATCACCCCGGTCGCGTCGAAGTGATCGGCGAGCTGCGCATCGGTGTGATCGAGCGTCAGTTCGGCGGCCGGGTCCACGACACGCCCGTGCCGGTCGCGGACCTGCGGACCGCTGGGCAGGTAGATCTCGATGCCCTGATACAGCGCCCGCAGCACCGGCTCCCACGCGAACAGGTCGAGCAGGCTGCCACGTTCGGCCCGTACCTCGCCCGCGATGGCCAGCGCCGCGGCGGTGCGCAGCAGCGTGACGAGGTCGGTCCACGCGTCGGGGGACAGGCGTACGACACACGACGCGTCGTCGGCCACCCCCTCGACGATCCGCAGGCGCGCGCCGTCGGCGCGGTAGGTCCAGGCGGCGTCGCCGATCCGCATGCCGAGCGGTTCGAGTCCGGCCAAGCCCACCGCGGCGCGCTCGCCGGGCGCGCCGATGAGTAGTCCGGGAACGATGTCCCGATGGTACGTTTCCGCGTCGATCCGGTCGTGCCCGAGCATCCTCGCGACCTCCTGCGCTGTACGTTGCCGCGCAGTATGCCGGGCGAACGCGGTGAGTTACCAGAGCGTTTCGCGGTTTGTCCGAAGCTTGGCGACACCTTGCCCCACAAGGGGCGACGCCTTGCTCCGCAGGGGACGACTCCTTGCCCCGCAAGGGCGGTGACGGTGCGTCAGTTCTGTACGCGGGCCACGTTCGGATACGCGCGGCGCAGATGCGTGGCGACGGCGTCGGCCGCCGCGCGCGAGTCGTGGGCCTCGATCGCGGCCAGGATCGCGCGGTGGTCGGCGCGCAACGCCGCCGTGTCCGGGCCCAGTTCGGCGACGGCGCGCTGCTGATGGCGGCGCACGGTGTCGCGCAGCGCCCGCATGAAGGTGGCCACGAGCGCGTTGCCGGACATCTCGGCGATCACCGTGTGGAACTCGGTGTCGTGCTCGTTGAACCGTTGGGCGGACAACTCCGGGGCCTCCATCGCGTCGACGATGTCGCGCAGACGGGCCAGGTCGGCCGCGCTCGCGTGCCGCGCGGCGGCCTCCACCGCCCACGACTCGATCAGCAGCCGGGTCTCGACCACGTCGTCGACCGCGAAGTTGGCCAGGCCCAGGTGCAGCCCGAGCACGCCGGTCAGCGCCGGGCCGGCGGAGCCCGCCAGGATCGCGCCGGCCTCCGGGCCGCTGCCGGTGTTGGCGACCAGGACGCCCATCGCCTCCAGCACCCGCATGGCCTCGCGTACCGACGGCCGGCTCACCCCGAGCGCGGCGGCGAGGGCCCGCTCGCCGGGAAGCTTGTCGCCCGCGCGCAGCCGACCGGTGGCGATCTGCTCCTCGATCTGCGCGACGACTTCCTCGAACGCGCGTACGCGCTTGACGGGGCGCCAATCAGGGGTGGCCTTGTCAGAAGCCGGCTCGCGAAGTTCCACGGTTCCTCTCCGTTCGGCTCTCGACCCGAGTCGAAGCGTGGGCGGCCCTGGGTGGCCCCGCCCTTGTCGCCCAGCATGCCATGCCCTTAGCGTGTGCACACCACACTGTGGTCGGACCACACGAATCGAGCCTCTCGCGCTTCGGGAGGCTTTCCGAACACCAACCCTGAGGAGGCTGTCGGGCATGCGCGTCGGGCTGTTCATCACCTGCGTGAACGACACGCTGTATCCCCGTACCGGGCAGGCCGTGGTGCGGCTGTTGGAGCGACTCGGCTGCGACGTGGACTTCCCCGCCGCGCAGACGTGCTGCGGGCAGATGCACTGGAACACCGGATACGGCAAGCAGATCGAGCCGATGGTCCGCCGCTTCGCCGACACCTTCGCCGGCTACGACGCGGTGGTCACGCCCTCGGGATCCTGCGGCGCGATGATCCGCGACAACCACCCGCGCGCGGCGGCCCGTGCCCAGGACCCCACGCTCGCGGACGCGGTCGCCGAGGTCGTGCCCAAGGTGTACGACCTCACCGAGTTCATCGTCGACGTGCTCGGTACCACCGACGTCGGCGCGTACTTCCCGCACAGGGTCACCTACCACCCCACGTGCCACTCGCTGCGCCTGATGAAGCTCGCCGACCGGCCGACCGCGCTGCTGCGGCAGGTGCGCGGCCTGGAACTGCTCGGCCTGCCCGCCGAGGAGGAGTGCTGCGGCTTCGGCGGCACGTTCGCGGTCAAGAACCCCGACGTGTCCACCGCGATGGGCGCCGACAAGGTCCGGCACGCGGCCGGTACGGGAGCCGAGGTGTTGTGCGCGGCCGACAACTCGTGCCTCATGCACATCGGTGGCCTGATGGACCGTCAGCGCACCGGCATGCGCGTCCTGCATCTGGCCGAAATCCTCGCCTCCACCGAGAAGGAGCCGGCATGAGCGCCACGTTCGTCGGAATGCCCGCGTTCCCGCACGCCGCGCGGGCCGCGGTGGGTGACGCCCAGTTGCGGCACAACCTGCGCAAGGCCACCCACACCATCCGCGGCAAGCGAGCCGCGGTGGTCGACGAACTCGACGACTGGGCCGAACTGCGGGCAGCCGGCGCGGCGATCAAGGACCGAACCCTGCGCCGCCTCGACGAGCACCTGATCGCGGTCGAGGCCGCGGTGACGGCCGCGGGCGGCACCGTGCACTGGGCCGCCGACGGGGCCGAGGCCAACCGGATCGTCGCCGACCTGGTCAAGGCCACCGGCGAGACCGAGGTGGTCAAGATCAAGTCGATGGTCACCCAGGAGATCGGCCTCAACGAGGCGCTCGAAGCGGAGGGGATCCGGGCCTACGAGACCGACCTCGCCGAGCTGATCGTGCAACTGGGCGACGACCTGCCGTCACACATCCTGGTCCCGGCGATCCACCGCAACCGCGCGGAGATCCGGGAGATCTTCGTGCGCGAGATGGGGGAGTGGGGTGTACCGGCCCCCGAGGGCCTCACCGACGAGCCCGCCGCGCTCGCCGAGGCGGCGCGTCGACACCTACGCGAGCGCTTCCTGTCCGCGAAGGTCGCCGTGTCCGGCGCGAACTTCCTGGTCGCCGAGACCGGCACGCTGGTCGTGGTCGAGTCCGAGGGCAACGGCCGGATGTGCCTCACCCTGCCGGACACGCTGATCTCGGTGGTGGGCATCGAGAAGGTCGTCCCGACCTGGGCCGACCTGGAGGTCTTCCTCCAGTTGCTGCCGCGCAGTTCGACCGGCGAGCGGATGAACCCGTACACGTCGATGTGGACGGGCGTCACGCCCGGCGACGGGCCGCAGGAGTTCCACCTGATCCTGCTCGACAACGGCCGC
>NZ_WWJX01000802.1 GCF_009865215.1 Streptomyces sp. SID3343 | reverse complement strand
CGCCGCGCCGGCCCGGGCGACCTCGGCGAGCGGCGTGCCGTCGCGCGGCGCGGTCACGGTGAAGGTGCCGGCGGTGCCCGCGTGGTCGTCGCCGTCGATGTGATGGACCGTCACGAGGCGGAGCCGGTCCGCCCGTTCGAGCCAGTCCGGGTAGGTGAGGTCGGCCATGGTATCCATTTCCCTCGACTATTGTTTGGGATCAAACGATACCGTCGAAGCCTTCCGGCGGAAGGGGTTGACCGTGATGATCGAGGCTCACTAGATTGTTTGGGGTCAAACGATTTGGAGGCCAGCCATGACCGAGGTCACCGCCGCCGGAATCGGCGCCGGCGGCGCGGGGGACGCCCCGCACGCCGCGGAAGCCCCGCACGCAGGCGCCCCACACCCCACGAGCATCACCGTCGCCGGGGTCGCCGTCGACACCCGGCACTGGATCGGCGGCGAGCGGGTCGCGTCCGCGGCCGGCTTCACCGACGTCAGCCCGATCGACGGCCACGTCATC
>NZ_WWJX01000801.1 GCF_009865215.1 Streptomyces sp. SID3343 | reverse complement strand
GCGTCGTCGGCTACCCCGGCGACGGTACGCAGCGCTGGCCGGCCGTCCACGCGCTCGATGCCGCCGTCCTGTTCCGCCTCGCGCTGGAGCAGGCTCCGGCCGGAAGCGCCTGGCACGCCGTCGCCGACGAAGGCGATCCGGTAGCCGACATCGCCGCGGTCATCGGGCGCCGGCTCGACCTCCCGGTCAAGTCCGTGCCGCAGGAGAACTTCGGCGTCCTGGGCCCGATGTTCGCGACCGACCAGCCCGCATCCGGTGCCCACACCCGCACCGCACTCGGCTGGGAGCCGACGCACCCGAGCCTGCTCCGGGACCTGGAGAACATCGAAGCCTGAGCCACGAGAAGCCCCTCGGTCGGGATTTCGCCACCCTCGGCCGAAGGCGGCGCCCCATGGGTCTCGTCTCGGGCGGAACTGGCCCCTCCCCGTGGGGGATCGGATCCGGGTACCGACGGTGAGCTCTCGGCCGGTCGCTCCCCGAGAGCCCGTTTCGCCGCTATTCGACCATTGGCCCGCGCCGACCGGCCCGGTCGCACCGGTACGCGGGCTTTCGGGGCGCGGCGGCCCCGCCCCGGGGCCGCACG
>NZ_WWJX01000800.1 GCF_009865215.1 Streptomyces sp. SID3343 | reverse complement strand
CACAAGCTCCGCGCCGACGGCACCCGCTGACCCACGCTCCGACCATCCGTCAGGAGAACCGGACATGACCACTCTCGCCGCCGGCGGGTCGACCGTGAGCATCGGCCTGCCCGTCATCCTCCTGCTCGCCGCGTTCGCCCTGCTCGCCTCGAACAAGGCCCCCAAGCTCGCCGGGTTCTGCCTGTTCGTCGCCGGCGTCAACCTCGCCGGCACCACGTTCGCCGCCTCGCTCAACGATTCCACCGGAACCCTCGTCACCGGCCTGGTCGACGCGCTCGCGTCCGCCATCGCCTGAGCGCCGGGCCCGCGCCCACCGCCTTGTCCCACACCCGCACACGGTCTGAGGAGACGATCACCATGAGCAGCGTTCGCCGCTACGAGGACTACAGCGCCCGTGACCTCAAGAAGATGATCGCCGAACGCCGGAAGCTCGCCGACCTGCGACGTCGACAGGGAGAGACGTTCCTTTTCGCGAACGACCACGGCCACATCGACGACATGCTCGAAGAGCTTGAGATCCGGGGCGAGCTGTGACCGCGACCGGCGTCACCGTGGTCTCGTTCGGCTACCTCCACGGGCCCGCGCCGGAGGCGACCGTCACGCTCGACCTGCGGACCCACTACCGCGACCCGCACGTCTCGCCGGACCTGCGGTACCTCACCGCCGACGACGAGGCGGTGCGACTGGCCGTGCTCGGCACGCCCGGCATCGCGCCCCTGCTCGCCGCCACCGCCGACATGGTCGTGGCCTACCTGGCCGGGCCGTCCGCCGGACCCATCACGGTGGCGGTCGGGTGCGCGGGGGGTCGACACCGCGCGGCCACCGTCGCCATGGCCCTCGGGCGAGATCTGCTGTGCCGTGCCATCCCGACCACCGTGATCCACCGCGACATGCACGCGGACGTTGTGGAGCGGTAGACCCGCCACGCAGCCAGCGCCGAACCGCCGTTCTAGAACCGCCCCGGGACGACCACCCAATCCGCCAAGACAGTCGGTCGCCCCGGGCTCCCGCACCACATCAGGAAACAGGAGAAATCCAGCATGACAGAGCTCATCCGAGAAGTGCCCGTTCCGCGCGAACTGCTGAACACCGAACCGCGCGGCATCGAGCGCCAGACCGGCGCCGAGAATCGCGCGCTGCTGTACCGCGCACTCGCCGACGCCGGCGTGGAACTCGGCATGTACGACCACCTCATCGTCGCTTGGCTCGGAGGCTGGGACAGCCCCACCGTCCTGGCCGTCGCCTCGCTCATCGCCCGCGCCGGCGGACCGAACGAGCAGGCGACGTGAGCCGCGCCCGGACCGGCGGGCCGCGCCTGCTCGACCTGTTCTGCTGTGCGGGAGGAGCCGCACGCGGCTACCAACTCGCCGGATTCCACGTGACCGGTGTCGACGTCGCCGAGCAGCCGAACTACTGCGGAGACGCGTTCGTTCGTGCCGACGCGATCGAGTACGCCGAAGCGCACGCCGCGGACTTCGACTTCGTCCACGCCTCGCCGCCCTGTCAGGACGCCTGCTCGCTCACCAAGGGCACCAACCGCGGACGCACCTACCCGCGGTTGATCGCACCCACCCGGAAGGTTCTCGCCGCGGCCGGTGTGCCGTTCGTCATCGAGAACGTCGCCGGCGCCGAACTACGGCGCGACGTGCGGCTGTGCGGCGAGATGTTCGATCTCGCCGTTATCCGACACCGCTACTTCGAGGTCCACGGCTTCACCGTGACCGCACCCGCGCACCGGCCGCACCGCGGACGCGTCGCGGGGATGCGCCACGGCGAGTGGTTCACCGGCCCGTATTTCGCCGTCTACGGCGACGGCGGGGGCAAGGGCACCGTCGCCCAGTGGCAGGCCGCCATGGGCATCGACTGGACCGACATCCGCCGCGAAATCGCCGAAGCGATCCCACCCGCCTACACCCACCTGATCGGCCGTCAGTTCCTCACCGCGCACGCCGAGCAGGCCGCGTCCGCCGCATAGCGCACACCACCCCTGACATGCCCGTACGGGCGCCATGACGGGCGCCCGTACGGCACCGGACCGGAGGGACACCATGACCCGACCGAACCCGACCCCCAAACGCACTGTGGTCTGCTCACGCTGGACAACCAACCCGTGCCCCGTAACCGAGGGACTGCGCCGCTACGTCAACGGCTACTTCTGCCCCGCCCACGCCCCCGGCTCGCCCTTGCGGGAAACGCCGCCGCTCGCCCCCGACGACAACCCGCTGAAGACCGCAGCGTTGTCCGCTGCCGAGCGCGGTTGGCGCGTCTTCCCTCTCGTGCCCGGCGCCAAGCGCCCGGCCGTCAAGGACTGGGAGACACGCGCCACCACCGACGCCGAGCGCATCGCGCGGTGCTGGGACCACGCCCCCTACAACATCGGGCTCGCCACCGGCCCGAGCGGACTGGTCGTCGTGGACCTCGACAAGCCCAAGAACGAGGACGACGTCCCGAAAGGACCATGGGCGAACGAGAACATCGGCGACGGTGCCGACGTGCTCGCGATCCTGGCCACGCGCGCCGAAGCGTCGTTCCCGGACGCGACGTTCACCGTGACCACACGTTCGGGCGGCCAACACCTGTACTTCCTCGCCCCGGACGGACCCGGCCTGCCCAGCACCGTGGGCAAACACGGATGGAAGGTCGACACGCGCGCACACGGCGGATACGTCATCGCCGCAGGCAGCATCATCGGCGCCCGCCCCTACACGATCAACCGTGACGGCGACGTGACACCGCTGCCGGATTGGCTGCTCGCCTTGCTGCGACCCGCCCCGGTGACCCGCCGCACGGTGCCCACACCGATCCCACGCGACACCAGCGCGTACGCGGCCGCCGCGCTGCGCAACGAGACCGCGAACGTCGCGGGCACCGCCGAGGGTGGTCGCAACGCGGCACTCGTACGGGCCGCGCGGGCGTTGGGTCGACTCGTGGCGTCCGGCGACCTTCC
>NZ_WWJX01000799.1 GCF_009865215.1 Streptomyces sp. SID3343 | reverse complement strand
GGCCCGGAACCGGACTTCCGCCACCCGTTCGACGCAAGTCGCCCCCCGAACACGACCACCCGACCGCCCCACGAGCCGGACACGCACGGCCTCGTGCGCGTCCCAGCCCGCGAGCCCGCGAGCCCCCGGACGCGCTTGGCGGCGCCCGCGATGAGCCGCCTGCTGCGCCCGCTGCGCGATCGGCTCGACGCGCCCGACGCCTTCGAGGTGGACGAGGACGCGACCGCCGAACGCTTCGCCGAGGCACCGTGGTTGCCGCCCGTGCTGCGCGCCGCGTCCGAACGGCGATGGGAACTGGCCCTGGTCGTCGACGCCGCGCCGCAGATGGCGGTGTGGCGTGAGGAGGCAGCCCGGCTCGCCCACATGCTGCGTACCTACGGCGGATTCCGCGACCTCAAGGTGTACCGCCTGGAGACCGGCGCCGACGCGCCCGAAGGAGCGCTGCTGCGCGGACCGGGAAAGGGCTCGCCGCCGCGTTCGCCACGCAGCCTCGTCGACCCGTCGGGCCGGCGGATCGTCCTGGTACTGACCGACGCCTTCGCGCCGGCCTGGCGCCGAGGCGCGGGCCACGACCTGCTGCGCACGTGGGGCCGGCGGCAACCCGTCGCCGTCGTACACGCGTTGCCGCAACGGCTGTGGCACCTGACGGGGTTGTTCCCGCGGCGCATGCGGCTGCACGCGACCGGTGCGTCCACCGCCAACGCCGATCTGCGCTGGGAGTTCGTCGACGCGATGATCGACGCGTGGTCGGCGCCGGCCGGTGGGTCGCCGACGCGGCTCGGGGCGCCCCGCGGCGCGGTCGCGGTGCCCGTCCTGGAGTCGGATCCCGACTGGCTCGGCCCGTGGGTGCGGTTCGTGACGGGGCACGGGCCGCGGTGGACCCGACTCGCCGGGTTGATCGCCACGCCCTGGGCACCGGCGGCGAGCGCCGACGAGCCGGTCGAGGCCCG
>NZ_WWJX01000086.1 GCF_009865215.1 Streptomyces sp. SID3343 | reverse complement strand
GGCCCCGCGCGCCCGGGCTCGTGCCGCGGCCGGGCACGCTCGCGGTCCGAGTCCCGACGGGAGTGACGGGCGATCAGTAGGCTGACGCGTCTGTGGGTGGGGACCCAGGTCAGAGAATTGGGGCGAGCACTTGTTCGGGATCATCCGGCCGTGCCGGCATCGACTGTCGGAAAAGTTGCAGACCGAGTGGATGGCGCATTTGTGCGGCATGTGTCTCGCATTGCGCGACGACCACGGACAGGCGGCGCGGGTCGCCACCAACTACGACGGGCTGATCATCTCGGTCCTGGTCGAGGCGCAGTCCGAGCGGCCCACGGCCGACGGCCGGCGCAAGGCGGGCCCGTGTCCGTTGCGGGCGATGCGCCGGGCCGAGGTCGCGATGGGCGAGGGCGCGCGCCT
>NZ_WWJX01000798.1 GCF_009865215.1 Streptomyces sp. SID3343 | reverse complement strand
GGTAATCCGGACGCTGTCCCGGGCGGGCGCGGGCGAAGTCCTCGAGCAGGCGCCGGGCGGGCTTGGTCAGCGGCGGCTCGCCCGGCGGCGTGCTCCGCAGGCGGGCCAGCACCGGGGACCAGTCGCGCCGGGTGGTGAACAGCGGTTCCTGCCCGCGGCTGATGTGCAGGGCAGGTCGGTACTCGCCGTAGTCCGGCTCTTGGCCGGCGCCAACTCCGAATGCCTCGAACGGTCCACCCTTGCCGGTCGGCAGCCCGATCACCAGTTGCGTGGCCCGCCTGGAAGCGGGGTGGATCCGGTCGAGAAGGCGGTAGGGGTGGCAGCCGCGGCAGCGGTCGTCGCGCAGGGCCAGGCCGCCGCGGCCGCAGCGGCAGCACTGGCCTCGTCCCGTCCGCTGCCGCCAGTGCCGACACGGATCACAGACGAAACCGGCCCGCCGGCCGCCGGGGATCCAGGCGTGGCAATCGGCGCACTGGCGCGGTGCCCGAGGTGGAAGCGGCGCCAGAGCGGTGAAGTACGGGGTGCGGACCGGTTGACTCCTCCCGGAGAACCGCATGGGCTCGGGAGCCTCGTCCAAGAATCCCGCCCGCAGCAGGATCAGGCGAACCGCGTCTCCGTTGGCCGGCAGGTCCCGCAGCATCATCTCGGGCAGTCGCTCGGCGCCCTCGGCCTCGCGCACGGCTAGGGCGAGGCGGACCATCTCGGCGACCTTGTGCCGCCAGGCCAAGGTCAACCCGTGCTCGG
The DNA here is from genome assembly GCF_009865215.1 of Streptomyces sp. SID3343. Classification (GTDB taxonomy): domain Bacteria; phylum Actinomycetota; class Actinomycetes; order Streptomycetales; family Streptomycetaceae; genus Embleya. The sequence continues at coordinate 610 of NZ_WWJX01000798.1, read as the reverse complement.
CCGCCATCGCCTCGACCTCCCGACGGGCCTCCTGCCATCCGCCGACCGGTCGGCCGACAATCGCGCCGACCGTGGCGTCCCCCAGCACCCGGGACACGGTGAACAGGGGGACCTGACCGCGTACCTGCGCCTCCAGCACCGGCCGGCCCGCAGTGACGGTCCGCTGCTGCCGGAGCCTCGTCCACCACTGGGCCCCCACATTCGACCCGTTCTCGGTGGCCCGGCGCAGCGGCCGGGCCGACATCGACCGGTCGCCGTACGTGCCGCCGACCATGAGCTGGACCGGCCGCGGCCGCGCCTCCTCCAGCCCCAGCGCCCACTCGGCGTCGTCCTCGGCCCGGATTGCCGTAAGGCAGGGCTTGCACAGCCCGTCCGTGTTGAGGTGTGCCTCGTGCCGACACCGCGGGCAGACCCCGCGTTCGGGGTATTTCCTCGCCCAGGGCCGGCACCCGTCGCACACCCGGTAGCCGTGCACCACCAGCCAGCCCAGACACACCGGGCAGCTCCGCGCTGGCCCCTTCCCGCGACCCATCGCCACCGGTCCCCTCAGCTCGGCGGGAGCGAGCGCGGCCCGGCGCCGCGACGTGCGCGCGGTACAGGACCGACCGGG
>NZ_WWJX01000797.1 GCF_009865215.1 Streptomyces sp. SID3343 | reverse complement strand
GGGCTCGGGCCGGTCGAGCTGCGGCGCGTGTACGAGCACCACGACGCGGTGCTGCACGCGGTCCGCGAGGGACTGATCGTGCTCGACCCGGACGGCAGGCTCGTGTTGGCCAACGACGAGGCGGTGCGGCTGCTGGCGCTGCCGGACGAGCCGGAAGGACGGCACGTGGCCGACCTGGGTCTGGACGGCACCCTCGCCGCCACCCTGGCCGCGGGCCGCACGGTCAGCGACGAGATCCACCTCAGCGGCGAGCACGCGCTCGCGGTCAACGTCAGTCCCACCCGGCGCGGCGGGCGCACCGTCGCGACCCTGCGCGACCACACCGAACTACGCTCCCTGGTCGGCGAACTCGACCAGGTACGCGGCTTCGCCGACGCGCTGCGCGCCTCCGCGCACGAGGCCGGCAACCGACTGCACACCGTCGTCGCCCTGGTCGAACTCGGCCGCGGCGAAGAGGCGATCCGATTCGCCACCGGCGAACTGGCCGCCTCGCAGGACCTCGCCGACCGGCTGACCTCCGCCGTACGCGAACCGACTCTGGTGGCACTGTTGTTCGGCAAACACGCACAGGCCGCCGAACGCGGCGTCCACCTGACCGTGATCGGCGACTTGGACGGCGCGGGGTCCCCGGCCGCCCCGAACTCCTCGGCCTCCCCAAGCTCCCCAGGCTTCCCGGACTCCCCAGGTTCCCCAGGTTTCCCAGTTTCCCCAGGGTTCCCAGACCTCCCGGACTCCCCGGGACAAGCACCCGACCGGTGGCACCCGCTCGAAACCGGCTTCGACCCCCGCGACCTGGTCACCGTGCTCGGCAACCTGGTCGACAACGCCATCGACGCGGCGGTGTCCGCACCGCCACCACGCACCGTCGAGGTCGTGGTCCGAGTGGACCGCGAGACCGGCGGCGACCTGCTGCTGCGGGTCACCGACAGCGGCGCCGGCATCGACGAACCGCTCGCCGCCCGGGTGTTCGAACGCGGCTGGAGCACGAAGGAGCCGTACGGATCCCAAGGACGCGGCCTCGGCCTGGCTCTGGTGCGACAGATCGTGACGCGCCACGCGGGCACCGTGGACGTCGGCCGAGCCGACGGCGGCGGAGCGGTCTTCACCGTACGACTGCCCCCCGACCCGGACCGAACGACCGTGCCGGCGGCCCGGGTTCCCGTCCCGACTGCCGTACCGACGGGGGACGACACGTGATCCGCACCCTCGTCGTCGAGGACGATCCCGTGCTCGCCGAAGCCCACGCCGTCTTTACCGGGCGGGTCCCCGGCTTCGACGTCGTCGGCGTCGCCGGCGTCGGCACCGAGGCGCTGCGCCTCTTGGCCACCCGCACGGTCGACCTGGTGCTTCTCGACCTCTACCTGCCCGACATGCACGGCCTCGAGGTGTGTCGAAACATGCGCTCGCAAGGGCACGAGGCCGACGTCATCGCGGTCACCTCGGCGCGCGACCTGCGACTCGTGCGTTCCGCGGTGTCCCTGGGCGTCGTGCAATACCTGCTCAAACCGTTCTCGTTCGCCGCGTTCCGCGAGCGCCTGGACGGCTACGCCGAGTATCGGCGCCAGATCACCGCCACCTCGGCCGACGGACCCACCGCCACCGGGCAGGAGGACGTCGACCAGGCGTTCGCGGCGCTGCGCCGGACCTCCGACACGCCGCCGCTGCCCAAGGGCCTCGCGCCCGCGACGTTCGAGGCGATCGTGGCGCGACTGCGGACCGGCGTTGCCACCACGGCCGCCGACATCGCCGACGCCGTCGGCGTCTCCCGGCCCACCGCCCGCCGCTACCTCGACCACCTGTCCTCGCGCCGCCTGGT
>NZ_WWJX01000796.1 GCF_009865215.1 Streptomyces sp. SID3343 | reverse complement strand
CCGGGCACCGCGACGTCCACGGCGGCCTGCCGCTCGACGGGGGTGATCGGCAGTAGCGCGCGGCGGTCGCGCGGCACGTGCGACACGTGGCTCTCGCCCGCGAGGATCGAGCGCAGGCGCCCGGAGATGTCGCCGTAGTCGTCGAAGCCGAGCACGGCGTCGGCCTCGGGCAGCGCGTCCGCGAGCTGGTCGCCGTAGCGTTCGGCGAGGCAGCCGACCGCGACGACGGCCTGCGTGCGACCGTCGATCTTGAGGTCGGCGGCCTCCAGGACGGTGTCGATCGAGTCCTTCTTGGCCGACGCGACGAAGCCGCACGTGTTGACCATGACGACGGAGGCGTCCGCGGCGTCCTCGACGAGGGACCAGCCGTCGGCCTCGAGCCGGCCGGCGAGTTCCTCCGAGTCCACCTCGTTGCGGGCGCAGCCGAGGGTGACCATGGCGACGGTGCGCAGGGCGGAGGGGCTCTCGGCCGGGGCGGCGGGGCGGGTGGTATCGCGGGCGGACATGCCGGAAAGCCTACGTCAGAGCCGGCCGTGGACCGGACGCAGGGAAGCGTGTGGTTGCCCCGTCGCGGCTCACCGACCGGTTGTGTCGGTGGGTGAGGCGCTCGTCGACTGCCGTGCCGGGCCGGTCGGGCTCTGCGGCGAGGTCGCCGGTGAGCGCGCGGGGCCGGTCGAGGTCTGCGGTGGGGACGGTTGGGATCGCGTGGAGCCACCGGTCGAGGTCTGCGAGGGGGACGCCTGCGGTCGCGTGGATCCCGTCGGGGTCTGTGACGTGCCGGCCTGCGGCTGCGGTGGGCTCGTCTGCATCTGCGGGGTGGGGTCGCCGGGGACGAAGGTGCGCTTGGCGATGGTGCCGTCCTCGCCCGCGACGCCGACGTCCTTGCCGTTGACGTTCAGGCGTACCGCGCCCGAGTTGCCGATCTGGAGCTTGATCCGTTCCGGGTCGGTGAGGACCTTGGTCTCGCCCTTGGCCAGGATCGCCTCGAACATCTCGTTGCCCTCGGAGTCGGTCGCCTGGACCCAGCTGCGGCCGCCGACGGCCGCGACCGCGACGGTGACGTCGTTCGGGAACCCGGGGGTTTCCACGACGGGCGCGGCGGGGGCGGGCGGCGGTGGCGACGCCGGGGCGTTGGGGGCGGGCGTGGTCGGGGTGATCTTCGAGGCGGTCGTCTTCTCGTCGTCGTCGGGGCGTCCGCCGACGAGCTGGACGAACGCGAAGATCAGCACGAGCACGACGGCGACCACCATCGCCATGGTCCAGTTCGGTCCGCGGTGTTCGACCGACTTGCGCGGGGAGTCGAAGATCTGGGCCGCGCGCGGAGTGCTCGTGCCGCCGATCTCCGCGTCGTACGCGGCGATGAGCGGGTCCGGTTCCAGGCCGGTGGCCCGGGCCAGGGTGCGGATGTGGCCGCGGGCGTAGAAATCGCCGCCGCACGGTCCGTAGTCGTCTCGTTCGATGCCCTCGATGATCGACTGCCTGATGCGGGTGACCTCACCGAGTCGTTCCACGGTGAGACCGGCCCGCTCCCGGGCTTCGGCGAGGCTCTGACCGATCGACACGACGCGCCCCTTATGCCTCATTCATCACGACTGCTACCCGTCATCACAACTGCCCACAATCATCACTTAAATCGGATCATTCTCCACGCAACGTGGCCAGTACTTGATCGATTTCATCCGGTTTGATCAATACGTCCCGGGCTTTCGATCCCTCGCTGGCACCGACGATGCCCCGACTCTCCATCAGGTCCATCAACCGGCCGGCCTTGGCGAAGCCCACCCGCAGCTTGCGCTGGAGCATCGAGGTCGAGCCGAACTGGGTCGAGATCACCAGCTCGGCGGCCTGGCACAGCAGGTCGAGGTCGTCGCCGATGTCCTCGTCGATCTTCTTCTTCTGTTCGGGCGCGGCGACGATCTCCTCGCGGTACTCCGGCTGCAGTTGCTCCTTGCAGTGCCGGGCGACCGCCTCGATCTCCTCCTCGGTGACGTAGGCGCCCTGCATGCGGACCGGCTTGCTCATCCCCATCGGCAGGAACAGCGCGTCACCCTTGCCGATCAGCTTCTCCGCGCCCGGCTGGTCCAGGATGACCCGGCTGTCGGCGAGCGAGGACGTCGCGAACGCGAGCCGGGAGGGCACGTTGGCCTTGATCAGGCCGGTCACCACGTCGACGCTGGGCCGCTGGGTCGCGAGCACGAGGTGGATGCCGGCCGCGCGCGCGAGTTGGGTGATCCGCACGATCGAGTCCTCGACGTCGCGCGGGGCGACCATCATCAGGTCGGCGAGCTCGTCCACGATCACCAGCAGGTACGGGTAGGGCGCGGGCTCACGTTCGCTGCCCGGCGGCATCTTGAGCTTGCCCGCCCGGACCGCGACGTTGAAGTCGTCGACGTGCCGGAAGCCGAAGTTGGCCAGGTCGTCGTAGCGCATGTCCATCTCGCGCACGACCCACTGGAGCGCCTCGGCGGCCTTCTTCGGGTTGGTGATGATCGGGGTGATCAGATGCGGGATGCCCTCGTAGGTGGTCAGCTCGACCCGCTTGGGGTCGACCAGCACCATCCGCACCTCCTCCGGTGTGGCGCGCATCATGATCGACGTGATCAGGCCGTTGATGCAGCTCGACTTGCCCGCGCCGGTCGCGCCCGCGACCAACAGGTGCGGCATCTTGGCGAGGTTGGCGACCACGTCGCGGCCCTCGACGTCCTTGCCGAGCGCGGCCAACATGGGATGGTCGTCGTCGGCGGCCGTCTCCGAGGCCAGGATGTCGCCGAGACTGACCATCTCGCGGTCGGTGTTGGGGATCTCGATGCCCACGGCCGATTTGCCCGGGATCGGGCTGATGATCCGTACGTCGGCGCTGGCCACCGCGTACGCGATGTTCTTGGCGAGCGCGGTGATCCGCTCGACCTTGACCGCCGGCCCCAGCTCGATCACGTAGCGGGTCACGGTGGGGCCGCGCGAGAAGCCGGTGACCTGCGCGTCCACGTTGAACTGCTGGAACACCTGGGTCAGCGCGGCGACCACGTCGTCGTTGGCCTTGCTGCGGGCCTTGGCCGGCGGGCCCTGCTTGAGCAGCGCGGGGCCCGGAAGGTGGTAGGTGACGTCGCCGGACAGGCGTAGC
>NZ_WWJX01000795.1 GCF_009865215.1 Streptomyces sp. SID3343 | reverse complement strand
GAGGTCGCCGGCTCCGTCCGTAGCCAGTGGCCGTCGGTGCTCCAGCCCAGGAGGCGTCGGGCTCGCCCGCCGTCCGCCACGCCGGCGCCGTCGAACCGGCCGCCTGCCGCGACCAGACGCAAGCCGGCCACCGCCGGGGCGAGGCGTGCCGCGACGTGGTCGGGGTGCCGGGCCAGTTCGTCGTCGAACCACGCGAGTACGCCCGCCTGTTCGCGCGGCCCGCACATCGACAGGTGAAACGTCAGTTGCCGCCACGCGTAGGCGGCGTCCTTGATGGTGGCCATCGGCCACGACTGGGTGGGCACCAACCCGACCAGGCGGCACACCGTCGTGAAGCACCGCGCCGCGAGGTCGGCCCAGCAGAGCCCGGGTTCCACCCCGATCGGCCGGACCAGCGCGGCGAGGTTGTGTGTGGTGAGGATCTGCGCCTGCTCGATCACCGTCCCGTTGCCCGCCGCCGACCATCGATGGCCGGCGCCGCCACCGGCCGACTTGGCGCGCCGTTGACACAGGGTGCCGAATTCTGCCGCCGGGTCGCGGTTCGCCGATCCCCAGCCCTTGCGTCGGGGAGCCGAAACTTCCGCATCGCCCGGCAGGTCATTGCGGGGCAGGTCGTCGCCGAGCAGCGCGATCTCGGCGTAGTCGATGTCGTAGTAGCGCTCGTACAGCGACCCGCGCAGCACCTCCCCCGCGAGCGCCGCGGCCCGGAGGAACTTGGCGGAGAACCGGCCCATGAAGATGTCCGCCGCCAGCTCTTCGACGAACGGCACCTCGATCCCGGCGTCGCGTGCGAGCGTGGACAGCTCGCGGACGAGTCGGTTGGGCAGGATCGTCGCCGGGAAGCCCTGGAGCGCGAGTTCGCCCAGGTGTCCGAGCGCGATCCGGGCACCCTCGCGCGACGCGTCGCCGTCGCGGCGGTGCCGGGCGACCGCCTGCACCCACGGCAGTTCGTCGACGCGCACCTGGTGCTGTAGGTCGACCAGGAGCAGCGACCGGCGGTTGCGGAAGGCCCGATAGTGCGCGGTCATCAGGCGCCGCAGTGCCTCGTCGGGATACGCCCGCGCTGCGGTGGACGCGACCAACTGCGGTACCAACTCGGCGAGTACCTCCGCCGAAGGCACCACGCCGCGCTCGATCAGGACGGCGATCGGTGCGCGATGGGCGGTCTCCACGACGCGCCGGATGGCGTCCGGGACGGGCGCGCCGAAGGTGGTGCCACTCTCGGCGTACTCGGCCTCGGTCACCGGACCGGTGAGCGCGTCGACGTCGGGGCTGCCGGTGGACTGGTCGAGCGCGGCGAGCCTGCGGACGACGACCTGTGCGAGCGCGTGATACGAGGGCCGCGCGGCGTTCGCCGCCTGTGCCTCGCGCAGCGCGGTGTGCCGCTCGGAGCCGGGCAGCCCGCGGCGGCGCACCATC
>NZ_WWJX01000794.1 GCF_009865215.1 Streptomyces sp. SID3343 | reverse complement strand
CTCCGCCGGCCGGTCGCCGTGTTCGGGCCCGTGCACTGCACCTCGCACGGCTACGCCGACCCCGACCCCGACCGCTTACCGCCGTGAACGGCTCCGCCGTCGAGGACGGCAGCGGACGGTGGAGGCGTACGAGCCGTACTGTCCCGACCAGGCGGCGAGAGCACACCGACGCCGGGGCCTCGGTGACGGTCACCCTTTCGAGTGGATCAACCCGTGGACGGGGCTTCGAAGCGGGGCCGGGGCCGCCACCGAAGATGGCGACTTGTCACGTGCCGAAGCCCTCCGTGCCGAAGCCCTCCGTGCCGAAGCCTTCCGTGCCGAGCGCAGCTTCTCCCGCCGACCCGTTCCGTGTTGCCCGGCTACGGCAGATCGGCCGCGTGTATCCCGTCGGGTCCGCCGATGTAGAGCGTCTCCGGGCCGGCGATCAGCCCCCGTGCCCGCCCGCCGACGTCGAGGTGACGCACCCGGCGGCCGTCGACGGGGTCCAGGGACATCACCCCGTTGTCGGTGGGGGCGTGCACGAGGCCGCCGGCGAGCACCGGGGCCGGATACACGGAGGCCCATCCCGTCGAGGCCCGCCAGCGAACCCGGCCGTCCTGGCTCTCCAGCGCCACGAGATCCTCCTCGGCGTAGACGTAGACGATTCCCCCGTCGACCACCGGAAGCGGATGGGCTCTGGTCCCGACGGCGGACGTGGGCTCGTCCGAGGCGCCGGTGCGCAGCGACCACAAGGGCGTGCCGTCGTTCGTTCGGTAGGCGCGCAGCATGCCGTCGTGCGAGGCCAGGTAGAGGATGCCGCCGGAGACCACGGGGGAGGCGTCCGTGTGATTGACGTCGTACGGGATTCCGTCCTCGGCGGCGGGCAACCGCAAGGTCGGCGCGAGCTCGGGCAGCGCGCTCCAGCGGACCCGTCCGGTCGCCGAATCCAGGGCGTGGACGCGGAAGTTGTCGCCGGTGAGGTACACCGTGCCGTCGACCACGACCGGCGTCGAGGGGTGGACGGCGGGCGGGATCGGACATCGCCACCGCGGCTCGCCGGTGTCCGTGTCGAGCGCGACCACGAACGCCTCGAGGTACACCGCACCCCTGCGGACGATCTCGGTGGTGAAGACCAGTCCGGCGGACGCGACCGGGTTGCCGCGTGACTCGTGTCGTTCCGGCGTCGTCGGCGACGTGTCGTTCCAATCCTCGGCGACGGATCCGAACCGACGTTCGATCCGTACCGGGTCGCGGACCCCGTTCGTCGGTCGGGTCCGGGCCGCGGCGGCAGGCGCAAGCACGTGACGCCAGGCCGCATCCCCGTGCGGGCGGTGGGCGAAGTCCGCGTACGTCCCCGCCACTCGGCTCTCGCGGTCGAGACCATTGTCGATCACCAAGCCGGTGGCGTAGGCGACGCGGGGATGCGCGTTGACGTCACACGGACGCTCCACCCGCCAGCGAATCTCCCCGCCTGCGGCATCGATGGCGACCAGGTCGCCGGCCGAGCGGGCCAGGATCGTGCCGTCCGGCGCGAAGACCACCTCACCGGACGGGCGGTCTCCCCGGACGTTGCGATTCTTCTCGTCGGACGGCCGTTGCCACAGGGACTTGCCGTTGTCCGCGCGAAGACAGTGCAGGTCTCCGTATACCCCGTCCACGTACAAGCGGCCTTCGCGCACCGCGAACGGCACGCCGAACCCCGGGGCGCTCCACCGCAGCCGCGAATCATGGGTCGACCCCCCCTCCCGAACGCGAGGTGGCGATCCGCGCTCCGATCGCGGCGCCCGCGAGACCGGTGACCGCCGCGAGCAGGCCGCGGCGGGTGAGTGCCCGGCGATGTGTGGGCGGCCCGCCGTCCGGCGCCGGGAACGGGCCGTCGGCCGAGGTGGATACCGGCTCCGGCCCGGAAAGGCCGGACTCGGACATCGATATCGCGGCAGTGGTGTGGGCGACGGCGATCTCCTCGGCCAAGGCGGCGGGTAACCACCTCGCCGCCCCCGACGTCCTGCCCCCGGGCGACCAGCCGGTGGCGGCAGTCGGGACCGAGACGGTGGTGAGCCACAACGCGCGAACGCTTTCGTCGGGGATCAGCGCGGGGATCAACTCGCTCGGCGTGGGTCGCGCGGCCGCGTCCTCGGTCAGGCACGCGGCGGTGATCGCGCGAAGCTTCGGATCGAGGATCGCGTCCATACCGAGCGGACCGGGATCGGGATCGAAACCGGGACCGGGATCGGGACCGGGGCCGGGATCGAAATCGGGACCGGGATCGAAATCGAAATCGGGACCGGGTCCGGGATCGGGTTCCGTGCGGGCGAGCGCGCCGTTTCCGGTCGGTCCGCGCGGAGGTGTGCCGGTCAGGCAGTGGTACAGCACTCCGCCCAGCGCGTAGACGTCGCTTTGCGGGGTGACGGTACCGCCCTCCAGTTGCTCGGGCGACAGATACGGCGGGGTGCCCAGGAGGTCGACCGCCCCGGTGAGGGTCTCCAGTCCGGTCACCCGAGCGATGCCGAAGTCGAGGATCCGCGGCCCGTCTTCGGTGAGCACGATGTTCGAGGGCTTGAGGTCGCGGTGCACCACGCCGGCGCGGTGGATCGCCACCAGCGCCTCGGCCAAGCCGGCTTCGAGCACCCGGACCGTGTCGGCGGGCAACGGCGCGTGCTTGGCCAGTACTTGATCCAGCGGCAGGCCCGGAAGGTACACACTCGCCATCCACGGGCGCGGAAGATCACCCACGTCCACCACCGCTGCCGTGAACGCGCCGCCGACCGCCCGCGCGGCCGCCGTCTCACGGACGAATCGGGCGCAGAAGTCGGGCTCTTCCGCCAAGCCGTCGTGGATCACCTTGACGGCGACGCTCAGACCGCCCGCGGACACCCCCAGGAAGACCTCCCCGGTGGCTCCCTCGCCCAGGCGGGCGGTCAACCGGTACGGACCCACCCGACGCGGGTCCTGTGCACGCAGCGCTTCCACCGGCCTCCTCCGTTGTCTGCGGCGACTTCACTTCCGCGGCTTTGCTTTCGTGGCCTGCTTCGTGGCCTGCTTTCGTGACTTCGCTTCGGCGGATGTGCCTTCGCGATCTCGCTACGGCGGATGTGCCCTTGCGGCTTGGCACTTCGGGATCTGCCTTCGTGACTTCGCTGCCGCGGCTTCGGCCCCGACGGGCTGCCACCGGTTCGCGACGGTGCCGCTTCGGTCCGTTCCGCCCGCGTGGGCGGCAGCCCGTATCCGTAGGCTTACCCGGTTGGTTCCGGGTCGACGGCGGGCCGACTCGGCGGATCACAACCGCAGCGCTCGTACCTCCGATCCGTCGAGCGTGGCCACGAGCGTGCGACCGAACACCCCCAGGCCCAACGTGTCCTGCCGCCCGGCGGGGTAGGTCCAGCGCACCGATCCGTCCCGGGTGGCCACCGCGTACACGCGATCGCGATCCGCCCCGGTGTACACCGTGTCGTCCAGGACGACGGGCGAGGACGTGACGGGACCTCCGGTCGCGAACCGCCATCGGTGCGCCCCCGTCGTGGCCTCCAGCGCGTGCAGTCCCGACTCGTCACCGACGTAGACCACGCCGCCGACGACGGTCGGCGCGGCACCGGCCCGGCTCCGCAGCGCGAAGGACCAGCGCATCCGGCCGGCCCGGTCCAGCGCCCACAGTCTCTGGTCGGCGACGAGGTAGACCGTGTCGTCGCGCACCGTCGCCGTACCGGACGACCCCGAGGCGAAGGACCACTTGACCCGCCCGTCGGCGGGATCGAGCGCTCGTAGTCCTTGGAACGGCACGTACAGCGTGTCGCCGGCCACCGCGACGTCCGGTGCCCGGTCCGGGTACGGCCCGATCCCGGCCAGGTCCGTGGTGATCCGGATGCCCCCGTTGCGGTCGCAGCCGGTCAACCGGCCCGTACCGTCACACACGAAGACTCGCGGCCCCCACAGCGCCGGCCGGCCCACCACGCCGACCTCGGGGACCTGCCAGTCGGCAAGCGGCCGCCCCGTTCCCGCGTGCAAGGCGTACAGGTTCCGGCCGTCGCCGCCGAACAGGGCCGCGCCGTCCGCCTGCGCCACGATCCCGTTCGGAAACGGGCCCTTCTCGCGATCCCACAGGCGGCCCCCGCCGACCGCTTCGATGGCGGTGAGACCCTCCCCGACGACGTACACGACCTGACCCGAGACGACGATCGTCCGCGCACTTCGAACCTTGCTCACCCACACGGTTCCGACCGAAGACTCGGGCATCGACGTGCTCGCGGGCCGGTGCCGCCGCCGGCGCGACAGCGTGATCCCGTACGCCCCCGCGCCGGCGGCCGCCACCGCGCTCACCAGGAACGCCCGACGACCGGGTCGGCGCCACCCGCCCGGGCCCAGCGCCGACCGCTTGCCCCGGACCGCGGCCAGGGTCCGATCGGCGGCCGCGGCCTCGACCACGACACCGCGGGCCAGGCCCTCGGGTAACCAGTCGAGCCCGTCGATCTCGTCGGGATCCGCCGCGAGTCGGGTCAACACCTCGCGGGGGGTGGGCCGTTGCTCGGGCGATCGGGACAGGCACGCGGCGACCAACTCGGTCACCCGCGAGTGCGGCAACACGGTGCGCAACACGTCCAACCGCGACTGCCCACGCAACGTCCGTTCCAGCAACACCGAGATCGCCCCGCTGCCGTGCGGCTCCTCACCCGTGGCCGCGAACAGCAGGAGACCGCCCAACGCGAACACGTCCCCCGCCGGCGAGACCACCCCCGACGACAGGAACTCGGGCGCCAGATACCCCGGTGTGCCCACCAGCGCCCCCCACGACGTGATGGCGTTCTCGTCCGCCAGGCGCGAGATCCCGAAGTCCACGACCCGCGGCCCTTCACGGGTCAGCAGCACATTGCCCGGCTTCAGATCCCGATGCACCACCCCGGCCGCGTGAATCGACGCCAACGCCTCCGCCAACGCCGCCCCCAGCAACCGCGTCGCCGAATCCGGCAGGGGACCGTGCCGTCGTACCGCCTCGGCGAGCGTCAGCCCGGGCAGATACACGGTCACCAACCACGGCCGCGCGGCATCGGCGTCGTGGTCGAGAACGGACGCCGTGAACGCGCCGTCCACCCGCCGGGCGGCCCGCACCTCACGCGCGAAACGCGCCCGAAAACGCGGATCGCGCGCAACCCGCGCGTGCACCACCTTGACCGCCACGGCCCGCCCGGCCGGGCTGCGCCCCAGGTAGACCCGCCCCATACCGCCGCTGCCCAGCACCGCGACCAGGCGGTACCCGCCCAGTTCGACGGGATCGCCCGCCGCCAATTCCTTCACCGTCGGCCGACCCCCGTCAACGCCGTACCTGGTTCCCGAACCCCCGTACGAACCGCCGGTGGTCCTCGCGGTCCTCACGAGCAAAGTCAAGTACACCCGAACCGCAGGCCGTCCGCTCGGGAACCGCCCGATGTCGCGCGACGAGAGCGCCGAGTCTGCCCGGGCCGTCGGAGCGGAGTTCGCCCGCAAGCACGGCCGCACGCCGACACCCGGCCCGTGACGGGACCGTCCTCTACGACAATCCTCACGCGCCGGTGCTTTGTCTGTACAAGCGTGACCGTGCCCTGTGGGTTCGCCCCACCGGCGACGGGGCCGACTTGATCACCTCGACCGACGAGGCGGCCTTTGCTCCCGGCCGTCGCATCGACGGTCGCCACCCTGCTCGCCGTCGCCCCGGCGGCCGCAGCGGTCAACGGCCGCCCGGGCCGCGCGCGAGCGACCCACACCCTGATCGTGTCCCCATGGCGCCGCGGCGACAGGCCCTGGTCCTCTCCGGCGAAGCGTGCCCCTCGGTGCCGAAGCGGGCAGCCACGTCCGGGAAGCCGGCCACGGCTCGCGCAGCCGCGTCCGCGTCCGCGCGTGGGATGTGACCGCTACCGGTCAAGATCGTTGACAGCGCATGACCCCCACACCGAAGATCGCCCGCATCATCGTTGCGCTGTCGGCTGTCGTACCTCCGCTGCTCCTGGCCGTTCCCGCTTCCGCCGAACCAGGACCGCTGACAGTGCGTGAGATCAGCGCTTTCGTGTGCGCCAAGGAGCACCGCAGCGGCACGTTCTACGCCGACGTCATGAAGATCGAGACGCTGTCGCCCATGAGCTGGAACGGCAAGAAGAACCCCTACGCCCAGGCACGGCAGGACCTGCTCGGCGTCCGCCAGCTCAACGACCACACCCGTGACGAGGTCTGCGGCCCGCAGAAGACGCAATACAAGAAGCTCATCGCCAAGTACGTCAAGGAGTACGACAACGCCCCGGGTGTCACGCTTCAGCCGCAGTACAAGGACGACACAAAGCTGAAGAACCTCGAGAAGGAGCGGATCGCCGCCTACTCGGCAGCGGTCCGCGCCGAACAGGCACGTGCGGACGCGAACTGAGCCCGTCTCGCAGGGAACCGAGGCCGGCAGTCCGGGCCGTTCTTGAGATGGCCCGAGTCGAATCGACGAATTTCGTTTCGACCGTTGGGGTCGGGCGGGCTTTCTGCATTTCGTGACCTGCCGCAGCGAAGATCGAGCGTTGTCATCGGAGTCCGGTGACCGTCGGGTTGTGACACCGCAGGTCGAGTGATCGCTTGGCCTCGGGCTTGCACGTGGAGCCCGTCCCGATCATGGGCGGTAACGGGAAAGTGCCTGCTGCGCCGGGACGATGAACCTTGTCGAGGGTTCTGTCGGTCCGGGTCGAAGGCGCGCCAAGCTTCATCCCTCCGCTGACGGTGTGGGGGTGGTGGGTCCCGCCGGGGCACGGTTGCCGGCAGATCTCGCCGATGCCACCGGGCCGACCCTCGTCGTTTCCTCCCGCCCGATCGGTCGTTGGTCAGGGTTCGGATCCCCTCTCCCGCGAAGGATCTTCCCTGTGCGCCCACATCGTTCCCTCCTCGGTGCCCTCGCCGTCACCGTCCTGCCGCTCGCGCTGCTCTCCCCCTCCCCCGCCGGTGCAGCCGCTCCGGCCGAGAAGCGCCAGAAGGTCTTCGATCAGGACGGTGACCACGTCTTCGCCGTCCCACCGGGCGCCAAGAAGATCCACGTC
>NZ_WWJX01000793.1 GCF_009865215.1 Streptomyces sp. SID3343 | reverse complement strand
GGCGGCGTGGAAGGCGGCGCGGTGGTCGCGGGCGCCGAGGCGGTCCCGGCGCCGGTCCCGGTCCCGGTCGGCGGCTGCTGCTCGGTGATCGCGCCCGCGAGCACCTTGGCCGCCCGGTCGGTCGCCGAGCCGCTCGTGGTGGTCGCGCCCGTCGGCCCGAGCGCGGTCACCAGGTCCGCCTCGCGCTTGGGGTCGGTCCAGGCGCCCTTGACCGAGACCTGGCCGGTGACCGTGGCGCCGGCGCTGCCGAGCAGCTTGACCATGCTCTCGGTCATCTTGGCGTCGGCGCCGGGCAGCGAGACGACGACGGCCTTGTGGCCCTTGAGCCGACCGGCGACGGCCGGCTCGACCATCGAGCTGACGACCCCGTTGAGGTACTTCTGGCCGGAGTTCGCCCGGTCGAGTTCCCGACGCAGCCCCTCGTTGTTGCGGGCCAGGTCCTGTACCTGCGTGTCCAGACCCGACACGGCGGCCTCCTTGAGGAAGGAGGCACCGAGGACGAGCCCGACCGAAAGGGCCAGGAAGACCGCGATGATGGAGACGACGTGATAGCGGAAGTCGATCAACTGAACAGTCCCTGGAGCCAATAGACGAAGGCGTCCCACTGTGCGCCGAACACGTGGAAGTACGCACGTCCGAGCGGGGTGACGCGCACGGTGACCGCGATGGTGACGAGCGCGGCCAGGCACAGCATGAGCAGCGATGTCGTGGAGATGCGGCTGCGGTACAGGCGGCTGACGCCCTTGGCGTCCACGAGTTTGCCGCCGACGCGCAGCCGGGTGAGAAAGGTACTGGCCATGCCGGCCCGCCCCTTGTCGAGGAACTCGACGAGGGTCAGGTGGGTGCCGACCGCGACGATCAGGCTCGCGCCGCCGTCGTCGGCGAGCAGCATCGCGATGTCCTCGCTCGTCCCGGTGGCGGGAAACGAGATGCCCGCGACGCCGAGTTCGTCGAGCCGTTCCATGCCGGGCGCGCGACCGTCGCGGTAGGCGTGCACGATGATCTCCGCGCCGCAGCGCAGCGCCGCGTCGGACACGGAGTCCATGTCGCCGACGATCATGTCCGGCTTGTAGCCGGCCTGGAGCAGCGCGTCGGCGCCACCGTCGACGCCGATCATGACCGGGCGGTACTCGCGGATGTACGGCCGCAGCGCGGCGATGTCCTCGCGGTAGTGGTAGCCGCGGACGACGATGAGCACTTGGCGACCGTCGATCCGGGTGCGGATCTCGGGGACGCCGACGCCGTCGAGGAGCAGTTCGCGCTCCTCGCGGATGTACTTGAGGGTGTTCTCGGCGAACGCCTCGATCTGCTCGGAGAGCCCTTCGCGGGCCTTCTCCATCGCGACCCGCACCGACTCGGCGTCGAGCAGGGTGCCGATGGCGACGGGCGAGTCGCCGCGGTAGAGGACGTTGTCCTCGACCCGGACGAGTTCGCCTTCGCGGATGCGGTCGAGCACGCTCCCGCCGACCTCGTCGAGGAGCGGCACGCCCGCCTCGACGAGCAGTTGCGGCCCGATGTTGGGATAACGCCCGCTGATGCTCGCGGAGGCGTTGACGACGGCGGCGGGCCGACACTTCACGAGGGCCTCGGCGGCGACCCGGTCGAGGTCACCGTGATCGATGATCGCGACGTCTCCCGGCCGGAGCCGCTTGGTGAGGTCCTTGGTACGCCGATCGACCCGGGCGAACGAACCGGTGTCCTCGGAGTGCCGTCGACGACGTAGCGCGGGAATCCTCACCGGCGCAATCCTGCCATGCTGCACCTTCCCCGGGAGCCGGGCGGTCACGCACCGCGGCCCCGGGGGGAGCGGGTGCGGGACGCCCCGTCGACTCGACGCGCCCGAGCACGGGGC
>NZ_WWJX01000792.1 GCF_009865215.1 Streptomyces sp. SID3343 | reverse complement strand
CCTCAAGCGCCGGACGGGCTGGGTTGGTTTGGGTGGGCTGGTTGTGGTCGGGCGTTCGCCGGGTGGGGTGGCCTCAAGCGCCGGCTGGGCTGAAATCAGCCCGGCCGGCGATTGAGGTCGGTGGTTAGCCTTCGTGGGGGATTGTGTGGTGGCCGGGCGGATAGGTGTGCTTGGCGTGGGTGAACGGGATCGGGCTGTTCACGGTGAGCAGGGTCGGCGTGATGTCCACGGTGAGTAGTCCGGCCGGGGTGGGGACCGCGCCTGCGGCGTGGGCCAGGGCGCCCAGCGCCGGGGCGATCCGGGCGGTGGTGAAGCCCGGTTCGGCCGGTTCGACGCCCAGGACGCGGGTCATCAGGTCGCGGGTCGGGGTCGAGGACCAACCGTGGCTGACCGTGCCTCCGTACCACGTCTCGCTCCACGACGTGTCGCTTCGCGGCAGGAGCGCGGCCCAGTCCCGGCACAGGCCCGCGATCAGGTCGGCCCGGCCCGCGACGGCGAGCGCGTCGTGGACGACGTAGCGGAAGAACGGCTGCGCCCGTACCACCTGGCGCCCGGTGTCCCACCACGGCTTCGGCGGCCCCGCCCGCAGGTGCGCGCCGCCGACCTCGGCGTCCGAGCCGGGCTCCGTGGCGGCGTCCGGCGCACTGAACGCGGCGTGCACGAGGTCGTCCTCGTCGGTCAGCACCCGCACCAGTCGCTCGTACCGCTCGCGCGGCGCCAACCCGCCCACGATCGCCGCCGCCTGACCGTGCTGGGACGCCATCGGGCGCCGCTCGCCGTCCGCGATCGAGTCGGCGTAGCGGCCCCGTTCGGTGTCCCACAGGCGCTCGAAGCCCTCGGCCAGCCGCGTGTGCACCCCCCGCGCCCAGCCGGCCCGGCCCTCGTCGCCGACCCACGACGCCATCTCCGCGAATTCGAGCAGCGCCCGCCCCCACAGCCCGCACAGCGCGGCCGAGACGCCCTCGGTGTGCACCGCCGACCAGTCGATGATCACCCAGCCGAACACGTCGGTGGGCACCCCGCTGTCGTCCAGGAACGGGAGGAACCAGCGCACCACCCGCTCGGCGACCGGCAGCAACTCGGCGATCTCGTCGCGGTCGCCGACGTAGCGGTACAGGTTCCACACCGAGTGCACCCAATGCAGCGCCCAGTCCGGGATGACGGTGAAGTCGGCCCACTCGGCGTCGCCGGCCACCGCCATCGGCAGCATCCCGTCCGAGCGCGGCGAGGCGGCCAGCCGGGGATGCCAACGGGCCAGGCGCCAATCGGTGTTCGTCGTCAGGTCGACGAGTTGGTGCACCACCGCGTCTCCGGTCCAGGCCCGCTGTTCGCGCGTGGGACAGTCGACGTACGCGTCCGCCGAGCACAGCGTCACGGTCCGTCGCCCCACCCGCCAGATCCGTTCGAGCACGGGGTCGGAGCAACCGAACCACGCGTCGCCGGCCACCGGATAGGTCCGCTCGCGCACCGACACACCGTGCACGATCACCCCGGGAGGCGCCTCGACCACGACGCCGCGCAGCCCGTACGAGTCGAGGGATTCGAGCACTCGGCGAGTACCGTCCGTCACCACTGCCAGGCTCGCGTCGTGCTCACCGGGCGCCGCGAACTCGGCGGTGTGCACGACCACTTCGGCGCCGGGCGGCCCGTCCGCGTCGACCACGAGCGTGCCGGAGACCACGTGATCGACGGCGAACGCGCCGTCCGGGCCCGGCGTCAACACCGTGTCGCTCGGCACCGGCCACGCGATCGGGCGCCCGCCGAACGGCCCGCCCGGATAGCTCGGCGGCTCGGGCCGGCCCGGCTCGCCGGTGGTCATCGCCCGCCGCAGCACCGCCGTCGGCCAGCCCGGGTCCCGATCCGCCCGCTGCCAATCGGCCGGCAGCGCCCGCGCGTCGAGCAGTTCACGCCCGCGACCG
>NZ_WWJX01000791.1 GCF_009865215.1 Streptomyces sp. SID3343 | reverse complement strand
GTGCGGGGGGCGCGGCCACCGATGTACAACACCCGGGTCCACCGGCACCGGACCCGAGACGTCCGAGCCCATGTCGAAGCCGCACCGCCGACTCCGCGAACTCCCCGCCGCCCCCGGCAGGTCCGGGCCGGGCACCCCCACGCCCGGCGCCGCCGACGCGACCCGCGCGTCGCCGCCCTTGTCCACTCGGCCGCGCGATGCGCGCCATGTGCGTGTCCGACTACGCGCCGATACCGCCCCGCGGCACTTTCGCCGCCGTTCGGGCCCCATACGGGCCCGTACGAACGCTTCGGACTCGGCACCGGCGCACCCCGATAGATCGGGAGCCTCGCCGTGCTGCCCGGCCCCGGCGTCCGGCCTCGCACATCGGCCGCGAGACAGTGCGCGTGTGAACGACGCCGCCGGAAAGCCGACGCCGGCGGCAATGTCGCGGACGATGGTCGTTCACCCACCCACTCCGTGACCCGGGTCACATCGTGGGAGCGCGTCGGGCGCCCGCGGACAGTTCAGGGGCGTGGAGATGAACATGCGAGCGCGGGTCAGAGACGGTGACCCGTACGCCTTCGAAGTGCTGTTCGCCGAGCACGCCAAATCCGTCTACAACCATGCCTTCCGAACCACCGGCGACTGGTCCGCGGCCGAGGACGTCGTCGCCCTCACCTTCCTGGAGGCCTGGCGGCTGCGCGACCGGGTCGACGCCGAAGGCGGGTCCCTGCGTCCGTGGTTGCTGGGCATCGCCGTGAACGTCGCGCGCAACGTCCGCCGCACCGGCCGCCGGCACGAAGCGGCGCTGGCCCGGATGCCGCGCGACCAGACGGTGCCGGACTTCGCCGACGACCTGGTGGGGCGGATCGACGACACCGAGACCATCGCGAAGATCCGGCAATCGCTCGCGAAACTGCGCCGATCGGAACGCGAGGTGTTCGCGCTGTGCGTGTGGGCGCGCCTCGACTCCGCCTCGGCCGCCGAAGCGCTCGGCATACCGGTGGGCACGGTGCGTTCCCGGCTCTCCCGAGCCCGCACCAAGCTCAAGCGCATGCTCGGGCCGCAGGCGCAGGGCGCCCCGCCCTCGCCCGGCGAAGCCGCACCGTACCCCGTCCCCGCAGCGCGGCCCGCAGGCCGCCCAATCCCCGCCGCCTCCCGGCTCGGAAAGGATCTCCGATGACGAACAACCCGACCGACATCGA
This sequence comes from Streptomyces sp. SID3343, assembly GCF_009865215.1. Lineage (GTDB taxonomy): Bacteria > Actinomycetota > Actinomycetes > Streptomycetales > Streptomycetaceae > Embleya. Next base: position 1,282 of record NZ_WWJX01000791.1, on the reverse strand, counting down.
CGCCACGGAGCGCGCCGAACTCGCCGCGCTGTTGCCTGCGCCCGCCGAGCGCAGCATGCCGGACGACCGAGCACAGGCGATGTCCGCGGTTCTCCTGCGCGAGTTCGAGGGCGCGGGCGCCGACCGCCCGGAAGCGGCCGCGTCTCGGCGCAGGCGCCTGGGGTGGCGCATCGGTGCGCCCGTCGCGGTGTTCGCGGTCGCGGGGGCGACCGCCGCCGCGGTGCTGATCGACGACACGCCGGTGCGCCCCAAGTTCCCGACACAGGCGTCGTGTTCGTGGGAGTACACGGCCAAGCCGCAGTTCCTGTACGGGGCGCACATCGAGGCCGGGCAGACCCCGGAGCAGGCGTGCGCGCGGTACTGGCCGGACATGACCGAGACCGCGCGCCGGACGTCCCTGCCGGGCAGCGCCGCGCCCGGCGCGGCGACCGTGCCGGTTCTGGTCGCGTGCACGGCGAAGGAAGACGGCGGCCTGATGGTGATGCCGAAGCCCGCGGATCTCGACGCACCGGACGCGTGCATCGCCTTGGAAATGGGTGTGCCCGACAACACCGCGACCTACCACGGCGCGACGATCGAGCAGGTGCGGCGCCTGGCCAGGCTGGTCGGCGGCTCCGAGGCAAGCCGTCTGTGCCTGACCGTCGCCGACGCCCGCGTCCTCGCCGAGCGGTCCCTGACCGAAGTCGGCATCGCCGGCTGGGACATCGAGTACACCCCGGAACCGGGCGTCACGACCGGCCTGGCCTTCGTGGCGACGGACCCGGACGAGGGCGCGGTCCTGATCCGCGACCTCCCGGCACCGGCACCGGCCTGCACGGAAACGCAAACCGTGCAGTAACCCCCGCCCCACAAAAAAGCACCAACCAACGCTACGCCCGCCGGAGGCGCCCGCCCCCACGGACGCCTCCGCCGGCATCCCCAGCGCTCCGCGACGCGGATCCCCCCACGTCACCACCGACGCCGCAGCGCGCACATGTTCCCGCCCGACACCGGCGGCCACCCGTCACCCAAACCGAACAACGCACAAATCCCATCAACGTCACCCCCCACACAACCTCACCCACGCCCCTGCCGCCCCCACCCGCAACAAGCGGCGCCGGTGGAAACCCCTCCCAACGCAACCACCCCACACCCGCAGCCCCAAACACCAACCCACCAAGGCCAAACGACCACGAATTCCCGCCCGACACCGGCGGCCACCCGTCACCCAGACCGAACAACGCACAAATCCCATCAACGTCACCCCCTCACAACCTCACCCACGCCCCTGCCGCCCCCACCC
>NZ_WWJX01000790.1 GCF_009865215.1 Streptomyces sp. SID3343 | reverse complement strand
CGCCGCGACCGCGCGACTGGCCGCCGCCGGGGTGGACGTGCACTGGCCGCGCGATCTCGTCCGCTCGCTCACCGCCACGGCCGTGATCGGCGGCGCCGACGCCGCGCCGAGCGACCTGCGCGCCTTCCTCGGCGGCCACACCCCGCTCGGCTTCGACTGGCAACTCGCGCTCGGCGACCGGCCGTTGACCGCCGCCGAGATGGACCTCCTGGCCGAGTCGCACCGACCGATCGTGCGCCTGCGCGATCAGTGGGTCCTGGTCGACCCCGCTCTCGCCGCCAAGGCCCGTGATCGCTCGATCAAGGCCCTCACCCCGATCGAGGCGCTCACCGCGGCCCTCACCGGCACCACCGAGGTCGACGGCCACGCGGTCGAGGTGGGCACGTCGTCGTGGCTCGACGAACTGCGCGCCCGCATCGCCGACCCCGACGCCGGTGGCGAACCGATCACCCAGCCCGAGACCTTGGCCGCGACCCTGCGCGACTATCAACTACGCGGCCTGCGTTGGCTGGACCGGATGACCTCGCTCGGCCTCGGCGGCTGTCTCGCCGACGACATGGGCCTGGGCAAGACCGTCATGTTGATCGCGCTGCACCTGCATCGGCAGACCGACCCGGGCACCGCCGGGCCCACCCTGGTGGTGTGCCCGGCCTCGCTGCTGGGCAACTGGGAGCGCGAGATCAAGCGGTTCGCCCCGGGCACCCCCGTGCGCCGCTTCCACGCCGCCGCGCGCTCGCTCGACGACCTGCGCGACGGCTTCGTGCTCACCACCTACGGCACGATGCGCCTGGACACCGCGCGCCTGGCCGCCGTCGAGCCCGGTTGGTCCCTCGTCGTCGCCGACGAGGCGCAGCACGTCAAGAACCACACGTCGGGCACCGCGAAGGCACTGCGCATGATCCCCGCGCAGGCCAGGATCGCGCTCACCGGGACACCCGTGGAGAACACCCTGTCCGAGCTGTGGGCGATCCTCGACTGGACCACGCCCGGCCTGCTCGACACGCTCACCGCGTTCCGCCGACGTTGGGCCAAGCCCGTCGAGGCCGACCGCGACGGCGCGACCGCCGAGCGGCTCGGCCGGCTGATCGCGCCCTTCCTGCTGCGCCGGCGCAAGTCCGACCCGGGCATCGCGCCCGAGTTGCCGCCCAAGACCGAGACCGACCAGCCGGTGTCGCTCACGCGCGAACAGGCGGGCCTGTACGAGGCGGCCGTCCGCGAGGCGATGGCCGAGTTGGCGGACGCCACCGGCATGGCCAGGCGGGGGCAGATCGTCAAGCTGCTGACGGGTCTCAAACAGATCTGCAACCACCCCGCGCAGTACCTCAAGGAGAGCAGGCCCGTCCTCGACGGCCGCTCCGGCAAGTTGGAACTGCTCGACGAACTCCTGGACACGATCCTCGCCGAGGGCGGCGCGGTGCTGGTCTTCACCCAGTACGTGACCATGGCCAGGCTCCTGGAGCGACACCTCGCCGCGCGCGGCGTCACCGCCCAACTCCTGCACGGCGGCACCCCGGTGCCCCGCCGGGAGGAACTGGTCCAACGCTTCCAGGACGGCGAGGTGCCGGTCTTCCTGCTCTCCCTCAAGGCGGCCGGCACCGGTCTCAACCTCACCCGCGCCGACCACGTCGTGCACTACGACCGCTGGTGGAACCCCGCCGTCGAGGAGCAGGCCACCGACCGCGCGTACCGGATCGGCCAGACCCGTCCCGTTCAGGTGCACCGCTTCATCGCCGAAGGCACGATCGAGGACCGGATCGCCGAGATGCTGCGCGACAAGCGGGCACTCGCCGACTCCGTACTGTCCGCCGGCGAGGCCGCGTTGACCGAACTCTCCGACACCGATCTCGCAAACCTGGTCGAACTGAGGAGCGCCCGATGAACTCCGTTGCCGCCCGGGGGTTCCCGGCCTTCGCCCCGCAGAAGTCTCGAAGCGTGGGAGGGCGGACGTGGTGGGGCCGCGCCTGGACCGACGCGGTGGAGGATGCCGCGCTCGCGAACGAACCCCTGCGCAAGGGTCGCGCGTACGCCGGCTCGGGCCGGGTCGGGCCGATCACGGTCGGCGTCGGCCGGATCTCCGCACCGGTGCACGACGCGGACGGTACGCAGTACACCACGGTCGTTTTCGTCGAGCGGTTCGACGACGCGCAATGGGACCGCTTCCTGGCCCAAGTCGCGGTCGAGGCCGGGCACATCGCGGCTCTGCTGGACCGCGACATGCCGCGCCGACTGGTGGCCGCCGCTGCCGACGCGGACGTGCCGCTGCTGCCGGGCGTGGGTGACCTCGAACCCGAATGTGATTGTCCCGACTGGGAGTTGCCGTGCCGGCACGCCGCCGCGCTGTGCTATCAGACGGCCTGGCTGCTGGACGAGGATCCGTTCCTGCTGCTGTTGATGCGCGGGCGCGACGAGCGGACGTTCGTGGATCGGCTGCGCGATCTCGGTACGCGCTCACCCCGAACATCGGCTGCGGCGGGTGTCTCGGCACGCGAGGCGTATCGACCGGCCGCAGCTCTGCCGACCGATCCGCCCGGCGAACCCGCCTTCTCGGCACCGCAGTTCGCGACCGCTCCGGGCATCCCCGCGGGCGCGCTCGAACTCCTGGTCGTCGACGCCGCCGGCCGGGCCGGCGAACTGCTCGCGGGCATCTGCGCCGCGCCCTTGGGCATTTGGCCCGATACCGTGCGCTGGGCCGCGACCCACGACGCCCCGGCGGTACAGGACAACCTGCGCACCCCCGCCCTCCCTCGCGCGGTCGCCGCGTGGCGGCACGGCGGCCCGGTCGCGCTGGACACCCTGGACACCGCGTGGACCCTGCCCGCCGCCGACCTCGCACGC
>NZ_WWJX01000789.1 GCF_009865215.1 Streptomyces sp. SID3343 | reverse complement strand
GGGTGCGGGTGCGGGTGCGGGTGCGGGTGCGCGGGGCGCGGGGCGTGAGTGTGTGGGGGTAGGGGCTTGGGGGTGGTGGGGTCGTGGGATCCGGTCCGGGGTGTGTGGTCGGACGGGTTTTGGTCGGACGGGCTTCGGTGGGACGGGCTTCGGTCGGAAGGACCTGATTTCACGGGCGTTCGGCCCGTGGGATCGGATGTGCCGGAGTTCGGTCGTGGGTCCGGCCTCGGCCGCGCTTCGGCCCCCGGGTCCGGTCGCGGAGTAGGAACCGGCCGGCGCCGATCGCCGACGCGGCGGCCAGCAGGAAGACGATCCCGGCAGTGGCCAGGGCCCACGTGTAGCCGACGACCACGTCCGAGCGCGTCGCGGCCACCGACATCAAACCGGCCAGGCCCACGGTCGGTCCGAGTTCCATCGCGGTGTTCATCACGCCACCGGCCAGACCCGCCTGGTGCTCGGGGACGCCGTGAGTGGTCAGGACGGCGGCCCCGGCGAAGATCAGGGACGCGCCGGCGGGCATCAGGACCATGCCCGGCAACAGGCCGGTCACGAACGCGCTTTCCCCGTCGATCCCGGCGAGCAGCAACAGGCCCGCACCACCGATCGTCAGGCCCGCCACGGTGGTTCGGCTCGGCCCGTATGTCCGGATGAGCGGCCCCGCGGCGCGGCTCGACGCGATCAGGGCGATGGTGAACGGTACGAACGCACCGGCGGTGGCGAGCGTCGACCACCCGCGCTCCTGCTGGAGGTAGAGCGAGACCAGAAAGCTGATCAGGCCGGTGCCGGCCGCCGCGAGCAGAATCCCTACCAGGCCCAGTACGCGCCGAGGTTCGCCGACGAAGCCCGGTGGTAGCAGCGGCCCCGACACGCGTCGCTCGACCGCGAGGAACGCGACGACCAGCGCCACGCCGATCCCCAGCGGGATCAGGACGGCGGCCGATGTCCAGGCGTGGTCGCCGACCACGGTGAGGCCGAAGCCGGCAAGGGTGATGCCCGCGGTCGCGAGTACGGCGCCGAGCGGGTCGAGTCCGGGCCGGCGCCCCCGTGCCGGCCGCGCTGCGGGCAGTCGACGCCGGGTCAGGGCCAGGACGAACACCGTGACGACGACCGGTATGGCGAACATCCATCGCCACGACACCCACGTGGTGAGCGTGCCCGAGAGCAGGTTGCCGGCGGAGGCGCCGAGTACGGACAGGCCGCCCCACGTGGCCATCGCCCGCCGGTATGCGCCCGGTTCGGGGTACACCGCGCGCAGGACGGCCATCGCGGCAGGCGCGGTGAGTGCGGCCCCGACGCCCTGCGCGAACCGTACCGCGACCAGCACCTCGTAGCCCGGCGCGAAGGCCGCGACCGCCGACGCGAGCCCGAACACCGCCAGCCCCGCCGTGAACATCCGGCGCCCGCCGTACCGGTCCGCGAGCCGACCGCCGAACAGCAGCAACCCGCTGAACGGCAGTCCGTACGCCGCGCTGATCAACACCAGATCGGCCGGGCCGAGCCCGAACTCGCGACCGATCTCGGGCAGCGGCACGCCGATGATCGTGATCGTGAAGATCAAGGTGGCCTGCGTCGTACCCAACAGCGCGAACGCGGCGGTGGCCTGACCGGGAGTCGGCGCACCGAGCCCGGTGCCCGGTGTTGCGTCGGGTGTGGCGTGTCGAGTGCGTGGCCCGTGGGTGGTGCTCATGGCGATTTCTCCTCTCCTGCCGACGCTTCTTTACAGAACGAGCATTCTTGAATCAGGGCATGCCGAAAGGCGACATTCGGCCCCTCGTTGTCAGGCCAGCAGTGCGAGTGCCTGCTGTGCCGCCGCGCCCAGCCGCCCGGACTCGGGCGCGGCCTTGCCGGCCACCCGCATGCCCTGGAACAGCACGAGCAGGAAGCGGGCCAGTGCCTGCGGGTCGCGATCCGGCGGGAGTTCGCCCTGGGCGCGGGCCCGGGTGAGCGCCGCGGTCAGGTTGGTCTCCATCTCGTTCCAGCCGTACTCGACGATCCGGGCCGCGCCCGTGTCGTGCGCGGCCAGTTCGACCGCCGAGTTGGTCAGGAAGCAACCCCGCAGGCGGGTGGGATCCTCGCAGGCCTCGCGGGCGAACCGCTCGACCACCGCGCGGACGGCCGGCAGTACGGGCCCGGGCTGGGAAAGCTCTTCCGTGAGACCGGGGTTGCGCAGCTCGCGGTAGCGGTCGAGCGCCGCGAGGTAGAGCTCGTGCTTGTTGCCGAACGTCGCGTAGATGCTCGCCCTGGCGACCCCGAGGCGAGCCACGAGATCCGCCATCGACGTCGCCTCGTAGCCGCGCTCCCAGAACAGCTCGAGAGCTGCCTGCAGGGCGGCGTCCGGGTCGAATTCCTTGGTCCTTGCCACACCCGGAACACTAGGCCATTCAAGAATGCTCGGTCAACAATGATCGGCCGTCGATCGTGGCTCAATGATCAGCCATCAGCCATCAGCCATCAGCCGAGGGCCTGGCCCCGGCCCGGCCCGGTTCCGGTTCGGCTCGGGGCTCGGCTTCGGGTTCGACCTCGACTTCGCCTTGGGGTACGACTCGGGAGCCGAGTCTCTACCGCGTCCGCAGCGCCTCCGCGCCCTCGTCCGCATCGGGAACGCCTCGGCCGTCGCCCCCGACCTCCACCCCCAAGCCCAGCAACCGCAGGTGGAACATCGCGTCGAAGCGCGCGTCGGGGTCGGCCAGATCGATCCCGCCCACCTCCGACAGCCTGCGCAGCCGGTAGCGGAACGTGTTCGCGTGCACGTGTACCGCCGTCGCGGCGGCGTTGACGTCGCCGAACGTGTCCAGCCAGGCCGCTAGCGTCTCGGTGAGATGGGTGTCGTGCTCGGCGTCGTACGCGCGCAGCCGCCCGACCGGACCCTGCGGCACGTCGGCGGCGGCGACCACGCGATCGGCCACATCGACGAGCAGCGAGGACACGTACACGTCCCGCAACCGGGCCACGCGCGTCGTGCCGTGCCCGCCCCGCAGCACCCGCAGGGCCCGATCGGCGTCGGCGCGCGAGGCCGGCAGGTCGGTGGGACGCGCGGCG
>NZ_WWJX01000085.1 GCF_009865215.1 Streptomyces sp. SID3343 | reverse complement strand
GCCCGCCCGCCCGCCCGCCCGCCCGGTCGGTCGGACGCCCGGTCGGTCGGACGCACAACGGCAGGCACGGGTTCTGTGAAATACCCCGAGCCGGGAGCGTTCCCGCGCTCGCGCCATGCCCCTATCCGCCCGCCCGACGCGGGACTTCCCCACGGGCTCCGCCGCCTACCGGGCTGCGCCGCGACGAGGTCGCCCAACTCGCCGGCGCGTCGGTGGACTACCACAACGAACTCGAACACGGCGCCGGATCCCAGCCCTGCGAACAGATGATCGCCCCGTCGGCGAGGACACCGCGCCTGACCACCGACGAGCGCGACTACCTCTACCACCCGGCCGAGCGCCCGGATCCCGGGCCTGTGAGTGTGTGGTGTGATGTCGGCGGGATTGGGCGTCAGCGGTTCCGGTTTCGGTTTCCCCTTGTCGAGCTGGGCTTTGTCCGGCTGATTGCGGGATCGTTCGCTGCCACAGGGTGACCGATCTGCTGTCGTGGTCTGCCCAAGGGCGCCGGCACA
>NZ_WWJX01000788.1 GCF_009865215.1 Streptomyces sp. SID3343 | reverse complement strand
GAGGTCGCCGGTGCCCTGGGCCTGCCGGTCCGGCGCGCCGACCCGGGCGACGCGGCCGAGCGCCGACACCTCGAACGGCTCGCGCCCGACGCCCTGATCAGCGCGTACTGGCACCGCCCGCCGACCGACGACGTCATCGCGCTCGCGCCGATCGCGGTCAACCTGCACGCCAGCCTGTTGCCCCGCTACCGAGGCCACGCGTCGGTCAACTGGCAGATCCTGCACGGCGAACGCGAAGGCGGCATCAGCCTGCACCACATGGTCGCCGAGGCCGACGCGGGCGACCTGATCGACCAGGAAGCGGTGGCGATCGGCGACGACGACACGCCGCTCGACGTGTACCGCAGGCTGGTCCCGGCCGCCGCTCGGGTGCTGCGCCGCACCACCGTGCCGCTGCTCGCGCGGACGGCCGCGAGTTGGCCACAACTCGCCTCCAAGGCAACGGTGTTCGGGCCCCGACGGGGCGCCGACGGCTTGATCGACTTTCACTACGCGGCGACGGACGTGCACAACCTGATCCGGGCGAGCACGGCACCCGAACCGGGCGCCTTCACCCACGTGAGCGGACGCCCACTGATCGTCTGGCGCGCACAGCGCGACCCCGCCCTGCATGCCTGGCCCGATCCAGCCGGCTGCGTCCACGCCGCGCCGGACGGCGTGTACGTGGTCTGCGGCGACCGCCGCCGCGTGCGGCTGACCGAGGTCGAACTCGACGGACGCCGCGGCGACCCGCGCGAGTTTCGACAGGCACTCGGGCACGGCACGATCCTGGGCCCCGGCGCGAGCGGTGCCCCGGCCCCGGCCGACGGTCCGCCTCGGCGCTGACCGACGGCCGCTATCCCCGGCCGATGACGTCGACCGCCTCGGTCCGATCCCGGATCGGCGTATCGAGCGAACCCACCACGCGGTAGTGCGTGGTCAGCCGACCGGCGTCCCACACGTTGAAGGTCAACATCGGTGGCAACAGCGGGTCGACGTGGCCCTCGTCGTCGCCGCGCTCCCACGGCAGGCTCAGCGTGGAGACGATGCCGGGCGCGAGCAGCAGTGGCCTGCCGGCGAACGTGGTGGCCGCAGGCGTGTGCACGTGTCCGCAGAGGAGGGCCGCGATGTTCGGGTGACGCGCCACCAGGTCGGCGAGGTCGGCCTCACCGAATTGGCGGATGGCGTCGAGGAAGGGGATCCGCAGCTCCACCGGCGGGTGATGAAAGGCGACGAACACCGGTAGGGAAGGCGGGGATTCGTCGAGGACGCCGGACAGCCACGCGAGTGTCTCGGGGGCGAGCAGGCCGTCGTGGCGGCCGGGAATCGACGAGTCGCACATCGCGTACAGCGCCGAAGCGGTGCGCAGTACCCGGTTGATCGGACCGCCGTCGCCGGCCGGTTCGCCGAGCAGGTTTTCCCGGAAGGGGCCGCGCACGTCGTGATTGCCGGGGCCGATCAGGACCGGGTGCCGGGACGCGAGGAGGGCGCGGGCGGTGTCGTACTCCGCCGGTGTGCCGTTGTCGGCGATGTCCCCTGTGACCAGGACGGCGTCCAGGTCCCACGGGAGCGCGTCGAGGTGGTCCATGGCCGCCCGGGTGCGCGCGGCGCTGCGCTCGCCGCCGTCGAGGTGGGTGTCGCTGAGGTGTGCGAACACGAACATGCGTGGGTCCTTGTTTCGGGGGAGCCGGCCGTGTCTTTGTAGTCGGCTGCCGTGAAGTGGGGGCTACGTCGGGCACCGGGGCGCCGTGAAGATTCGGTGAAGTGTGGGGGCCGGGGGATCGGCGGCACCGCGCGATCGGAGCAGTGATCGAACCGTGGTCGAAGCGGTGCTCGAAGCTGTGATCAAAGCTGTGATCGAGCCGTGGTCGAAGCCGTGATCGAAGCTATGGGGTCGACCGGACCACCGGTAAGATCCAGTCGAGTGACAAAGGATTGGTCCAGTGCCGAGTTCGCCGCCGAGTCCGCCGCCACGTCCGCAGCCCCCGCGCCGTCGGTCGGTGCGACGCTCGACCTGCACGTCGACATCGACACCGTCGACGGCCGCCGGCTGGGCCTCGAACGCGCGCTGCGCGACGCGATCCGGACCGGCCGGCTCGCACCGGGCGCGGTGCTGCCCTCGACCCGCGGGCTCGCCGGTGAACTGGGCTTCGCGCGCGGTACCGTCACCGCGGCCTACGAACAGCTCGTCGCCGAGGGATACCTGACCGCCCGTCAGGGCGCCGCGACCAGGGTCGCCGAGGGGCGACGGCAGGCCGTACCGCAGGACGCGCGGGCGCTGCCCGACCCCGCCCCCACGCGCTTCGACCTGAGCCCTGGGCTGCCCGACGGGTCGGCGTTCCCGACCGGTGCGTGGCTGCGTTCGACGCGGCGCGTGCTGACCGGGGCGCCTGCCGGCGTCCACGGCCCGGGCGAACCGCAGGGCCGGATCGAGCTGCGCACCGCGCTGGCGGGATACCTCGGCCGCACCCGCGGGGTGGTGTGTACGCCCGACCGGATCGTGATCACGACCGGATTCCACCAGTCCCTCGCGCTGCTCGCCGAAGTGCTCGGCGCATCGGGCGTGCGCGCGGTCGGGATGGAGGACCCCGGCCACAACCACTACCGCGACGTGGTTCGGCGCAGCGGTCGCGCCGTCGTACCGCTGCCCGTGGACGGCGCGGGTGCGCGCTTCGCCCGCCTGGCCGATCCGGCGATCGGCGCGGTGGTCGTGACGCCCGCGCACCAGTACCCGACGGGTGTACCGCTGGACCCGCGCCGGCGGCGGGAGCTGTGCCGATGGGCCGGGCGCACCGGCGGCCTGATCGTCGAGGACGACTACGACGGCGAGTTCCGCTACGACCGCCAACCCGTGGGCGCGATGCAGGGCATGGCGCCGGAACACGTCGCGTACTGCGGGTCGGTGTCCAAGACCCTCGGCCAAGGGGTGCGGCTGGCCTGGATCGTGCTGCCTCGGCACCTGGTCGGGGCGGTGGTCGAGGCCAAGCATCGGGCCGACTTCGCGACCCAGACCATCGGGCAGCTCGTGCTCGCGGATCTGATCGAACGGCACGACTACGACCGGCATGTGCGCGCGGCGCGGCTGAGCTGTCGTCGGCGGCGCGAGTTCCTGATCGACCGGCTCGCCGCGGCCGGACCGGTGCGTGGTCGAGGGACCGTACAGGGCGTGGCCGCCGGGCTGCACGCACTGCTGACCTGGCCCGACGACGGCCCGGCCGAGCGCGACGTGCTGGCCGCGTGCGCCGAGCGGGGGATCACGATGCGCGGGATGGGCGAGTTGTGGCACAGCCCGGTGAGCGGATCGGGGGCCGGGCGCCGGCAGGGCCTGCTGATCGGCTTCGCCGCACCGCCTGCACACGCGTGGTCGGCGGCGGTGGACGCGCTCGTGACGGCGCTGGGCGTGGTGTGAGGGGCGAGGTGCGGGGGCGGGCTGTGAGGGGTGACGTCAAGGCGTGGCGGGAGGGCGTCTCGTAACGGGCGCGAAGGAGGAGGCGCGGGCGTCGGCGGCAGCCCGGGCCGCTCGAACTCGACCCGATCTCGGTCGAGGGGTCCGGGTCGGCATGGAACCGGAATCCGGGGTGAGACTCGTGAGTGACGGAAGTACCGGTCGATTTCGGGTCGAATTCGATCCCGGCCATCCGCATCCGCCGAGGCAACGGACGAACCGGGCGGCCGGCCGCAGGAAGTAGACCCGGGCACCGCCTGACGAACCGTTCCGTCGATGAGCGGACGCATCCGACGAAAGACGACACGAGCAGATGAAAAGAGGGCGAGGCCATGACCGTGATCTGCGCGACCGCGAAGTTCGCACTGACTCGCGAACCCGGAGCCGTGTCGTTTCTGCGTCGGTCGCTGCGGTGGTTCGTCGCGGCGCTCGGGCTCACGGCGGAACCCATGGCCGAGGACATGCTCCTGTGCGCCTCGGAACTGACCACCAACTCGGTGTTGCACGCCGAGGGCACGAAGATCATCGTCGAAGCGTCCTGGACCGCACGCGGCACACTGCGCCTGGAGGTCTCCGACACCGACCGCACGACACCGGTGCCCACGGAACGCCCGGCCGGGGATTGCACGGTGGGTGGTCGGGGACTGCCGATCCTGGCGGCGACGGGAGACTGGGGTACATGGGTGTATCACTGGGGCAAGACGGTCTGGTGGGAAGCCCGGCGCCCATCCGTTCCGATCGTGGTCGGCTGAACGCCGGCTCTCCGGCCCGCGCCCGCCGGCGCCTGCCTGTCCGGCGGCCTCGGTGCGAGTTCGTTCGAGCGCAATAGCATCCAAGCCACACCGCAGTGCGTGACGGATTGTATTGTCGTCATCACGCACCGGTCGGACGAAGGGCTCGAATCATGTCGGACGCAGAAGACGGCTTTCCCGGCCCGGGCTCGTCGACCTGGGAACTGCTGGGCCAATGGCGGCTTTTGACCACGATCGGACGCGCGATCGTCCTGGAGACCGCGCATCCCGTGGTCAGCGCCGGCGTCACCGAGTTCTCGACCTACCGGCGGCACCCGTGGCGGCGGGTCGAGCAGACCCTGTTGAGCCTGCAGCGGCTCGTCTACCAGGACCCCCTCGACCGCGAGCGCGAAGCGGCCCGGCTGCACCGGTTGCACAGCCACATCAACGGCGTCGCCTCCGACGGCCGCCCCTACGACGCGCTCGACCCCGACGCGCAGGCGTGGGTCCACCTCACCGTCTTCGATGCGATGGTGGTGATGTGCGAGTTCGGCGGCGACCCGATGGACGACGAGCGGCAGGCCGAGTTGTACGCGCAATGGCTGGTCGTGGGCGAACAGTTGGGCGTCCCCGGGTCGGCGATGCCGAGCACACTCGACGCGTTTCGCACCTACTTCGACGAGACCGTGCGGGAAAAACTCGTGCTGAGCGAGGGCGTCGGGCAGTTCCTTGAGGCGTTCGACAAGCTTCCGCCGCCCGCGCAGCTCTCCTTCGTCCCCGACACGGTGTGGGAAGCGCTGTGTTCGCTGCTCGGGGCCGGCGCGCGGACCGTTCTGCTCGCGACGCTCCCGCCGGCGTACCGGGAGAAGATGGGCGAGCGCGGCACGTTGCCGTTCGGCGCCGAGGCGGCCGTGTCGCTCGCGTGCCGGACGGCGTCGGTGGTGGCGAGCGTACTGCCCACGAAGTGGGCGTACATGCCGCTGGCCGCGACGTTCATCACGGCCAAGCGCGAGGCCGAGCACAGCCTGCGCCGCGCCGGCCTGGGGGGCGGTACGGCCGACGCCGCGCCGGACGTGGCCGAGGCTTTCGCGCGGGTGCTCGACCAGACCGGCGACGGCGTCCTGTCCTGGCCCGATCTGGCCGCCACCGCGCGGGTGTTCAGCAGCAATCTCGACTTGGGCGAGGTCGAGGAAGAAGCGCTGTACGCGGCCTTCCACGCGTGGTGGCTCGAACTGCGCGCGGCGGCGGACACCAACCACGACGGTGTTCTCGACGTCGACGAATACCGGGCGTTCGCGCTGACCGCGTGCGGCCCCGCGTTCGACGCCGTCACCGCCGCGATCGCCGCGGCGGTGGACCGCGACGGCGACGGGCGCATCGACCACGCCGACTACGCGAGCCTGCTCGACGGAGGCACCACCGCGATTCGCCGACTCCAGTGGCTGCACGAGATGGACGCGGACGGCGACGGCATGGTCTCGGTCGACGAGTTCGCCGGCGCGCTGCGCTCCTCCATCCTGGGGCGCACCCGCTCCGAAACCCTCGAACACGTCATGGGCCGGGCCTGACGCGGGCCGCCGTTCGACGGCGGCGGTCTTGGGCGGAAGTCGGTGGGAGCGTGCCGCGCGGGAGCGGCCGGTCCCGGCCCGGGATCGGGGCCGGCCCAACCGTGCCCGGGGCTCGTTCCCGCCGCGGTCGATTCGGTCGGGCGGCCGTCAGATGTGTTCCATCACCATGACCGCGCTCGTGTCCGGTTCGAGGGCCTCGAAGATGTGCGGGGTGTCACCCGGATAGGTGACGTAGTCGCCCGGGGTCAGTTCGATCGGGGCCTCGGTCGGGCCGACTCTGGCGCGACCCGTGCTCAGCACCAAGTGCTCGACGGTGCCCGGCATGTGCGGGACGGAGACACGTGGCTCGCCGGGCTGGGCCACCAGGCGGTACACGTCGCGCCGAGCGTGCGGCGGGCACGACGCGAGCAGCGTGGCGGAGTAGTCGGCGTGCTCGGAGTGGGTGACCGGCCCCTCACCGGCGCGGATCACCTGCACGTTGGCCCGGGGCGGGTCGACGAGGCGGCTGAACGGCACACCGAGCGCGACGCCGAGGGCCCACAGGGTCTCCACGCTCGGGTTGCCGACGCCCGATTCGAGCTGCGACAGCGTGGACTTGGCGATGCCGGCGCGCTTGGCCAGTTCGGTGAGCGAGATGCCGCTTCGGGCGCGCTCGCGGCGCAGTGATGCCGCGATGACGGCGATGGGGTCGACGCGACCGGGGTCGGCGTGGGCGGGGGCTTGGGGCGGGGCGGCGTGGGTGGCGGCGTCGGTCGGGGGGATGGGGCCGCCCGGGAGGACAGGGCCGCTCGGGGTGCCGGCGTTGCCCGGGCTGTTCCGGTTGCTTGGGTTGCTCGGATTGCGGTGATCGCCGGGGTCGGGCGGTCGCACCATGTGTTCGCTCCAGGCGTCGGTTTGTTCGGCTTGACGAACGCGGGATGCCGGGTTCACTCTATCGGACATGCGTTCGCTATACCGAACCGTCGATCGCGGCACGCTACGCGACATTGCCCTCGTCTGCGTGGCGGACGCGATAGTCGGGGCCTCGTTCGGGGCCATCGCCGTCGCCGGCGGCCTCGCACCGTGGGTGCCCATCGTCATGTCCGTCATCGTCTTCGCCGGGGGCTCCCAGTTTGCCGCCGTGGGCGTCGTGCTCGCCGGCGGCAGCCCGATCGCGGCCGTCGCGGCGGCCCTCGTGCTCAACGCGCGCCTGGTGCCGTTCGGGTTCGCCGTGGCCGACGCGCTCGGCGACCGGTGGTGGACCAGGTTGCTCGGCGCGCACCTGACCACGGACGAGACGGTGGCCTTCGTGATGGTCCGGCGTGACCCCCGACAGCGCCGTGCGGTGCTCTGGGTTTGCGGTCTGGGTCTGTTCGCGGCCTGGAATCTGGCCGTCGTGGTCGGCGCGTTCGCCGGGCAGGGCCTCGGCGACCCTGACGCGCTGGGCCTGGACGCGGCGTTCCCCGTCGTGCTGCTGGCGCTGGTCCTGCCCGCGCTCGCGGACCCCGCGACACGCACGGCCGCGCTCGTGGGCGCGGTGGTCGCGGTCGCGGCAACGCCGTTCCTGCCCGCCGGACTGCCGGTGCTGCTCGCTTTGGTGGGACTGCTGCCCACGGTGCGGTCGATGCGGACCCGCGACCGGGGGGAGGACATCGGTGACGAGCCGGAGCCGGAGCCGGGATCGAGGCCGGGGCCGGGGCCGGACTCGCGGTCGGGGCCGGGCTCGGGGTCGAACTCGGGCTCGGGGTCGCCGTCGGGCCCGGCATCGGGAGCCGAGCCGGGTTCCGCAGCGGATCGGGAGACATCGTGATGCCTCTGCTCGCCATCGTGGTGCTCGCCGTGGGTACCTTCGCGTTTCGTTTCGTCGGCCCGTTGTCGCACGGTCGGGTACGGATGCCCGAGCGGGTGCAGCGCCTCCTGGCAGTTGCCGCGGCCGTACTGCTCGTCGCGCTGATCGCCAACGCCGCGCTGACCCGGGACCACGGTTTCGCGGGCTGGGCCCGACCGGCGGGTGTGCTCGTCGGCGGGGTGTTGGCGGTGCGTCGCGCGCCGTTCCCGGTCGTCGTCCTGGCGGCGGTCGCGACCACGGCCCTGCTTCGGCTCTGGGGCGTCGGGTGAGCCCCGTCGCGCGCTTGTCGATGTCGCGCGCGGCGCGTCCGGGGGCCTGATCGGCCCGACCAACTGACGCTCTGTCAGGGCATGGAACAACCCGTGTC
Source organism: Streptomyces sp. SID3343 (assembly GCF_009865215.1). Taxonomy (GTDB): domain Bacteria; phylum Actinomycetota; class Actinomycetes; order Streptomycetales; family Streptomycetaceae; genus Embleya. The sequence goes on along the minus strand of NZ_WWJX01000788.1, from coordinate 997 downwards.
CGACTGCTAGCCTCGCCGTGAGGCCCATAAGCAGCTTTATCAACAAAGCGCCTCTTAGGTCCTGTTGATCGTCGGTACCCCCGGATGGATCTCGCACGACGAGCGACAGCGCCGCCGCGTCACCGTCACCTGCGGGTCGCCCCGGCGCCCCGCGACGTCGGTCGCCGTCGACGCACGTCGCAACCCTTGGCCCCTGCCGCACGAGGTCGGGCTCCATCCGGCCGGAGCCCCACCGCCACCAGGCCGCAGCGCCCGGCTCGAACGATCGGCGCGCCCCGAACCCACCGAGTCCGGTGCCGGTGCACCCGACCCGACCTCAGGGAGGCGGCTGCGATGAGCCTGCCCGACGAACCCCGACCCACCCTCTCGGACCACGACGTCCGGGTACTGCTCGAAGCCGGCTGCGCCGACTGCGCGACCGGCGAGGACCCGTCCGTCGAACCCGTCGTCGATCACGCCTGGCGCCGGTTCGGCGACGCGCTGAGCGCTTTGACGTGCGATCCCTACGGGCACGGTCTCGCGTCGGAGTCGGCCGCGAATCCGTTGCCACCGACGGAGTCCGCCGCCGTCGCGGCGATCGCGCGCCGGGTAGGGGCCCGTGACCTGCGGGTACGCGCGGTGCGCTACCGCGAGGCGGTCACCCGGGCCGTCCCGATCCGGGTGTCGAGCACGTGGACGGCCCGGGTGACCGCCTCGCGGTAGCGCACCGCGCGTACCCGCAGGTCACGGGCCCCTACCCGGCGCGCGATCGCCGCGACGGCGGCGGACTCCGTCGGTGGCAACGGATTCGCGGCCGACTCCGACGCGAGACCGTGCCCGTAGGGATCGCACGTCAAAGCGCTCAGCGCGTCGCCGAACCGGCGCCAGGCGTGATCGACGACGGGTTCGACGGACGGGTCCTCGCCGGTCGCGCAGTCGGCGCAGCCGGCTTCGAGCAGTACCCGGACGTCGTGGTCCGAGAGGGTGGGTCGGGGTTCGTCGGGCAGGCTCATCGCAG
>NZ_WWJX01000787.1 GCF_009865215.1 Streptomyces sp. SID3343 | reverse complement strand
GGGGCCGATGCTGCCGCCGACGCCGGAGAACGCGCGGGCGACCGTGCGCAGCAGTTCCGCGGGGGGCCGGTCGGCAAAGGATGTGCGGTCGAGTTCGGCGATGACGCGGCGGAAGCCGATGACCATGGTGGCGCCGTGGTCGCCGTCGCCTGCGCCGGCGTCGAGTTCGTCGAGAAGGTTCTGCTCTTCGCCGAGGGCGCGGGCGAGCGCCCGGAGCCAGTTCTCGATGTCGCGGGTGGTGGGGGGCGTGCCGGTGGTCATCGTGATCCTCCGAGCGGGGGCAGGGTCAGGGGGGATCCCGGGGCGGCGATCAGGGCTTCGGTCTCGGGGGTCAGGAGGGTGGTGGTCAGGCTCACCCCGGCCATCTGGAGGCTGGTGAGGTATGCGCCGGCGTGGGCGAACACGGGTGTGGTGCCTTCCTTGCGGAGGAGTTCGACCGCCTCGCCGAGGACGATGTACGCCTCCATGAGGGGGGTCGCGCCGAAGGTGTTGACCAGGACCAGGGCGCGGGAGCCGGCCAGGGCGGGTTGGTCGTCCAGGAGCGCGTGGACCAGTTGGGCGGCGGTTTCGGCGGCGGTGCCGCGGGTTCGTCGTGACAGGCCGGTCTCGCCGTGCACGCCGATCCCGAAGCCCATCTCTGTGTCGGGGAGTTCGAAGGTGGGGCGGGCGGCTGCGGGCAGGTGGCAGGAGGACAGGGCGACGCCGATCGAGCGTGTGGCGTCGTTGACGCTCTCGGCGAGTGCGGCCACGTCGTCCAGGCTCGCGCCCCGGTCGGCGAGGGCTCCGGCGGCCTTGGCGACGACCACGCCGCCGGCCACGCCGCGGCGCTTGTGGGGGCTGTGTGCGGGCGCACTGGCCACGTCGTCGGTGATCAGGACGGTTCGGGAGGCGATGCCGGTGTCGGCGAGGAACTCGCCGGCGAGCCGGAAGTTCATCACGTCGCCCTCGTAGTTGCCGAACAGGAACAGTGCGCCGTCGGGTCGGTCGAGTGCCTGGACGACCTCGACGACCGGATCGGCCGCGGGGGCTGCGAAGACGTTGCCGACGGCAGCGGCGTCGGCAAGGCCGGGGCCCACCCAGCCGAGGAAGGCCGGTTCGTGTCCGGATCCGCCGCCGACGACGACGGAGATCCGTCGGCGCGGGTCGCTGTCGCGGGTGTACAGCCCGCGGCCGGAGGCGGTGAGCGCGACGCGGTCGTGGTGGGCGGCGGTGACGCCGCGCATCATGTCGTCGACGGCGTCGAAGGGGTCATTGACGAGGTGGCGTGCCAAGACGGTTCTCCAGATCTGCGATGAGGGCGATCTTGTCGGCGCTGGGCCCGCCTCGGAAGTCCTCGCCGAGCCAGACGTCCACGACTTCGAGCGCGGCCTGGACGCCGATGACGCGGGCGCCCATGGCCAGGACCTGGGCGTTGTTGCTGAGTCGGGCGCGGCGGGCGGAGTACGCGTCGTGGGCCAGGGCGGCGTACACGCCGGGGATCTTGTTGGCCACGACCGAGACCCCGATGCCGGTGCCGCAGCACAGGACGGCGCGGTCGTAGGTGCCGTCGGCGACTCGTCGGGCCACTCGCTCGGCGATCTCGGGGTAGGGAACGTCGTCGGTATCGACGCCGAAGTCGTCGAAGGCGATGGCGCGTTCGGTCAGGTGCGCGGCGATGGCGCGGCGCAGCGGGGCTCCGGCGTCGTCGCTGCCGAGCGCGATGCGGGGGGTCACATGGTCTCCAGCAGGTCGGTGAGGTAGCGCAGTCCGGCGGTCTGGGCGGTCAGGGCGTCGCCTCCGTAGTGCTCGACGCACAGGGGCCCGGCGTATCCCGCCGCGCGGGCGCGGTGCAGGGCGGCGCGGTAGTCGATGTCGCCGTCGGCGAGCGGGGTGGGCCAGGCGAGGTACGGGCCGTGGGGGTAGTTCTCCACGCGGCGGTAGTTCTTGACGTGCCAGTAGTTCATTCGGTCCAGGACCAGGTCGAGGGTCTGGCTCCAGGTCTCTTCCAGGGGGCGGGGGGCGCGGTGGAGGTTGGCGAGGTCGGCGTTGACGCCCAGGTTGGCCGCGCCGGTGGCCTCGATCAGGCGCATGGTCCGTGCGCCGGTGCCGACGAGGGTGTCCTCGTACAGTTCCAGGGAGAGTTCGATGCCGAAGTCGGCGGCCAGCGCGCACAGTTCGGTGAGCGCGGGCACGGCGCGGGTGTACTCCCGTTCGCCGTCGGTGGGGCCGGGTACCGACCAGAAGGCGCCCCAGTCGCGTTGGGCGGCGGTGAGGGGGCGGTGGAAGCCGATGGACAGGATCGGTGCGCCCAGTGCGGCGGCGGCCTCGATGGATCGGCGGGTGTAGGCGTAGTTGTCCGCCCCGTGTACGGGGTCGACGATGCTGCGTCTGATCACGGACAGGCCGGCGAGGGTGATGTCGTGGTCGGCGAGTTCGTCGGCGAGGGTGCGCAGTTGTCGGGGGGTCAGGTCGGCGGGTGAGATCCAGGTGTCGACCAGGTCCATGTGGCGAAAGCCCGATGCGCGGAATCGGCGCAGGTCGCCGCGCAGGACGTCGCTTGGGATGTCGCGGGTCGAGTCGGTGGTGGGACGCGGCGGCAGAGGCAGGGTGCTTCCGGCGATGGTCGGTGCGAAGGGGGTGCTCAACGAGGACTCCTGGGTGCGGGCCGGTGTCCGGTGGGCCGGAATCCGGCGGCGACGGGGCCGTGGCGGTGGGGGCGGGCGCCGTCGTGGCGGGTCAGGCAGCGGTTTCGCGCACTGCGGGTTCGGGGGCGGCGGGCTTGGTGTCGGAGGCGGCTATGGCCGCGTAGATCGCGGGTCTGTGACGGCGCAGGACGAGTGCGTAGGCGACGCCGAGGACGATGACGGCGGGCAGGGCCCAGGGCAGCGAGTTGACGGCGGTGGAGTCGCTGCCGGTGAGGGTCGAGTAGTTCGTCGTGGCGAGGCCGGTGACGGTGGCCAGGCCCGCGGCGCCGAGGCCGGAGAAGACGTAGAGGCTGGGCGAGCGGTGGCCGCGTTTGTGGAAGAAGACGATGACCGAGACGGCGACGGCGGTCTGCAGGAGCAGCAGTGCCAGGGTCGCGAGTCCGACGGTGCTGGTGCTGAGGGTGAGCAGGGGGTCGGCGCCGGCCAGGGCGAAGGCGCCGATGACGACGGCGGCGACGGCGATCTGGACGCCGCCGGC
>NZ_WWJX01000786.1 GCF_009865215.1 Streptomyces sp. SID3343 | reverse complement strand
ACGCACGGCGCGCCGCCGAATCTGGCCAGGGCGAGCAGCAGCCCCGGGTCGCTCTCGCCCTCGCCGGTGCCGTGCAGCGCCACCACGGAGCGGGCCGCGTGGCGCAACACGGCTCGCGCGCCCGGGCGTTCGGTCCGTCGGGAGAGTTCGACCGAGGTCCAGGCGGGGACGTCGGCGAGCTCTTCGACCGGCAGCGGCGCGACGTCGGGGAGGTTTTCGCGCGGCGCGGTGACCACGTCGAGCACCCGTGCGGCGATGTCGCCGAGTTGGTCGGGGGGCACGACGGCGTCGACGAGGCCGTGTGCGTACAGGTTCTCCGCGACCTGGACGCCCTCGGGAAAGGGCTGCCCGTGCAGGGCTTCGTACACGCGCGGGCCCAGGAAGCCGATCAGCGCTCCGGGTTCGGCGGCGGTGACGTGGCCGAGTGAGCCCCACGACGCGAGGACGCCACCGGTGGTGGGGCCGCGCAGGTAGACCAGGTAGGGCAGGCCGGCGCTCTTGTGCGCGGCGACCGCGGCGCTGATCCGGACCATCTGGAGGAAGGCGACGGTGCCTTCCTGCATCCGGGTGCCGCCGGAGGTCGGCGACGCGACCAGCGGCAGCCCCTCGGCGGTGGCTCGCTCGATCGCGGCGACCAGGCGCGAGGACGCGGCGACCCCGATCGAGCCGGCGAGGAAGGCGAACTCGCAGGCCACGACGGCGACTCGGCGACCGCGGATGCGGCCTTCGCCGGTGACCACCGATTCGTCCACGCCGCTCTTGGCGGTCGCGGCGCGCAGTTCGTCGGCGTAGGCGCGGTCGAGGTGGTCCGGCCGCTCGGGCGCGGTGTCCCAACTCGCCCACGTGTGCGGATCGAGCACGCGGTGGATCAGGTCGTGCGCGCCGACGCGGGGCTTTCGGGGCGGCGGGAGTACGGTCGCCGCCGGCTCCGGCGTGTTCACGCGCCGGCCGTCGCGCGACGCGAGGCGTGCAGGGCCCGGGCTTCCTCGGCGTCGAGCCAGGCCTGCACGGAGTCGGTGTGCTGGCCGAGCGTGGGGGGCGCCTCGTGGCGGCGCCGGCCGCCGTCGGAGTCGGCGTTTTCGTCGAGCCGGATCGGCGGTCCCGGCAGGGTGATCGGTCCGAGGGTGCTGTGCATGACGTCCAGCAGCAGGCCCTGTGATCTGGTCTGGTCCCAGTCGTAGACCCGGTCGATCGTGCGTACCTCGCCGGCGGGTATGCCGGCCGCGGCCAACTCGGGGAGCAGGTCGTCCACGTCGCGCTGCGCGAAGGCCGCGTTGATGGCGTCGGCGAGTTCGGCCCGGTTGCCGACCCGGTCGGCGTTGATCGCGAAGCGCGGGTCGTCCGCGGCGAGGCCGACCATCGGCGCGAAGCGCGCCCACAGCTTCTCGCTGCCCACGGCGACCTGGATGATCGCGTCGCGGCAGCGGAAGGAGCCGTACGGCTGGAGCGAGGGATGCAGGTTGCCCTGCGCGTGGCCGACCTGGCCGGCGACGGTGTAGTTGGTGCCTTGGAAGGCGTGTACGCCGACGATCGCGGCGAGCAGCGAGGTCCGTACCACCCGGCCCAGGCCGGTGCGTTCGCGCTCGTGCAGCGCCGCCACCACGCCGTAGGCGCCGTACATGCCGGCCAGCAGGTCGCCGATCGGCACGCCGATCCGGGTGGGGTCGTCCGGTCCCGGACCGGTCAGGCTCATCAGGCCGGCCTCGCCCTGCGCGATCTGGTCGTAGCCGGGTCGGCCACCCTGCGGGCCGTCGTGCCCGAAGCCGGTGATCGACAGGACCACCAGGCGCGGGTTGAGCCGCTGCAACTCCTCCATCGGGAAGCCGAGTCGGTCCAGCACGCCGGTGCGGAAGTTCTCCACGAGCACGTCGCTGTGCCGCACCAGGCGGGCCAGCGTCTCGCGGCCCTCGTCGGTCTTGAGGTCGAGGACGATCGATTCCTTGTTGCGATTGCAGGACAGGAAGTAGGTCGACTCCCGGGCGTCCTGGGACCCGACGAAGGGCGGGCCCCACGCGCGGGTGTCGTCCCCGCCGTCCGGGTTCTCCACCTTGATCACGCGGGCGCCCATGTCGCCGAGCATCATCGCGGCGTGGGGGCCGGCGAGGGCGCGGGAGAGATCGAGCACGACGAGGTCGCAGAGCGGTCCGCTCACGTCGAAACACCCCTTTCTGCGGTGTGCGGTCTCGGCCTTCGGCATTTCGGGCCGCTGCGGTCGGGCAGGTGGTTCGAAGGCCGGGGTGCCCCAAAGCTAGGCGTCCGGGGAGAACCACTCGCCGTCAGTTACTGCCCAAGGAATCGCTGGGGATTGGCAATGTTTGCAGTTGGCTCACCGGCGGAGGCGTCGCGATCGGCGACTGGCTCACCGACCGGGTCGTCGCGTCGGACTCGACCACGCGGCGTGCGAACGCGCCGAAGCCGGTCGGTTCGCGACCCAGGAGCGCGGTGAGCGTGCGCGGATTCCCGGTCAGGCCGTGCCGGTCGTAGAACGCGAACATCGCGGTCAGCGTGTCGAGCGGGTAGCCCGACAGGCCGCCGATCCTGGCGTTCTCGCACCACTCCCGCGGGTCGATCCGGCGGGCGGTGACCGGGCGTTCCAGCACCGTCGCGAGCTCGGCCGCCATCTGCCGCGGGGTCACCGACTCGGGCCCGGCCAGTTCGTACACCGCGTGCTCGTGGCCGTCCTCGCCCAGCACCACTGCGGCGGCCTCGGCCACGTCGTTCAGGTCGACGGCGGCGAACGGCGCGTCGACGCGGTACGGGACAGCGAAGTCGCCGGTGCGCACGATCGTGTCCCACGCGTCCAGCGTGTTCTGGTGGTAGGGCGCCGGTTGCAGCACGGTCACCGCGAGGTCCGATTCGAACAGGGCCTCCTCGACCCGCAGCTTCGCCTCGTGATGCGGCATGGCCCGCAACTGCGGCCGCAGCACCGAATGGAAGACGAAGCGCCGCACCTTCCCCCGCCGCGCGGCCTCGATCAGCGTGCGCCCGATCGCCGGTTCGTCGGGATGCACGTTGGGCGCGATGTGGTACACCGCCGCGCACCCGCGCAGCGCCTCGTCGAGCGCGGCCCGGTCGCCGACGTCGCCCACCACGACCTCGGTCGCGCCGGCGGCGACGACCACCGGCACCTGCGAGGGTCTGCGCACGAACGCCCGCACGTGCGCCCCGCGCCGGGCCAGTGCCCGGGTCACTGC
>NZ_WWJX01000785.1 GCF_009865215.1 Streptomyces sp. SID3343 | reverse complement strand
CGGCGGCCGGCGCGGCGGGGCCCGCGCCCGCTCCCGGTCCGCCGTCGCCCGTGGACGTGCACTCCATCGCGACCGGTCCGGGGCCGGCGAACTCGAAGCCGCCCTTGGCGTTGTCGCGTGTGGTGCAGCGAGTGAACACCGGGCTGCACCCCTCGCGCACGTTGACCCCGTAGCCGCGCCCGCCGAGCACCTCGCAGTCCTCGAAGTCGCCGCGCCCGCCGCCGGAGATCCGGATGCCCTCGCCCGTCGCGCGGTCCACCCGGACCCGGCGCACGGTGGGTCCGGCCGCGCCGGTGACCGAGACGCCGTCGGTGGTGTCCTCGATCGTGCAGTCGGCGATGATGCCGCCGCAGTCGGACTCCATGAACCACACGCCGGTGGTGGCCTTGCGGACCTTGCACGACTTGACCGACACGACCGCGCCGGCGCCGACCCCGATCCCGGTCTCCTCGACGTCGTGGATCTCGCAGTCGTGCATCGACAGGCCGGTCCCGGAGCCGGCCACCTTCACGCCGTCGAGCACGTCGTGGATGCGGCACTCGCCGAGTGCCGCGTCGGCGCCGTCGGCCACCCACACCGCGGGTCGCCCGCCGGTGGAGTCGTGGAACTCGCAGTCGATCGCCGACGCGCGCGCGCCGTGGTCGGCGAGCGAGAGGCCGTTGCGGCCGAAGCTGCGGATGGTGCAGCCGCTGAGGGTGACCTCGGAATGGCCGTGCACGTCCACGCCGTTGCGGCCCATGTCGCGCAGTCGGCAGGCGACCAGGGTGAGGTTGGCGCCGCGGTCGACGGACACGCCGTTGCCCTCGGCGTCGCGAATCGTGCAGTCGTCGAGCGAGAACGTCGCGAGGTCGTCGGCCTGCACTCCGGTGCCCTTGACCGCGCAGATCTCGGTCCGCGAGAGCGATCCGGCGCTGCCCTGGCCGCCGACGGAGATGCCCGCCCAGCCGACCCGCTCGATCCGCGAGTCGGTGATGATCGGCGCCGCGCCGCCCGCGACGCAGATGCCACCGCCACCGACGTCGTGGATGTGCAGGCCGGTCAGGTGCGGCGATGCCTGGTCGCCGACGAACACGGCCGGTTCCGCGTCGGAGCCGTCGTGGATCTCGCAGTCCTGGACCCGGCCGGTGGTGCCGGGGCCGGTGAAGCGCATGCCGTGCCCGGACGCGTCGCGCACCCGGCTGCCGCGCAGCATGGGCGCGCTGCCCTCGCGCACGTCGAAGCCCTCGCGGCCGGTGTCGCCGACCTCGCAGTCCTCGAAGGTGCCGCGCGAGCGCCCGGTGACCCCGACACCGACGCCCTGCGGATTGGTCACCCGAAGGCGCCGCAGCATCGGATCCGCGCCCGCGCGCAACTCCACCCCGACCACGGAGAGCGCGCGCACGACGCACTCCTCCAATATCGGCGCGCAGCCCTCGATCACGATCGCCGGCGACAAGACGCCCGCGCCGCCCTCGATCACCAGGCCGTGCACCGCCGCGTCGGCGGTGATCGTCAGCGCGACCCCGTCGGCCGCCTGGAGGACCACCGTGCCCGGTCCGTCCGAACCCACGACCGTCACGGGGACCGAGATGTACACGTCCTCGCGATATGTCCCCGGCGCGACCATCACCGAGTCGCCGGCCGCCGCCGCGCTCACCGCGGCCCCGATCGAGGCGTATTCCCCCGCCCGCCGTCGCCAACGGGTGCCCTGCACCACCTGAAGAACCCGACCCGTCATGGCGACCCTGCCACCAGCCCCTCGGTCCGCACCCAGCACGCCTCGCGTGTCCACCGTAAAGCGTCCGGGACGGCCCCATCGACCGACTCGGGCTCGGGGGCTTCGTCGCGACCTCGTCGGCGGACCCCTGCACCGTACAGTTCAACGGCCGCAGGGCACTTCGCGGTCACACTTATCGCCGCGTCGTCGAGGGTTTCGTGGTAGCCGAAGGGGTCGATCCCACGGTCGCGGTCGGCACCGGCGCGGGCGCGCCGTCGCGTACTTCGGTGAACAACTGCCCGGCGTCCGGCTGTTGCAGCGCGACCCGGTTGGGGTCCGGCGCGTACGTGGTGATCGGCGTGGTCACGAAGTGGATCCGCTCCAGCGGGATGCCGCGCAGGCCGTTCGCGAAGTCGTACAGGCTCGTCAGCGTGTTGATGCCCGAGTCGGTGGTGATCGCCTTGGTCGCGGCGTCCATCACGTTGAACGCCTTGGCCGGGTTGGTCAGCAGGTTCTCGCCTTGGACCTTGGCGATCAGCGCCTTGAGGAACTCCTGCTGACGGGCGATGCGCTGTATGTCGCTGCCGTCGCCGAGGGACTTGCGCACCCGGACGAAGCCGAGTGCCTGCTCGCCGTCGAGGGTGACATCGCCGGCCGGCAGTTGCAGGTGCGCGGCCTTGTCGTCGATCGGCGCGTCGATGTGCATCGGCACCCCGCCGAGGGCGTCCACGACCTTCTTGAAGCCGGTGAAGTCGATCGTGATCTGGTGGTCGATCCGCGCACCGGTGAGCTTTTCCACGGTGGCCGCGACACACGGCACGCCGCCGACCTCCATCGCGCTGTTGAACTGGCCGAAATAGGCCCGCTGGACACCGGTCTCGGTGGGACAACTCGGTACGTCGACCATCAGGTCACGCGGGAAGCTGACCGCGGTCGCGGTCTTTCGCCCCTGCGGCACGTGCAACAGGATCGTGGTGTCGGAGCGCCGGCTACCGCCTTCGTCGCGGCCGTACGCGGAGTTGTCGCCGGCGCGCGAGTCGGAGCCCACGAGCAGCACGTTCAGGGCGCCGGTGGGCGGCGGGCGGTCCTGGAGGTTCTGCGCGAAGTCCTGCGTGCGGATGTTGCCGTTCAGGCGCTCGTACAGCCACCAGCCGAAGCCGCCGGCCGCGAGCAGGACACCGACCACGCCCGTCGCGATCCAGGCCAGGATCCGTCGGCGACGGCGTCGCCGGTCGCCGGCGCGTCGTTGTATGCGGCTGCCGGGGCCGGGGCCGTCGGGGCCCGGCCGCTCGGCCGACGTCCCGGACCGGCCTGCGGCCTCCGGGGACGTCTCGTCCCTGTCCTGCAAGATCTCTTCGCCTTCGTCGGCCCCCGGGCTCGATGTGCGGTCGGCAGCGCAGACCGGATATGCGCACAATTACCCGATCATACGTTGCCTCGTCCGTTACACGCCCGGTGGCGACGTTTGGTTCCCGGGCGTGGGGGGTCGAAGCCGCAGGTCGACGTGACGCGCCGACCCCCGGCCGGGAGCCCTCGCGCGGTCTACGGCGCGACGCCGCCCACGGCCCTGGCCGCCCCGCGCTCGCCGAGCACGCCCAGCACGACGTCCACGATCCGGCCGAGCCGCTCCAGCTCGCTGCGGTGGAAGGCCGGGCCCTGGTGGCGGACCACGTACAGGGTCAGCCACGACGCCCCGATCGGCGCGGCCGCGCCGTGTCCGCTCGGGTCGCCCTCGTACGCGAAGGCGAGCGGGCGCATCGGGGTGAGCGCCGGCAGCGCCGGGCCCTCCGGGGCCCGCCAACTGGTGTGTACGAGTTGTCGCCCGCGCCCGCCGCGGCCGGCCACCGCCCAGTCGGCGTGGAAGAGCGTGGGCGCCGCGTCGATCAGCGTGGCCACCGCGCGACCCGGATCACGCGCGACCTGACCGAGCACGTCCAGCTCCGGCGCCGACCCCGGCACCTCCCCGGCGGCCCAGCACCCCTCGATCCGCACCCCCGTCGAGCGCTCCAGCGGGGCGACCAACGCCGCGACGTCCCGCTCGCCCACCCACTCGACGGTGAACTCGTCCACCGCGCGCCCGCCGAGTCGCTCCAGCACCGTCATCTGCATCACGTCGGCACCCGCCGCGCCCAGCAACTGTGTGACCCGCGCGAGCGAACCCGGCCGGTCCGGCAGCGACACCCTCAGTCGATACAGCACGCGACACCTCCTACGTCGACCCCTCTTTGATCCTGAGCCTTCCCCGTTTCACGCATGTTGCGTACATATGACGGTCACAAGTGATCACGCAAGTGATCATCTGACGACCCGTCATGAATCCACCGGGCGACGAGCGAGGCCGTTCGACCGGGGCTTCCGGATGTGGACAGGGACAGGGGCGGCACCGAATGGATTCCGGTGTCGCCCCTCGTGGTTTCGGTGGAGTCAGCTCTTGTCGAGCCTCGGGGGTTCGGCGGCCCGGGTGACCTCCGGCTCCGGGGGTGCCGTCGGGGAGACGTGGGTGGGTTCGTCGTCGGGGGCGATGCTCGTCGCCCGGGTCGGGGCCTCGGCCGGGCCGGCGTCGGGGGTGAAGCCCGCGACCGGGGCGAACTCGGTCGCGTCGCCGTCGGGCTC
>NZ_WWJX01000784.1 GCF_009865215.1 Streptomyces sp. SID3343 | reverse complement strand
GTCCTTCGCTTTCCGCCTCGAAGCTTTCGCTTTTTCGGCTTCCGGCTCTTCGAGCTTAGCAGGTCTTTCGACCCGATCCGCTCACCGCTTCGGCTTCGGAAATTTGTTCTTCCCGCTGCTTTCTGCGACGCCCCGAACATTAGCGGATCGCATTTCGCACCGTCTAATCGACAGGCAATTCGCGTTCCGGCAATCGAGCCGAGGCATCCGGGCACAGAACGAGGCGTGTGATGCGCATGCGCACCACACCTGGTTCAAGTGATCGGAGTGGCCGCCCCGGGACCAGCCAGCGCGAACCGGTAGGCACGCGTCTGTCTCAGGTCTCCCTGTCGGGCAACTTGCGGAACCTTACCCAGAGCCGTGTGCCCAGGGCAAACCGGCGCCCCCCGGGGCCGTTTCGACTCATCGAAGCCGAGCAGGCTCCGAACATGGTGACCTCTACTGCACGGCGAGTGAACCCGATCGCGACGGTTGTCAGCGTTGTGGCCGCCGGGATCGCCGTCATCATCGTCTTGCACATCATTCTGTTCGTTTTCGAAGCCAATCCCGCCAACGGGGCGGTGGAGACGATCGCCGACTGGGCCGACTGGCTGACCCGCTGGGCCCGGGACGTCTTCACTCCCGACAACGTCAAGGCACGCGTCGCGGCGAACTACGGACTGGCCGCCGTGGTCTACCTCGCCGTCGGTGCGTTCGTCTCGCGACTGGTGAGCCGAGTCTGACCCGTCGCCCCTCGTCCGAATACTTCCGTACGGTGGCGGCGTACCTGCCGCGATGATGGGTGCCGGCTGGACCGCACCGCCGAACAGCACCGCCGCCGACGGAGGGCCCCCTCTATGTACGAGTCTTCGCTGCTCACGCCGGACAGCCTGGGCGATCTGCTGGGCCTGTTCGATTTCGGGAACGGATGCGTCACCCGCGTACACATCGACGACCCGTTCACGCCAGGCGGTGCCACGGCCCGGGTCCTGGTGGACGCGCGCGACCGTGAACACGGCTGGCCGTGGATTCCCGTCGAGTTCACCATGACGGGTCTTCAGGACTACCGCGCCGAACACGGCAAGGGATTCTCCGGAATGCTCTATTTCGACCCGGTGCTGTCCCGTTTCACCGACGAGACGTACGGCGACCTCTTCTATCTGGACTTCGACCCCGTCGACGGTCCGGGCGCCTACGAGCCCGTCGATGCCGGTGACGTGGTGGGCAGGTCCCAGTGCTTCTTCGCGGCCGAGCGGTGCTCGTGGCGTGCTCTTCCGCCTACGGACAGTCCTCGCCTTCGGCTCATCGGTAACGTTTAGGACTCAAACCTTCCTCTCCATAGGTTTACCTTCTACGTTCACACGCACCCGGTTTCGGCTGCGTGTGTTCAAGGTGTGAACGTTTGCGCGCCGATTCCTCCGTATTCGGTATCAAGTCGAGTCGAGGAACCATGAAGCAGCTTCAAAAGAAGCGTTTCGCCGCTCTGCCCGCAGCTGTCGGTGCCGCCGCCTTGCTGCTGACCATGACCGGCAGCGCGGACGCGGCCGCCGGACGCGGCGACAACCACCGTCCGTCCGTCGCCGGGATGAAAATTCTCCTGAGCAACGACGACTCCATGCAGAATGCCAAGCCCGACGGGGCCGACGGCCGCGGTATCTACGAGGTCCGTCGCGCGCTGTGCGCCGCGGGGGCCGACGTGGTCGTGATGGCGCCGTGGCAGTACATGAGCGGGTTCGGCACCGCGGCCACCGGGAGTGGTTCGCTCACCGTGTCCCAGCGCACCGCGCTGCCGGCCGGGTTCGAGGGCGACTGTGCGACGGCGCCGAGCAAGGGCGTCGTCTACGGCGTGTGCAAGGGCGACGCCCCGTGCGGTGCGACGACCCCGAGCGCCACGCCCGTCGACACCGTGCGGCTTGCGCTGCGCGGGGGCCTCGCGGCCAAGGTCGGCTGGAAGAGCGGCCCGGACCTGGTGCTCACCGGCATCAACTCGGGCCCCAACGTCGCATCGGTCTCCAACGACTCGGGAACCCTGGGCGCGGCCATCGCCGCGATCGACAACGGCAAGCCGGCCCTCGCGCTGAGCGGCGGCTTCGATCCCGCGACGTTCTCGGTGACCCCGCAGACGTACCGCGACTTCGCCGACTTCCTCCCGGGCTTTGTGGCGCAGCTGAAAGACCGGCGGGTGCTGACGGACGAGTACGTGGTCAGCGTGAACTACCCGAACGCCGTTGCGGGCCGGAAGCCGGGCCGTCCGGTGTGGACCGAGATCGGCACCGAGACCGTGGTCGCCATCACGTACGCGCCCAAGGGCGACACGTTCTCGATCGGCCAGGGCGACTGCAAGGCTCCCGGGACGTTCTGCCGCCCGGAGACCAAGCACAACGCCGACTGGACGTTGCTCAACAAGGGCGACATCACCGTGACCGCCGCGACGGGTGACCGTACGTACAAGGGCAGTGCGGACAACCGCCTGGAACTGTTCGTACGCACCGGCTTTTGAGCCGACACCGAGGACCGAGCGGTGGGCCTCCTCGAACCGAGGGGGATCGACGATGCCCGCCCCTCGATACTTGCCGTATGGCAGACAAGCAGCGTCGACGCGGTCGCGCGCCCGAGTCCGTACGCGCCGAGGTGGGTTCCGGCGACGCCGTACTCGAACCCGATCCCGATCGGTCGGGAGCCTGGACGCTGCACCTGCACGGAGCGCCGCAGTCGCACGTGGACCTGGGCGATCCGACCTGGCTGGAGTTCGAGTACGTGCGCCGGCTCGGGCACGTCGTCGACCTGATCGCGGACGCCGGCAAGCCGCTGCGTGTGCTCCATCTCGGGGGTGGCGGGCTCACCCTTGCGCGCTATGTGGCCGCCACCCGGCCGCGCTCGCGGCAGCAGGTCGCCGAACTCGACGCCGGCCTCGTGGAGTTCGTCCGCCGCGAGCTGCCGTTGGCGAAGAACTGGCAGATTCGGGTGCGGACCGCGGACGCGCGCGAGGTCGCGGCCAAGGCGCCGGAGGCCGCGTTCGATCTCGTCGTGGTCGACGTGTTCGCCGATTCCCGGGTGCCGGCGCACCTGACCTCGGTCGAATTCGTCACCGAGGCGGCCCGCGCACTGGCTCCCGGCGGGGTTTACGCGGTAAACCTCGCCGACGGCGGGCGCCTTGATTTCGTCCGGTCGCAGGTGGCGACGGTTCGCTCGGTGTTTCCGAATCTGCTGCTGATCGCCGACCCTGCGGTGTTGCGGGGGCGCCGGTTCGGCAATGTCGTTTTGGTGGCGTCGCACGGGGAGTTGCCGATTGCGGAGTTGAGCAGGCGGACGGCGTCCGATCCTTTTCCCGGGCGGGTGGAGCACGGGTCGGTGGTCGCGGACTTTCCCGGTGGCGCGGCTGTCGTGCGGGATGCCTGTGCGGTTGCTTCGCCTTTGCCGCCTGAGCGGGTGTTCGGGCGGGGTTAGGGGTGGCCTCAATCGCCGGCCGGGCTGATCTTCGGCCGTTCCGTTGCCTCTTTGTCCTCAAACGCCGGACGGGCTGGGTTCAGGTCGGCCTGCGGCCGGTCTGTCCTCAAACGCCGGACGGGCTGGGTTCAGGTCGGCCTGCGGCCGGTCTGTCCTCAAACGCCGGACGGGCT
The DNA here is from genome assembly GCF_009865215.1 of Streptomyces sp. SID3343. Classification (GTDB taxonomy): domain Bacteria; phylum Actinomycetota; class Actinomycetes; order Streptomycetales; family Streptomycetaceae; genus Embleya. The sequence goes on along the minus strand of NZ_WWJX01000784.1, from coordinate 8,499 downwards.
GGATTTGCCGGACGGGCTGGATTTGCCGGATGGGCTGTGTTGCCGGATGGCTGTGTTGCCGGATGGCTGTGTTGTCGGGTTGCGGGTTCAGCGTTTGCGTTCTTCTACTCGGCCCTTCAGGAGGCCCACGATCAGTAGGACCGCCAGTGTGGCGAGCAGTAGGACGACCGTTACCGCGGAGCCCAGGAGGACCTTGCCTCGGTCGGTCAGGGTGAAGACGGAGACCGGCAGGGTTCGCCACTCGGCGGGGTAGACCATGATCGTCGCGCCGACCTCGCCCATCGACAGCGCGATGGCCAGGCTCGCCGCGGCTGTGATCGACGGCAGCAGCATCGGCAGCCGGACCAGGAACAGCACCCGCGGCGCGCTCGCGCCGAGCGAGGCCGCGACGTCGGCGAAGGCCGCGTCGGTGCGGTCCAGGCCCGCCGACACCGTCGAGTAGGCGAAGGTCACCACGAGCACCGCGTGCGCGGCGATGACGATCCACTTGGTGCCGTTGAGCAGGATCGGGCCGTCGCTGAAGGCGACCAGCATGCCCAGGCCGACGACCACCGAGGGCACCGCGACGGGCAGGTGGAAGACCGCGTCGGTGAGCCGGCGGACGGCCTTGGGCGCGGTACGGGCGGCGATGGCCGCCCACGTGCCGACCACGATCGCGATCAGCGCCGCGCCGAGCGCGGTCTCGATGCTCACCACGAGGCTGTCGTAGTTGGTGCCCGCGGTCGCCTCGCGGATGTTGTCGGTCGTCCACGACGACGGCAGCACGCTGTTCCAGTCGCCGGCGAACGCGGCGATGCCCAGGATCGCGAGCGGGGCGACGACGAGGGGGGCGAAGACTACGGCGAACAGCGCCCACACGAGGGCGCGTCCGCTACGCGACCAGACCAGCACGGCCGGCTCCTGTCCGGGAGAAGACGAATCGGTACACCGCGTACAACGTGAGCGACAACGCGACCTCGACCACCGCGACCACACACGCGCCCGGATAGTCGAAGGTGACCGCGCCCTTGGCGTGCACGAGCATCGGCAGCGTCGTGACGTCCTTGGCGCCGATGAACAGCACGATGCCGAACTCGTTGAGCGTCAGCAGCAGGGTCAGGCTGCCGCCGGCCGCGAGCGCGGGCCACGCCTCGGGCAGCAGCACCTGTCGGATCACCCGCAGCGGCCCCGCGCCCAGCGAGGCCGCGACGTCGAGCCGGTCCCGCGGAACGAGCGCGAACGCCGCGAGCAGCGGTCGCATCACGAACGGCGTGTAGAAGGTGATCTCGGCGAAGACCACGCACCACGGCGAGTAGAGGAATCCCACGAGCGGCTCGCCGAGGCCGAGTTTGTCCGCCGCCGCGTTCACCACCCCCGCGGTCCCGTACAAGAACGTGAACGCCAACGCGATCAGAAAGGACGGGAAGGCGAGCACCGTGTCGACGATTCGACTCACGACCCGGGCGCCGGGAAAGGGTACGAAGGACAGCACGAGGGCGAGGAAGAATCCCACGACCAGGCAGCCGATCGTCGAAAGCACCGCGATCTTGACGGTGTTCCACAGCGCGTCGCCGAACGAGGGCGAGGTCAGTACGTCGTGCCAGACCCCGAAGCCGACGTTGTCCTGCTTGTCGACGAAGGACTGCTTGACGACGAGGGCGAGCGGATAGAGGAAGAACCCGGCGGCGAGCACGAGGGGCGGCAGCACCCACAGCGCGCGCGAGGCGTTGCCCTTGGGCTTCGAGGCGGCGAGCGCTTTGTCGGCCACGGGTCGCTCGGCGAGAACGGCCGTCATGCGGTCGCCCCCGCCGTGACCGGCACCAGCACGCACGGCGTGCTCGGCAGCGTGACGCCGAGCCGCTCGCCGAGGGCGGGCACCGCGGCCACATCGGTGACGTCGATCCGGATGTCCTGCTCGACGGCGCCTTCGAGGGTGCACGTCAGGCGGTAGTCGGCGCCGCGCCACTGGGTCGCGATCAACCGTGCGGGCAACGCGTTCGGGTGGTCGACCGCGGCCACGCCCAGAGTGTGCGGGCGAGCGACCAGCATGGCGCGCTGCCCCTCGGTGAACGCGCGGGTCGGGTCGGCGGCGACGGTGAGGCCGCCCACCGCGACCCGGACCGAGGCGTCCTCGGCCGCGCACGTCGCGAGCACGTCGGCGGGGAGCAGGTTGGCCGCGCCCAGGAACGACGCGGTGAACTCGCTCGGCGGCCGGCGGTACAGCCGATCGGTCGCGTCGAGGTCGACCAGGCGGGCGTCGCGCATGACCGCGATCCGGTCGGCGAGCGCGAGCGCCTCGGTCTGATCGTGCGTCACGTACATGATCGCCACGTCGGGAAGATCCGCGCGCAGCCGCTGGAGTTCGCCGAGCAGGTCCGAACGCAGCGTCGCGTCGAGCGCGGACAGCGGTTCGTCGAGCAGCAGTACGGGTGGGCGGATCGCCAACGCCCGGGCGATGGCGACGCGTTGCTGCTGCCCGCCGGACAACTCGCGCGGGTAGCGCTTGGCGTAGTTCGCCATACCCACCATGTCGAGGGCTTCGGTGACCCGTCGGGCCACCTCGGCGCGCGGCACGCGGCGGGCCTTGAGGCCGAACGCGACGTTGGCCGCGACCCGCATGTGCGGGAAGAGCGCGTAGTTTTGGACCACCACGCCGATGCCGCGCCGATTGGGCGGGTCGTAGGTGACGTCGCGTCCGGCCAGGGTGATCCGGCCCGCCTCGGGCCGGAGGAAACCCGCGACCGCCTTGAGCGCGGTGGACTTGCCCGAGCCGGAGGGGCCGAGCAGGGCCACGGTCTCGCCGCGCGCGACATCCAGGCTCAGCCCTTCCAGGGCCACGACCGGTCCGTATCGAACCGTCAGGTCCTCGATGCCGATGGCCGACCCGCCGGACGCGTCGGTCGCGTGCGCGTGCTCGGTCCGCTCGATGGCTGTTGCGGTCATCCGGATTTCCTCCTTGTCCGCCGATCGTTGTGGCGGGTCAGCGACCGACGGCCTTGTTGTAGGCGAGCAGGTCGGCGTCCAGGTCCTTGAGGACGGTGTCCCACTCCGGGGTCCAGATCTCGACGCCTTCCAGGGCCTTGGTGATCTCGGCGGCGTTGGCGTCGGTGGGCTTGACGTCCTCGCGCGCCGGCAGGCCCAGGGCCTCGGCGGAGACGGCGGTCTGCGCTTCGGGGGAGAGCAGGTAGTCCATGAGCTTGCGGCCGGCGTCGGCGTGCGGGGCGCCCGAGGACAGGCCCATGAAGTACGGCAGCGCGAACGTCGACGCCTTGCCGGCGTCGTCGGCCGGGAACCACACCTTGAAGTTGGACTTGTCGTTGTGGATCGAGGCCAGGTTCATCTGGAGGTCGCCGTTGGCCACGTTCAGCTCGCCCTTGCTCACCTTGGGCTGGAGCTTGCCGGTGGACGAGGACGGGCCGACGTTGTTCGACTCGATCTTCTTGAGGTAGTCGAGCGCGCCCTGCTTGCCGTACAGGTGCTGGAGCTGGATCAGTACGGCGGTGCCGTCGCCGGCCTGGCCGGGCGTGGAGTACTGGAGCTTGGACTTGTAACCGCCGTCCTCCAGGTCCTTGAACTTGGTCGGCGCGGGCTTGGCGTGGTCGGGGTTGTAGATCCACGACGCGTAGTTGTTGACCACCGCGACGTAGCGGCCCTGCGCGTCCTTCGCGCCGCCGGGCACCTTGTCGGCGCCGGCCGGGGCGTAGGCGGTGAGCAGGTCGGCCTGGGCGGCGCGCTGGATGAAGGGCGGGAGGGTGATCGCCACGTCGGCCTGCGGGTTGCCCTTTTCCTTCTCCATGCGGGTGACGACCTCGCCGGAGCCGGATTCGACGAGGTTGACCTTGATCCCGGTCTTCTTCTCGAAGTCCGCGAAACGCTTGGTGTACCAGTCGGCGAGGCCGTCCACGGAGTAGACGGTCACGCTGCCCGAGCTCTTGGCGGACCCGCCGGCCGGGGCGGCGTTCGCGGCGGGCTTGGTGTCGTCCGAGCCGCCTCCGCCGGTCCCGCCGCAGGCGGTCGCGGTGAGTACGACCACGGTGGCCGCGGCGGTGAGGCCGAAGATGCGTCGCATGGAAAATCGCCCTTTCGAAAAGACGAGTCAGCCCTGCAGCAGGGCGGGGAGATCGCGGATGGAATCGAGTACGTGTGTTGCGCCGGCCGCCTCGAACGCGGCCCGATCGTGGGCGCCGGTGAGCACGCCGGCGGCGATCGAGGCGCCCGAGCGCAGGCCCGTGAGGACGTCGAAGGCGGTGTCGCCGACGACGGCGACGGCCCGCAGGTCGTCGACGCCGAGCCGGAGCACGGCGCCGAGCACCAGGTCCGGGTAGGGCCGGCCGCGGCCGACGTCGGCCGGGCACAGGCTCAGGTCGGCCAACTCGGTCCAGCCGAGCGCGGCCAGGATCGCGTCCTGGGTCGGGCGGCCGAAGCCGGTGGTCAGCGCGACCTTGACGCCGGCCGCGCGCAGCGCGTGGATCGCGTCCTCGGCGCCGTCGATCGGCGCGCACTTGCCTGCCGCGACGAGGTCGCCGTAGGCGGCCTCGAAGGCGAGGTTGGCGGCCTGTGCGCGTGCCTCGTCGCCGTCGAGCAGGGCGCGGAAGACGGTGATCTTGCTTTCGCCCATGGTGTCGTGGACGTAGCCGAGCTTGGCGTCGTAGTCGGCGCTGCCGACCTCGACCCCGGCCGAGGCGATCGCGCGGGTGAACGCCTCGACCACGAGGCCGTCGTCGGCGACCGTGGTGCCGGCCATGTCCAGTACGGCGAGCTGATACTGCGTCATGGTGCTTGCTCCTGAGGGCGGTTAGAGGCCGGCGAGGTTCGCGGTGCGTTCGGCGATGGCCGGCGAGCAGGTCATCCCGCGCCCGCCGGGTCCGGTCACCAGCCAGGTGGCGGGGGCGACTTCCTCGCGGTGCACGACCCGGGTCGTGTCGACGGTCTGCGCGTACACGCCGGCCCAGCGGCGGCGGATCGTCGGCAACGGCCGGCCGAGCAGTGCCTCGGCGACCTCGACGAGGTGCCCGTAGGGCGCGGAGTCGACGTCGAACGCGAACGGTTCGTCGTACTCGTGCGTGTCGCCGATGGTCAGCCCGCCGTCGAGGCGCTGGACCATGAGGAGTTGCATGCGGTGTTCGGTGGGCACGGGCGCCTGCGGCCTGGCGGCGACCAACGCGTCGAGCGCGGGGGAGGCGTAGGCGGGGTAGTAGCGGAAGCTGTCGCCGTCGGCGACGGCCGTGGTGAGCCGCTCGTCGAGCGGGTCGGTCTGCATCATCTGTAGGCGCACGCGTCGCACCGGGAGCGCGGGGGCGAGTTCGCGGACCAGACCGGTCAGCCACGCGCCGGTGCACAGCATCACGAGGTCGCCCTCGTGGGTGTCGCCGTGGTCGTCGCGCACGCCGGTACCGCTCGCGAGGAGGTCGCGGACCTCGCGCCCGGGCAGCCACGTGTAGCGACCGGTCGCCGCGAGGTGGGCGCGCAGCGCGGGCAGCGCCACCCGGGACTCGACCGCGCCGTCGCGCTCGCACCACAGGGCCGCGTCGAACGCGCCGCGCAGCGCGGGGTTGTGCTCGCGCGCCTCGCCGGCGGTGAGCAGCTTGAGGCCGCGTTCGGCGGCGTCCGGCAGGGTCAGGGCGGCCTCGGCCACCGCGACCTCTTCGGCACCGCGGCACACGGTGAGCGAGCCGGCCGGCCGAAAGCCCGTGCCGGGGACGTCGGCGGCGATCCGCTCCCACAGCTCGCGGGCCCGCAGCGCGCTCTCCAGTTCGTCGCCGCCGGCACGACCACCGACCCACACGAGTCCGAAGTTGCGCACCGACGCGCCACGCGCTTCGCGCTCGCGCTCGATGTGCACGACCTCGTGACCACGCTCGATGGCGTGCCAGGCGTGCATGGTGCCGAGCACGCCCCCTCCGACGACGATGACTCGCACCGGCTTCCTCCACGTACTCGGGGCTGTTGCGACCAGCTTGGGAGCGGTCGATGCCGAGCATGAAGAGGCGATATGTCCTCCGGGTGAACAGTCCGTTAAGGTCCGGACCTGTTACCTTTTCGTTATCGAAAGCCGTCGGTCCTCACGCCCGCATGCGGGTCGCGAAGCCCATCCGATCGCCGCGAAACAGCGCCCGCACCCGCTCGATCGGCAGCCCCTGCGGGTCGTACGAGGTGCGCATGACCAGCAGCATCGGCAGCGCCGGGTTGGTCTCCAGGAGCAGCGCCTCGCGCGGCGCGGCCAACACCGTCTCGACCGTCTCCTCTATCTCCGCGAAGACCACACCCAGGTCGTCCTGAAGGCATCGATACAGCGAACCCTCCGGGCGCAGCACGTCCAGGATCGTGGGGAAGCGGTCGAGCGGCAGGTAGGTGCTCTCCAGGCCGATCGCCTCGTCGTCGGCGAGCAGCACCCGTTCCAGGTGCACTGTCAGATCGCCTTCGCGCAGGTGCAGTCGGGTCGCCAGATCCGCCTGCGCGACGTGGTGTTCGAGGGTGACCACCCGCCGGCCCGGGGTCAGGCCCATCGACCGCACGGCCTCGGTGTAGCTGCCCATGCTGACCGGCTGCATGAGCTTGGGCGGCGCGACGTAGGTGCCTCTGCCGCGCGCGGAACGCAGCCGGCCCTCCATCACGAGTTCACCGATCGCCGCCCGCAGCGTGCTGCGTGCGACGCCGTAGGTCGCGGCGAGCTCGCGCTCGGACGGCAACAAGGCGTCCTCGCCCAACTCGTCCATGAGTTGGAGCAGGCTCATCTTGACCGTGTAGGACTTGGGCACCCGGCCGTGTTCGGGAACACCGTCGCGATACGGGCGGGCGGTGGAGTCTGGACTGTGCACTGACGGAGCCTATTCGGCCGGGGCCGGATACGTTCGCCCCTTCCACGCCGCACCCCGCCCACGCGCGTGCCGCCGCGCCGAGTCGACGGTCATGCCCAGATACAGCGTGGCCGCGAACGGCAACAACACGGCCTCGACCGCGGGCCGCCCGTAGTAGCGCACCATCGGAACGTAGGTCGCGCTCATCAGCGCCCACACCGCGAGCCCGAGCAGGGCCAAGGGCGGATCACCGCCGACCGCGCCCGCGACCAGGGCGACGGGCGCCGCGAGATAGATCAGGGCCAGCCCCACCACGGTGCCCGCGAGCAACAACCACGAGTGCCTCAGCTGCGCGAACGCGCTGCGCGCGACCATGTTCCACAGGTCGGCCAGTGCCGGGTAGGGCCGCACGCTGTCCACGTGCCGCTGCGGGCCGTCCGCGAGCACGAGCCGGATGCGGCCTCCCGCGCGCTTGATCGCGGTGCCCAGCGACACGTCGTCGATCACCGCGTCCCGGATCACGGCCACCCCGCCGGCCCGCTCCAGCGCGGTACGGCGCACCAGCACACAGCCACCCGCGGCGGCGGCCGTCCGCGACGTGGGCCGGTTCACCCGGCGGAAGGGGAACAGTTTGCCGAAGAAGTAGACGAACGCCGGCACGATCAGCTGCTCCCAGCGCGTGTGCGTACGCAACCTGGCCATCACGGAGAGCAGGTCGAGCCGATCGCGTTCGGCCTCGCCGACCAGGCGGACCAGCGAATCGGGCGCGTGGGCGATGTCGGCGTCGGTGAACAGAATCCAGTCCGGGTCGCCGGCCACCGCGACGCCGTGCCGCAGGGCCCACACCTTGCCGGTCCAGCCGGCGGGGGGCTCGCCCGGCGAAGTCACGCTCAACGGCACCCGAGCCTGCGGATCCGCGCCCAGGCGCGCGGCGACCGCACCGGTTCCGTCGGTGCTGCCGTCGTCCACCAGGACCACCCGCGCCGACCCCGGATACTCCTGCCCGAGCAGCCCGGGCAGGCTCTCGCCAAGTACGGGCGCCTCGTCGCGCGCAGGCACGATCATCACGACGGATCCGGCATCGGCCTCCACATCGGCGCCGTCACCCGCTCGCGCGCGTGGGGCGAGTCGTACGTCGGTGCGCCAAAACCACCCGTGGAACAGCGTCAGGTAGATCCAGGCGAGACCGGACACGGCGGTAATCCACAGCAAGACGTCCACGCCGAAAGCCTGCCGGCTCGTTCCCGCCACCCGGGCGCGCCGTCCGGGTGAAGTCGACGCGCAGACGGAGTCCTCGTCTCAAGAGCGGCCCGCGAAACACCGACATCGGGACGGGGACCTGTTCTCGAATGTGTGTGAACTACCCATCAGGAGAAGGGCGGTGCCCGTCATGGGCGACGCGACGACGAGGATCCAGGACGGCGGCGGCACCGGCTCCACCCGCTGGCAGGGTTACGAGATCGGCACCCGAGTGCGCGTACAGGTGGGCCTGAGCATCGATCAGGTCGGCGAGGTGTGCGAGGTGTTCGCGGACGCGCATCGTCCGCCGCTGTCGCCGTACCAGTGGTACACGGTCCGCTTCGCGGACGGTCTGCGCCCGCTGTACCGGCACGACGAACTCGTCGCGGTGCACTGACGCCTTCGGCCCTCTCGACCGCGTGCGCCCGCGCCCCGATGGCGGGCGCACGCTGTTTTTTTAGAAGCCGGCTCGCGAAGCACCACT
>NZ_WWJX01000783.1 GCF_009865215.1 Streptomyces sp. SID3343 | reverse complement strand
CCCGGTGCTGGGGGGCCGGGCAGCGTGAGGCCGGGGGCCGACGTCTCGAAGCCGGGGCGCCGGGTGCGTTGAGGCCGGGGTGCCGGGTGCGTTGGGGCCGCGACCTCGACGGCCGCGCCCGTCATCCGTTGGGCCCAAGGCCCGGCGCGCCCACGGCGATACGCGGCGCGCGGCGCCGACACTGGATCGGGTGGATTCCCCCCTGTGTCTCGTCACCGGCTCGACCGGTTACCTCGGTGGTCGGCTCGTCCCGGAACTGCTCGCCGCCGGCTACCGCGTGCGCTGCATGGCCCGCACCCCGGACAAGTTGCGCGACCACCCGTGGGCGGACCGGGTGGAGATCGCCCGCGCCGACGCGCTCGACCCCGACGCGGTGCGCGCGGCGCTCGACGGCGTCACCGTGGCCTACTACCTGATCCACGCGCTCGGTACCGGAGCCGATTTCGGCGACACCGACCGCAGGACCGCGCAGACCTTCGCCGCCGCCGCCGAGGACGCGGGTATCGCCCGGATCGTCTACCTCGGCGGCCTCGGTCCGGCCGACGGCTCGACCGCCCGCGACTCGTCGCCACACCTGCGCTCGCGGGCCGAGGTCGGCGAGATCCTGCTCTCGTCCGCGGTGCCGACCGCCGTGCTGCGCGCGGCGGTGATCATCGGCTCGGGCTCCGCCTCGTTCGAGATGCTGCGGTACCTGACCGAGCGCCTGCCGGTCATGGTCACGCCGCGCTGGGTCACGTCGCGCATCCAGCCGATCGCGGTCCGGGACGTACTGCGCTACCTCGTGGGTTGCGTCGAACTGCCGGCCGACGTCGACCGCGCGTTCGACATCGGCGGGCCCGACGTACTCACGTACGAGTCGATGATGCAGCGCTACGCGGCCGTGTCCGGCCTGCGCCGCCGCCGAGTACTCCCCGTGCCGATGCTGTCGCCGTGGCTGTCGAGCCACTGGGTCGGCCTGATCACCCCCGTACCGGGCAACCTGGCCCGCCCGCTCGTGGAGTCGCTGCGCAGCGAGGTGGTGTGCCACGAGCACGACATCGCGCGCTACGTCCCCGACCCACCCGGGGGGCTGACCGGCTTCGACCGCGCCCTCGAACTCGCGCTCACCCGCATCCGCGACGCGGACGTGGCCACCCGCTGGTCCTCGGCCGGCACCGCGGGCGCGCCCAGCGATCCGCTGCCCACCGACCCCGACTGGTCCGGCGGCTCGCTCTACGAGGACGTCCGCGAGGCCCGGGTACGGGCGACACCCGAGGCGATGTGGTCGGTGATCGAGGGCGTCGGCGGCGACAACGGCTGGTACTCGTGGCCGCTGGCGTGGTCGATCCGCGGCCGGCTCGACCGGCTCGTGGGCGGGGTGGGACTGCGCCGGGGGCGGCGCGATCCGCATCGGCTCCGGGTGGGCGACTCGCTCGACTTCTGGCGGGTCGAGGAGATCGTCCCGGGCGAGTTGTTGCGCCTGCGCGCGGAGATGCGGCTACCGGGACTGGCGTGGCTGGAGCTCACCGTGCGCCGGGACGGCGACACGACCCGCTTCCGCCAGCGCGCGCTGTTCCACCCGCGCGGCCTGTTCGGGCACGCGTACTGGTGGAGCGTCCTCCCCTTCCACGGCGTCGTGTTCGGCGGCATGCAACGCAACATGACCAAGGCCGCCGAGCACGTCGAGCGAGGCGATCCGGCGCGTTGAGCCATCTGGGAGGATGGACGGGTGACCGAGATGCGAGAGCCGGAGCCGAGTCTCTACGAGGCCGTGGGCGGCGAGGAGACGTTCGTCAAGCTCGTGCACCGCTTCTACCAGGGTGTGCGCGAGGATCCGCTGCTGCGCCCGATGTACCCGGAGGAGGACTTCGACGGCGCCGAGGAGCGCCTGCGGATGTTCCTGATCCAGTACTGGGGCGGGCCGCGAACGTACAGCGAACAACGCGGTCACCCGCGACTGCGTATGCGGCACGCGCCGTTCGCGGTCACCGAGCAGGCGCGCGACGCGTGGCTGCGCAACATGCGCGTGGCCGTCGACGATCTCGCGCTCGCGCCCGAACACGAGCGCACCCTGTGGGACTACCTGTCCTACGCGGCCCAGTCGTTGGTGAATCGCGAGGACTGACGGGGAAGAGCCTCAGCACGGGCGATCCCACGGAGGTGGCCGATGGCACGAGGTTGGTGGCGCGACGCGGTCTTCTACCAGATCTATGTACGCAGCTTCGCCGACGGCAACGGCGACGGGGTCGGCGATCTGCCCGGTGTCCTGGAACGCCTGCCCTACGTCCGGGACCTGGGCGTCGACGCGATCCGGCTGAACCCGTTCTACCGCTCGCCGATGGCGGACGCGGGTTACGACGTGGCCGACCCGCGCGACGTGCACCCGATGTTCGGCACACTCGCGGACGCGGATCGAGTCTTCGCGCGCGCCCACGAACTCGGCCTCAAAGTCGTGGTGGACCTCGTGCCCAACCACAGCTCGCACGAGCACGCGTGGTTCACCGCGGCGCTGGCCGCGGCGCCGGGATCGGCCGAGCGCTCGCGGTATCTGTTCCGAGACGGGCGCGGGCCCGGCGGTCGCGAGCCCCCGAACAACTGGCTCGCCCAGTTCGGTGGCCCCGCGTGGACCCGGGTCGTCGAGCCCGACGGCTCTCCGGGGCAGTGGTATCTCCACCTGTACACGCCTCAGCAGCCGGACCTGAACTGGCGCAACCTGGAAGTCCGCTGCGAGTACCTCTCGATTCTGCGGTTCTGGCTGGACCGCGGCGTGGACGGCTTCCGGGTCGACGTGGCGCACGGGCTGGTCAAGGCCGTCGGCCTACCCGACGTGCCGGCCGGCGTCCCGCAGGGGCGCGAGGGCCGGTTGCGGCACCGGCTGCCGTATTGGGACCAGCCGGAGGTGCACGACATCTACCGCACGTGGCGCCGTTTGCTCGATTCGTACTCGGGGTCTGGGGTCGGGGTCGGAGTTGGGGTTGGGATTGGGCGCGGGTCGGGCCTCGGGCCTGGGTCTGGGTCTGGGTCTGGGTGTGGGTCTGTGGCCGGGTCGGGCGCCGCGACGGGTGCCGGGTCGGCGTCGGGGTCAGGCGTGGGGCCGGGATCCGGGCCGGTGTCGGGGCGCGGGTCGGGGCCCGATGTGGGGTCGGCGCGGGACGCGCGGATCGGTGTCGCCGAGGCGTGGGTCCCGCAGGCGAGCCGGCTCGCCGCGTACGTCCGGCCCGACGAACTGCATCAGGCGTTCAACTTCCCCTACCTGCTCGCGGGCTGGGACGCGGCCCGGCTGCGTGAGGTGATCGACGAGACGCTCGCGGCGTGTGGCACGGTGGGCGCGCCCGCTACGTGGGTGCTGTCCAACCACGACGTGGTTCGCCCGGTGACCCGGTTCGGCGGGGGTCACGACGGGCTCGCCCGGGCCCGCGCGGCGCTGTTGCTCGAACTCGCCTTGCCCGGCTCGGCCCACGTGTACCAGGGCGAGGAGTTGGGTCTGCCCGAGGTGGAGGACCTACCCGCCAAGTTGCGCGAGGACCCGGTCTTCCTCCGCTCCGGCGGCGCGCGCCCGGGGCGGGACGGGTGTCGGGTGCCGATCCCGTGGGCGGGCGCGGCTCCTCCGTTCGCGTTCTCGACGCACGAGTCGACGTGGTTGCCGCAGCCCGCCGCCTGGACCGACCTGACCGTCGAGGCGCAACTGCGCGAGTCGACCTCGACGCTCGCGCTGTATCGCGAAGCGTTGCGGATCCGCCGCGAGCACCCGGCGCTCGGGCCGGCCCCGCAGACGCATCACCTGAACTGGCACGAGGACGGCGCTCCGCCCGGGGTGCTGGCCTTCGAGCGGGATCCGGGCTTCGTGTGCGCGGTGAACGTGACGAGCCGTCCGGTGCGGCTGATGGCGTACGGCGCGCTGATCCTGTCCTCGGGCCCGGTCGACCTCGTCAACGGTGATCGGGTCGCCCTACCGCCGGACACCGCGGCGTGGTGGTCGAGCGGCGGCTGAGCACCCGGCCGGCGCGGGTGCCGGGGTCGCCGGGGTCGACCGGTGGCGGCGAGACCGGCGGCGGGCGGTGGACCCGGTGGCGCGTCAGCGGGTGAACAGCAGTCCCGGTGCGCCCTTGCGCCGCACCGACACCGAGCCGTAGGGAGCTTCGAGGCGCAGCCAGCCGCCCGCGCGCAGGACGGCGACACGGGCCTGGGCGTCCGGCGGTCCCAGGAAGCCGAAGGACTGCGCGGCGTGCGCCGCCCGCAACGGGAGTTGGTCGGCCACGGGGCGGGTCCAGATGGTGGTGGCGATCCGGTCGAACTCGGCCCGGGGCATGCCGGGACGGGTCTGCTCGCGGAACTCGACCACGCCGGAGCCGACTTCGCGGGCGAGGTCGAGCACGGCGAACTCGGCGATCAGCTCCCACCCGGTACGCGGCGGCAGCATGCCGGCCCAGCCGGGTCCGGTGACCGAGGCCGGTACGGTCACGCTCGCGTCGTCGGTGATGGCTTCCAGGAGTTGCCCGGCGGACACGGTCGCGTCGAGTTCGGCCGGTTCGGCCAGTTCGGTCGCGCGCAGGGTGATCACACCCTCGGCCGCCTCGCCGAACGGCGGATGGCCGAACGTACCGAGCACCGACCCCTCGGCCCGCACCCGTACGACGGCGCGGCGGTCGTAGCGCAGCAGCCGCGACAGATAACCGCCCAGGTCCGCCGCGGCGGCCGGGTCGGCGAGCCGGAGCACGGTCACGACGGGACCGCGGGGCCGACGGTGTCCTGCCGCGCGCCTCGGGGGGCGGCCCTCGGCTTGTCGTCGGGTTCGAGGAAGCGTTCCAGGTAGGCGCGCTCCTCGCCGGTCAGGCGCCGGGGACGCTGCTCGGAAAGCGAATAGGGCACCAGGACCGACATCGCCGTGGCGTAGACCTCGTCGTCGTCCTTGATCTCGTAGCCCAGCGTGAAGCGGGCCGCGCCGATCCTGGTCACCCACGTCTCGATGCGCACCGGCTCCGCGCGCCACACCAGCGGGCGCTTGTAGTCGATCTCGTGCCGGGAGATGACCACGCCTTCCGCGAGGGTCTTGGCCCCCTCGCCTTGCGCGAGGGTGAACATCATGTCCACGCGCGCCTCCTCCAGATACCGGAGGTACTGCACATTGTTGATGTGCCGGTAGGCGTCCATGTCGGACCACCGAAGCGTCGCCTGGTAGATGTGCCTGGCCACGTGCCGAGCCTCTCCCTCGTTCGTTCGTGCGGTCGAACTGTGCGCGAATCGTCAGGGACCACTCGCGTACCGACCACTCACGTCTCGACTCTCACGTCTCGACTGCTCACATATCGACTGCCCATGCGCCGACGGCGTGCGCGGCGATCGCAGGTCACGTCACGGTGGCCCGCCGTATGCGGGCATACGACAGGCCACCGTGACGCCTTACCGACGACTGTGCGTCAGTTGCGCTTGAGCTTCTTGTACGTCGCGCGGTGCGGGCGCGCCGCGTCGGCGCCCAGGCGCTCGACCTTGTTCTTCTCGTACGACTCGAAGTTGCCCTCGAACCAGAACCACTTCGACTCACCCTCGTAGGCGAGGATGTGCGTGGTGACCCGGTCCAGGAACCAGCGGTCGTGCGAGACGACCACGGCGCAGCCCGGGAACTCCAGGAGCGCGTTCTCCAGGCTGGACAGGGTCTCGACGTCGAGGTCGTTGGTCGGTTCGTCGAGCAGCAGCAGGTTGCCGCCCTGCTTGAGCGTCAGCGCCAGGTTGAGGCGGTTGCGCTCGCCGCCGGAGAGCACCCCGGTGGGCTTCTGCTGGTCCGGGCCCTTGAAGCCGAAGGCACTGACGTAGGCGCGCGAGGGCACCTCGACGTTGCCGACCTTGATGTAGTCGAGGCCGTCGGAGACGACCTCCCACAGGTTCTTCTTCGGGTCCAGGCCGCCACGCGACTGGTCGACGTAGGAGACCTTGACCGTCTCGCCGACCTTGATCGTGCCGTCGTCGGGCGTCTCTGCGTCGATCAGCATCTTGAACAGCGTGGTCTTGCCCGCGCCGTTCGGTCCGATGATGCCGACGATGCCGTTGCGCGGCAGGGTGAACGACAGGTCGTCGATGAGGAGCTTCTCGTCGAAGCCCTTCGAGAGGTGCTCCACCTCCACGACGACGTTGCCCAGACGCGGACCCGGCGGAATCTGGATCTCCTCGAAGTCCAGCTTCCGCATCTTGTCCGCCTCGGCGGCCATCTCCTCGTAGCGGGCCAGGCGCGCCTTGCTCTTGACCTGGCGGCCCTTCGCGTTGGAGCGGACCCACTCGAGTTCGTCCTTGAGGCGCTTCTGCCGCTTGGCGTCCTTTTGGCCCTCGACCTTGAGGCGGGTCGCCTTGGTGTCGAGGTAGGTCGAGTAGTTGCCCTCGTAGGGGTGCAGGCGACCGCGGTCGACCTCACAGATCCACTGGGCGACGTTGTTCAGGAAGTACCGGTCGTGGGTGACCGCGACGACGGTACCGGCGTACTTCTCCAAGTGCTGTTCCAGCCACTGGACGCTCTCCGCGTCGAGGTGGTTGGTCGGCTCGTCCAGGAGCAGCAGGTCGGGCGCCTCGAGGAGCAGCTTGCACAGCGCCACGCGGCGCTTCTCGCCACCGGAGAGGTTCACGATCGGCCAGTCGCCGGGCGGGCAGCCCAGCGCGTCCATGGCCTGTTCGAGCTGCGAGTCGAGTTCCCAGGCGTTCGAGTGGTCGAGCTGGTCCTGCAGCTCGCCCATCTCCGCCATGAGCGCGTCGGTGTAGTTGGTCGCCATCTCCTCGGCGATCGCGTTGAACCGGTCGAGCTTGGCCTTGATCTCCTTGACGCCGTCTTCGACGTTCTCCAGGACGGTCTTGGTCTCGTCCAGCGGAGGTTCTTGGAGCAGGATGCCGACGGTGTATCCGGGAGACAGGAACGCGTCACCGTTGGACGGCTGCTCCAGCCCGGCCATGATCTTGAGAACGGTCGACTTTCCCGCGCCGTTCGGGCCGACGACGCCGATCTTGGCTCCCGGCAGGAAGCTGAGCGTAACGTCGTCGAGGATCACCTTGTCGCCGTGCGCTTTACGCGCCTTGCGCATGGTGTAGATGTACTCAGCCATGCGTCCAAGCCTATGGTCTGGCGGGCCCTGCGATGCGCACGGGTGGCCCGGAGTATCCGAACCACGGTTGCGCGGTGCCCGAACGGGGAAGAACCCCCGACCCACACGACTGGCGACGCAGCCACTAGAGGTGCGGTTTTGCGGCCCGAGACGGGGTTTCCACCAGATCGGGACGCGGTTTCCACCGGCCCGAGACGCGGTTTCCACCGGATCGGGACGGGGGTTCCACCGGATCGAGACGGGGGGCCACCGGATCGGGCGGGGTTCTCGACCACACCTCGGGGTGCACGGCCCGCGGCGTCCGGTGGGGCTTTGACGCGGGCGGGGATGCGGACGGCCACTCGGTCCGGGCCGTGTCCGCGCCGTGTCCGGGCCATCCGCCAGGCGTGGCCTCGCGTCGGGCGGGCTTCCCTCCGCGCCGTGTCCGGGCCAAGTCCGGGCCATCCGCCAGGCGTGGCCTCGGGTCGGGTGGGGCTTCCCTCCGCGCCGTGTCCGCGCCGTGTCCGGGCCAAGTCCGGGCCATCCGCCAGGCGTGGCCTCGCGTCGGGTGGGGCTTCCCTCCGGGCCGGCACGAGCGCCTGCCGCCCGGCGCGGGCTTGCAGCCGGGCCAGGCCGGGCGTCGACCGTGTGAAGCGGGCCCGGCGCTGTATCGGGGCGAACCGCCCGGCGAACCAACCGACGAACCGAAGCGGCCCTTCGGCGCCCGTCCGCCGAGGCCGTCGGCCACGCGCGCCAGGTTGCCCGACGCTCGGGAACGGCCGTGTTCACCACGTCAGCGTCGGCAGAGCCGGCCAACGCGGGGGAACGGAGCCCGTGGGGCCGAGCCGTCCGCCGTGCCGCACGAAGGCGAGCCCCTAGCCACGGTGCGCAGCCACCCAGCGCACCCGCCCTTGGCCCACGTCGTACCCACTCCCCGGGCCGCCGGTCCGGGCCGCGCCGCCTGCCCACTCGGTTGCCCCGGTGACGGGATCGGGCCCCGGTGCGCTCTGTGCACGCCGGGGCCCGATCTATTTCCGCAGGTCAGTGCGGTGCTGTGTCGCCTTTATCAGGCAGTGGCACCGTTCGAACCGTTGCGGCGACGGAGGGTGTAGAACACCAGACCGCCACCGGCCAGGACGAGCGCACCGGCGCCGCCCAGGATCATCGGGGTGTTGCTGCCGTCACTGCCGGTCGCGGCCAGGTCCGGGCCCTTGGGGTTGACGGGGGCCGGGGCCGCCGCGCTCGGGCTGGTGCTGGGGGTCGCGACGGGGGAAGTGCTCGGCTTCGGCGTCGAGCCACCGGTCGTGCCGCCGGCGGTCTCGCAGTCGAGGGTGCCGGTGAACTCCTTGACGGTCTTACCGTCCGGGCCCACGACGGAGATCTTGTACGCCTGGTCTTCCTTGACCTTGACGACCTGATCGAACGACTTGCCTGCCTCGACGGTGGTTTCCTTGCCGTCGAGCTTGAACTTGTACGCCTCGTCGCCGTTGTTCTTGACCGTCACCTTGACGCCGCCCGCGGCGCAGTCCTTGGTGGCGTTGAACTCGGGCAGGGGGCCCTTGCCCGGGGCACCCCACTTCGCGGTCGCCTCGTCGGAGACCGACAGCTTCTGCTTGTCCGCGACGATCAGGAGTTGGCTGGTGCTGCCGTCGGTGTTGACGCCCTGGAAGACGCGCCCGGCCTGGACGGTCGACTCGCCGGAGACCGAGAAGGACGCGCCACCCTCGCTCTTGGCGTCGGCGGGAGCCTTTACGTAGAGCTTGTCCCCGTTGCCGACCTTGTCGACCTTCTTGCCGTCCGCGTCCACGAGTTCGGCCGAGCCACCGGTGCCACTCGCCGTCAACTTCGCGTTGATGGACTTGCCGTCGGCGTTCGTCTTGATCTCGAACGGACCGATGCCCGGCTTGTCGCCGATCTTGCCCGATTTTTCCTTCGGGGTCACCGAGAGGGAAACCGCGGGCTCTGTAACGTCGCCCTTGTTGGCGTCACCGATGAGGTACTTGTACAGACCGATGACATCCGGGTCGTTGACGTCCTTCCCGGTGGTGGCCAGGTCGAGGTTCTCGCCGTCGGTGAAGTGCCAGATCGCCGCCTGCGTGGCTGCGGCCGCATCGTTTGCATCCAGGCCCGGTGCGCCGTGCGCCTTGAGCTGGGCGACGTCGACCGTCGGGTACGAGTTGAGCAAGACCCACTTGACCTTGCCCTTGTCGGCCTTCGAGCCGAAGGAAGTCTCCTTCCAGCCCGACTCGTCGTACTTGGCCTTGTCCCGGACCTCGGTGTGGTAGTCGATGCAGTAGGTGAGGAGGGTCTTTCCGTCGACCTTGAGCTTGAGAACCTTGGCGGACGTCAGGTCCTGCTTACCCTCCAGCTTGATCTTTCCACCGGCGTCGCTGCCTTCGAAAACGCCCTTGGCGCCGTCCGCCTGGGCGGCACCGGCGAAACCGATCACGCCGGCCGCCGCGAGGCCCGTGGCCGCAGCCATGGCCGACAGGCGGGTAGCCGTCCGTCCCGGTGTACGGAACATGTAGTGGTCCCCTCGAAAAAAGTAAGCCAACCCGTGTCGCACGTCGTTCCCCCGAGCGCGGAACGGGTAAATAACCGTTGAATGGTAAGAGCAGGCGCCCTACCCGTCGCGACCCGGGTTCCCGATTTGTTTCACGTTCTTTACCTCTGGAGAACATCCACGCCGAAGACAGGAAAAGGGATATCGCGAAGTCGACAAGTCTTCGACGGATATAGGCCGCTATGACGCCGGTCAAGCCGCATATCGCCTGATCTGGGCTTCTCGTCCGCTATTCATGTATCAATGTACACAACCGGATGAACCGGTCCTTCGTTATCAATGCCGTTTCTCGGGCGTCGGCCGCCCCCATCATCCGAACCTTTTCGGACCATTGCCCGCCGTCAACGAACAAGATGGAACGCTTGGGCTGATTTGCGGGACATCATGCCCGGCGCAGTCGTCACAATTCTGTTTCAGATCTACAGTCGAAAGCCTTCGGAATTTCGCCGGCTTTCGCCAATGAATGGCTTTACCGAACATCCGGCCATCCTTCGCCTCAATTCATGCGGCCTCCGCTTCCTCATCGGACTCGGCAACGAGCCCGATGGCCAGCGCCTCCTGCTCTCCTGCCTGCACCGTCGCCGCCGACCCTTCGACAACGCTCAACCGCGCGGGTCGGCCGACCCGCCGGAACTCCGCGACCCCGCGCGCGAGGTCGTGCCCCACCGACACCGCGTCGATCTCGGTGACGGTCCACCAGCGCCCCTCCCGCTCCCACTCACGCACCCGAAGACGCCCCGTGACCACGAGCGGATCACCCTTGTCGATCGAACTCGTCACGTTCTCCGCGAGCCCCCGCCAACACTGCACGGTGTAAAAGGACGCGTCCCCCGACACCCACTGCCCGCTGTCGCGATCGAAGCGACGCGGCGACACCGCCATCCGAAACCTCGCCAACGTCACACCCGACTGCGTCATCTGAACGCGAACATCACTCGCCGCGTTCCCGACCACCGTCACGTACGTATCCACCCCGACACTCCTCACCCTCGACCACCCGCAGCCGGCCGCCCGATGCCATCCGCCCCCGACGATCCACCCGCCAGCACGTCCACCCCAGCCGGTCCACCCTTCCTGTGGACAACCAGCCCCCTGTGCATAACCCCCAGTCACCCACCCGAGCGACGCTCGCACCACGTCGACCAGGCAGAGGAGCCACCCCGGCATCCCAGCGGCCGAGTCGAGCCCCGCAAACCACGCACGCGACACGGCTCGCCTCTCCCCAGCGCACGCGCCGGACCGCGCTCCACCGCAGACGCCCCACCGCGCCTGGCCGCACGCACCGCACCCCCCACCTCGCCGCACGTACCAGACCCCACCTCGCGGCCCGCGCCCCACCGCGCCTCGAGGCCCGCGCCCCACCGCACGCCCCACCGCGCCTCGAAACGCATCCCTCATGCCCCCGCTGCCGGGCCTCCCGGCGTCGGATCCCGGGCCGCCACGAACCAGGTGTGCGCCTCGCGATAGTGGTCCAACTCCGCCTCCGCCGGGGCCACCAGCAGCCGGTCGGCCGCGTCCCGGACACGTGCGCGCAGTGCTTCCGCCGTCGCCTTCTCCCGCCGAGCCGCCGCCGCCGAGGCCGACCTGCGCGCGAACCATGCCGCCCCGAGCACGATCACCACCCCCGCGAACCCCGCCCATCCCGGCCCCGGCAACCCCCACCAACGCACCACCGGCGCCCCCGTGACCATCGCCACCCCGCCGAGCAGGCCGGCCGCCACCGCCAACAACCCGACCCATTGCGCCGCCGCCGCCACCCGAGCCCCCGTCCCCCGCCGCACCGAAACCGGCGCGGCCTCCACCAGCACCGCGTCCAACTCCTCCGGCAGCCGCCGCAACCCCTGCGCCAACGCCCGATGCACCCCCACGTCCCACACCGCAGGCAGCCCGTGCGTCAACGCCGCGCCCGCCCGCCGGATCGCCTGTTCGGCCCGATGGATCTGTACCGGCGCCGGCCGCACCAACGGCCGCCGCACCCGCCGCCACAGCGGCCCGAGCGGCGTCCCCACCGC
>NZ_WWJX01000782.1 GCF_009865215.1 Streptomyces sp. SID3343 | reverse complement strand
AGGCGCAGACCGAGTCGCGCTTTCCCCCGCCGACCACCTCGCCGCCCACCCAGACCTCCACGCCGCGTCACTTCGGATGCGCTGGTCCGCAAGAAGGTCAACGCGACCGTCGAGGGCCACACCACCGCCCTCGCGGCGGGCGACCAGCCGGCTTCCCGGATCGACCGGACCTACGCACGCCCCGGATGCCGACAAACGTCATCGCACAAAACTTTCCTTGGAAGATGTGTCGGCGACCAGTCCGCTGCAGCCGGAAGGAAACCGACCCGCAGGCGTGGTCCCGGTACGCGTGCGACGGTGGATGGGTGTGGGCGCGGGCCCACGACCTGGTGGGCCCGGTTGTCAATCGCCGGGAGGAACGATGTCTGAGACTTCGCGTGATCGCCGGTTCGGCCCCACCGGAGCCGGGTCGGGGCCGGCCATGGTGTCGCGGGTGGTGCTCGCCCTCGCGATCGCCTCCGTGGTGCTCGGGGCGGTCGTGTTGATCTGGCCGACCCAGACGGTACGGGTGATCGCGGTGCTGTTCGGGCTGTACCTGCTCGTGAGCGGCGTGATCCAGCTCGCGCTGGGTTTCGGCGCGATGTTCGCCGGTGGCTTGCGGGCGGTGTTGATCCTCAGTGGGCTGCTGTCCGTGGTACTCGGTGTCCTGTGCCTGGGTGGCGGTGACCGCTCGGTGACCGTACTCGCCGTCCTGATCGGGGTCGGCTGGCTCGTCCGCGGCATCGCCGAACTGGTGGGTGGGGTGGCCACGCGCGACATGCCGGGCCGGGGCTGGGCGATGTTCGTCGGGATCGTGGACATCATCGTGGGCATCGTGCTGATCGCCGCCCCGGTGTCGAGCACGACGGTGCTGGCCGTCCTCGCGGGCGTCGTCCTGATCGGGTTGGGACTGATCGGGGCCTTGGCCTCGACGCGGATCGGCCGCGGATCGACCGGCGCCGACACCACCTGGCAGGCGAGTGGGGCACGCAGGTCCTCGCGGCTGCGGTGACGGGCACGTGCCGAGAGGCGAACGCCGCACCCGAGAAGCGCCGGACGGGCGTCGGCACCGGCCTCCGCAGCTCAGTCCGCGGACGCCGGCGGCTCGCAGCCGCGGAGTTCGGCCGCGGAACGGACGAGGGCTGCGATCGCCGGTGAGCGGCTGCTTGCCGGCCAGGCGAGCACCGTCGTGATGTGCGGTGCGTCGGAGACGGGCACCGCGACGTGATCGGGCCACTGCCAGGCACGGCTGGAGGCAGGGATGACGAGCAGCGTCTTCCCGAGGGCTACGAGCTGAGCGAGCTGTGACTGGGTGTGCACCTCCGGCCCGGGCCCGTCCGGGTAGGTCCCGTCGAGGCGGGGCCATCGAGCGATGGGCAGATCCGGCACGTCGCCGACGTCGGCCAGCGTGAGCCGCTCGCGGGACGCGAGCGGATGCCCTGCGGGGAGAAGCGCGATCTGGCCTTCGACGCACAGGTCTTCGGTGTCGAAGCCGGCGAGGTCGTCGACCGGTCGGTGCATGAGTGCCACGTCGGCGCGTCCGTCGCGCAGTAGCCCTGCCTGCTCGCCGACCTCGCACAGGAGGACTTCGATCGCCGCCGCACCGGGTGCGCTCGCATGTGTACGCAGGAGTCGTTGGAGCAACTCGTGGGACGCACCGGCTTTCGTCACGAGCACCAGCGGCCGCTTCGGATCCGCGGCCCGCCGGGTGCGACGGGCAGCAGCCGCGACCGCGTCGAGGGCCACTCGCGCCTCGCGCAGCAGCACCGTGCCGGCATCGGTGAGCGCCGCGCCTCGACGGTCTCGGTCCAGGAGCCGGACGCCCAGCCGCCGTTCCAGTCGGCCGATCGCCCGGGACAGCGGCGGCTGCGCGATTCCGAGCCGCTCGGCGGCACGTCCGAAGTGCAGTTCCTCGGCGACGGCGACGAAGTACCGAAGCTCGCGGGTCTCGAAATCGTCCACAGCTGCAGCCTAACGCCTGATACCTGCCGGGTATCACAGCGTACCGAGTCCGTCTTGGACAGCCCGTGCGCGATTCGCCGAGCATGGGTGGCATGAACGACACGAAGGTCGCGCTGGTCACCGGCGCGAACAAGGGAATCGGTTACGCCATCGCCCAGGGTCTCGGGGCGATCGGCTTCACGGTCGCGGTGGGGGCCCGCGACGACGCCAGGCGCGCGAAGGCCGTCGAGCGTCTGCGGGCCGCGGGCGTCGACGCGTTCGGGGTCGCCCTCGACGTCACCTCCGACGACAGCGTCGCCGCAGCGGCGGCGACCATCGAGCGGACGGTCGGTCGGCTCGACGTGCTCGTCAACAACGCGGGTATCTCGGGCCGGATCGACGATGGCGCGCAGGATCCGACGACGCTCGACCTCGACGTCGTCCGCACCGTCCTCGAAACGAACGTGTTCGGGGTCGTTCGGGTGACGAACGCGATGCTCCCGCTGCTCGGCCGTGCGAGTTCGCCGCGCATCGTCAACATGTCGAGCAACATGGGCTCGCTGACCCTGCGGACGGGCCCGATCCTGGCCGCGTACGCGCCGTCCAAGACGATGCTCAACGGCATCACTGCACAGTACGCTCGCCGACTCGCCGATACCGATGTCATCGTGAACGCCGGCTGCCCCGGCTACGTCGCCACCGACTTCACCGGCTTCAACGCGCCACGGACGCCCGAGCAGGGCGCCGCGATCGCGATCCGGCTCGCCACCTTGCCGGACGACGGGCCGCGCGGCGGCTTCTTCGACGACGAGGGTGTCGTCCCCTGGTGACCCGGACGCACGGGAGCGCGAAGTCGTCGTCATGCGGTGCTTCCCGTCTGGCCGATTGCCCGGTTGTCGATATCCCGAACGCCGGATCATTCGAACCAGGGTTCTCGGCCCCCGGACCTGGGCAGCGACCAGGACATGACTTCCACCGGACACGACATGCAGTACACCGAGTTGGGGCGCAGCGGTCTCACCGTCAGTCGCCTGGTGCTGGGCACGATGAACTTCGGCCCCGTCACCGACGAGCAGGACAGCGGCCGCATCATGGACGCGGCCCTGGCGGCGGGCGTCAACTTCTTCGACACGGCCGACGTCTACGGACGGGACGCCCGGCTCGATACGGGGACCAAGGGCGCGACGGAGGAACTCGTCGGCCGCTGGCTGAGCCGAGGCGATCACCGCGACAAGGTGGTCCTGGCCACCAAGGTGTTCGGCAACTGGGGCGACTGGCCCAACTCCGGCGGCCTCAGTGCGCGACACATCCGAAAGGCGTGCGAGGACAGCCTGCGCCGGCTCGGCACCGACCACATCGACGTCTACCAGATGCATCACATCGACCGGCGCGTCCCGTGGGAGGAGATCTGGCAGGCGATGGACCTGTTGGTCCGTCAGGGCAAGGTGCTCTACGTCGGTTCGTCCAACTTCGCGGGCTGGCATATCGCCGCCGCTCAGGAGGCCGCCGCGCGCCGTTCGTCCCTGGGCCTGGTCAGTGAGCAGTGCCTGTACAACCTCGCCCAACGTGCCGCGGAGGCCGAGGTGTTGCCGGCGGCGCACGCGTACGGTCTCGGGGTCGTCCCGTGGTCGCCGCTCCACGGCGGCCTGCTCGGCGGCATCCTCGACAAGGAGCGCGAGGGTGGCCGAAACCGGACCTTGGGCGGGCGGGCCGCAGCCGAACTCGGCGAGCGGCGCGGGCAGATCGAGGCGTACGAGGAATTGTGCGCCAAGATCGGCCTACCGCCCGGCGAGGTCGCGCTCGGGTGGTTGCTCACTCGCCCGGAGGTAACCGGTCCGATCGTCGGCCCGCGCACGCAGGCGCAACTCGAATCGGCCCTGCGCGCGATCCGGGTCGACCTCGACGCCGACACCCTCGCCGAACTCGACCGGATCTTCCCGGGCCCGGGCCCGTCCCCCGAGTCCTTCGCCTGGTAGCCGGAAGGCGACGGCGTCCGTGCCCCGCGTCCCGGGTTATTGCCCGGGACCCGGGGCACGGACGCCGTGTGCGGTCGAATGCGCAGCGGGAGAACGTCGGTTCGGCGGGTGATCAGTGACGTGATCGCTGTGCGACCGGTGGGTGGCCGGTGTGTGTGTCAATACATGTATGAATGCATGTATCAGTGCGTGTAGAGGTAGACCAGGCCCTGCGGGCCGTCGGCGCAGAAGAAGCTCGGGCCCCACAGTTCGTAGCCCGCCTGGCCGGCCGCGTAGCACTGGGCCTGTGTGGTGTAGACGCCCCGTACGTGGAACTCGCCGGCGGCGCTCGCGTTGGTCGCGGCCCCCAGCGGGACGACGATTGCCGCGACGCCCGCGGCGAGCAGTCCGATGCGCTTCTTCACGTGCCAACTCCCGGTGTTGGGACGACTTCCGACGAACCGTCGACTGTCGTCGGAGGTGGTGGTGGTGGTGCGATGGCGCTCGAATGCTATCGACGTGATATCTCGAATAGGTCTAGGCCAATCCTTGGATAGGTCTAGGCCAATTCCGTACGCCTACGACTCCACGGCATCGGTGGGTGATCGCGAGGGCAACGGCTCGTCGCGGGGGAGGGGGTCGTCGGCCCGCAGAGCCTCGTCCAGGGTCGAGTACAGCGGCACGACTCGATGCATCCCCACGAGCCGGAAAACCCTTCGTACCAGAGGCCGATCGGACACCGCGCGCACGTGCCCACCGTGTTGCCGGCAGTGCCTGTGCACGTGTGCGAGCAGCGACAGGCCGGTGGGCAGCACGTAAGGGGCCGCGCCCAGATCCAGCACGCAGACCCGAGACGTCGGCCGGTGCGCCGCGATGATCGCGAGCAGGTCCGTGCGGACGCGATCGATGTTCGCGATGTCGACGATGAGGTCGAGCTTCACCACTACCCGGTCGTTGTCGAGGCGGTACGCAAGGTTCATGTCGTGTCCAGTTCGGCGCATACGAACAAGACCCCCGTCCCGGTGGGAGGGGGCGCGTCAGCGTGGGACGAGTTCACCATAGAGATCGGGCGCCCTGCGCGGGAAGCCCCCACTTTTCGGGGTGCCGGCGAGGAGCGGGGCCGCCGAGGTCGGCACAGGCATGTTCTCGGGACCTCGCTCGGCGGGATTTCGCGCCCGGCGCCCGGCCCTACGGCTCCGTCGCGGCCCGTGCGGTGGCGAGCAACTCGGCTACCGTGCCGATGAAATCGGGCAGCATCGCGTACGCGGCCACCCATGCCTCGGGCCGACCGGCCAGGTGCCGATCGACCAGTTCGGCCAGGGTTCGGCCGGTGTGGGCGGGGATGGTGTCGCACGACGCCTGGGACAGCGTGCACAACACAGTGGCGGCGGGGCAGCCCTGTTCCAGCCACGGATCGGGGTCGAGTACGCCGTCGTCGAGCGCGACCGTGATCACGTCGACCTGCTCGGAAGCCTCTCGCGAACGCGCCCGGGAGGGGTAGAGGCCACGCAGCAGGGGACGGGCGACGGTCCACGATCGGCGCCCGGAGTCGGCCGCGTACGCGTACAGGCCGGTCGTGGCGGCCAGGCTGCGGGTGAGTTCCTCGGGCAGGTCGGGGCGGGCCTCGTTCAGGCCGGCGAGTATCCGCACGGAGAATCGTTTGGTCCGGTTGGCGGCGAGGATGGCCGACCAGCCGGGGTCGTCGGTGGTCTCCGGAAAGCCGCGCGCGGCGCCTGTGCTCAGCAGACCGACGATGCCACCGGCCCGAGCACGTTCCTCCCACGCGTGGGACACGTCGCGCAGCAGGGCCTCGCCTTCGGCCGGCGGCGCGACGGCGGCGCGTCGGATGGCACCCGCGAGGTCGAGTCCCAGGTTCTCGTGGTCGTAGCCACAGCCGGGCTCGCGCTCGACGTCCGGGTCCAGGGCGCGGGCCAGGAGGCGTTCGGCGACGGCTGCGTGCCCCGAAGCGATCGCCGCGCGGCAGGCGCACAGGGTTTCGTACAGGGTGGCCCCGCGGTAAACCGAGATTCGGGATACCCGGGCATTGCCTTCCGCCACGTTGCGCAGCGGGCCGTACAGCGCGTGGATTCGATCGCGGAGCAGCATCCCGCGAGTCGATGGTGGGGTCAGTGGGGAGGCGTAGATGCCCGCGGTCACGGCCGGCGCGTTCGTTGCGAGCAGTGCTGCGTCGAGTCGTGCCCCGCCCGGGCGGCCGAACAGGTCGGCGGTGAAGGCGGACGGGAGGTGTGCGGCGAGCCCGGCGACGGTGCCGGGGGTCGCCGTGCGCAGCAGCCGACGCATGGCCGCGTGGCGTTGCCGGCCGGGCTTGCGGCCGAGGGGACCGGGCGTGAGGTAGTCGTCGGACCAGACCTCGTCCGAGGCTTCGTTCTCGCCGTCGCCGTCGCCGGATCGGGTGGTGCAGATTGCCGCGTCGATCAGCGACGGGAGGGCGCCCGGCCACGAGGGCCCGAGGCGGGCCATCCGTACCCACGCGTCGACGTCGTCGCCGAGGCGGTCGCGGACCAGCCGGCCCAATGCCGCGTCGGCGAGCGCGAATCGCTCCCGCAATCGCCGCCCCGTCGACGGCTGCGCGTGGGCCTCGGCGTAATTCTCCAGAAACGCCCATGCCGGGGCCGCCTCGGTGACCAGGTCGTCCACGCTCGGGGCGTCGGCGGTACGGACCGGCTCGCACGCGGCCAGTGCAGCGGTGGTGAGGTCACCGTCGTCGACACCTTCGGAAGCACGCCAGTTCGTCAGGCGGGGCTGCCCGGCGGCGTCGACACCCACCATCGCGCGCAGGGCGGCGTGGTCCCAGCCGTGCCGGCGCACGAGTTGCTCCACGTCGTCGGCGAGGAACGCCGAGTGGTGGTGCGCGCGGGCGAGTACCGGCCACGAGAACGTGTGCGGGGCCATCGAGACCGCGGGCACGGCGGGCGCCAGGCGTGAGCGGGTCGGCCCCTCGACGGCGCGCAGTCGCCGTACGAAGCTCTCCGGGCTCGCCGCGGCCAGGATCGTGGCCTCGATGTCGACGCGGACCTCGGGGTCGTCGAGCGCGTCGAGTAGCTGTCGGTGGAGCCCGCGATACGCGTCCTGGCGTTCGCGTGTCCACTCGCGAACGGCGTCCGCGCCCTCGGTGTCCCACAGCCGCAGCAACGCCAATGCCCGTTCCGCAGGCGTGAGTTGCCCGTCGGCGCCGAGGGTGCGCAGCGCGTGCCGGACCAGGTCGGGATCGGCCGCGACGACTGCGGGGGAGAGCAGGTCGCGGTCCGTGGTGCGCAACAGGCCGGACCGCAACGCGGGATCCCTCGGCACGGGGCCGATCGGCAGCAGACCGGCTTCGACGCGTGCGCTCGGCGGTAGGCAACCCCGCGGGCTGCCGGCCAGGATCAGTCGGCACATCAGCGGCGAGTCGGTGCCGTACAGGGCGAGATTCAGGGCCGGATCGTCGCGCGCGTACAACGCCCACAGCGGGCTCTCGAACCGCTGAAGCCTGCCCGGGGCGGACCGGAACTCCCTGTCACCGGCCAACTGAAGCAGATCGGCGTGCTCGCCGTGGGTGAGCATCCAGTCGACGAGGGCCTCGGGGGCACCGAAAGCCCGCCGCACAAGGCGAGTTCGGGCCGCGCCGCCCATGCGTTCGGCGATCGCCCCGATCAGGGCGGCGTCCGTGTGTTCCAGCAGACGCATGAAGGCCGTGCTCGCCTGTTCCACCATGTCCCGACCCCCTTCCGGTACGCGCGGCCCACGCTATCCGGCCACCTGGCTCCCT
>NZ_WWJX01000781.1 GCF_009865215.1 Streptomyces sp. SID3343 | reverse complement strand
GCGCCCTGGAGGCGGTGCTGGGCGCCGACCTGTACGACGCCGAGACCGCGGAGCGCTACGGCTGGGTCAACCGGGCCGTCCCCGCCGACGAACTCGACGACGTCGTCGACCGCCTCGCCCGCAACATCGCCGCCCTGCCCGAGGGCGTGATCGCGGCGGCCAAGCGCGCCATCGCCCCCGAGGACCTGGCCGAGGGTCTGCGACGGGAACACGACGCCTGGGCGAACCAGTTCGCTCGCCCCGAGGCCGAGCGTCTCATCCGCGGCGGATTGACCCACGGCGCCCAGACCCGCGACGGCGAACGCGACCTGGAGGGCCTGCTCCGGGGACTGCCCGGATAGGACCTGGACGAGGACCCCATGTACTCAGAGGACCCCATGTACTCATCGGTGTCCTACGACTTTGACGGCGTGCGGCTCCCCGATCTCATCGGATGCCGACGTTGTCGACTGTCACGTCGCCTCGTGGAGGCCGGTCGGACTTGGTGGACTCGCGTATTCGACTGTGGCGAGTGTCTTGCGGGTCCCAGCCTGATGGTGACCGTAGGTGGTTGCCGGAGACGTAGCGACTCCAGCTGCCTCCGGCCTCGTGGTTGACCGACCTGCGACAGGCTTACGGCGCCCGCGACCGCGGAGCCCGAACCGGCATAGAGGCCGCAGAGATTGCGTCCAGGAGCAGCCAGACAGCCGGATCAAGATCGTTTCTTAACGTTTTATCCTGCTGAAATCTGCGAAGTGCCGCGTATTGCATCGGATGCGATCACGCGACTGTTTACGCGCCGAAGCGGGTGCGGGAACCGCATCGGAGGCGAGCCGAGGGCGAACCCGCAGATCAACCGGTCTCACGAGCGGCGGTCGCGGCGAGGGTGCCGCGGTGGGTGTCGACGCCGATGACGCCGTCGATCTGTCCTGCGAGCATGGTCACGCGGTTGCTCTCCTTGAAGGTGGACGACCGTGGTCGGCGTCGGCCCGGGTGGAGTCACCGCGCGGCAGAACTGTGACGAGTCACGCCGGTTCGGCGGACGAGCTGCTGATCAAGCCAACGGGGTGGGCCGGGCCGACGCCGGCGCGGCTCCCGACGAGTTGCGCGCCGAACTCCGGGTCGTGCCGAGCAAGGCCCAATGCTGCGGCTGTGTGGCCGGTTCGTGTCCGTCGTCGGCGTGGAGGGTCTCGGTGAGTTCACCGACGTCCCGGATGCCGGCGCGCTGGACGTGCCGGCCCATGCGGCAGGGTTCGACGACGCCGACGAGGCCGCCGCCCGCGCCGAAGACACGGCCTGGACGTCGAAGGTGCCGAACAGGTTGATGCCGACGAGGAATTCGAAGGCTTCCTGCGGGTATGAGGCGCCGTCCTTGGCGACGGTGCGGATGGCGCTTTCGGTGCCGGCGCGGTTGACGGCGACGTGCAGCGGGCCGAGTTCGGCGGCGGTCTCGACACCGGTGGCGGCGTCCTCGCGGCTGCGGACGTCGCCGGGCACGAATCGCACGGGGTGTCCGGATTCGCGGGCCGGTGTCTCGGCGACGTCGGCGCCGGCCGAGGTGGGCAGGTCGAGCAGGCGCGCGGCGATGGCCCGGCCCAGGCCCGAGGCCTCGCCGGTGACGAGGGCGGACGCGTTGTCGAGGTGCATCGGTGGTGCTCCTCGGGTTGATCGCGGTGGACCAAGGGTCCGACGCGGGGTTGGGCCGATCACGCGGGAGGGGGCGCCGGAGGTCAGCGGCCCTGCCGGCGCGGGGCGCGCTTCTCGGCGAAGGCGGCCGCGCCTTCACGGGCGTCGTGGAAGGCGAACACCGGTGTGGTGATCGCCTCCCGGCGGGACCACGTCTCGTCAGCGGGCCAGGAGCCGGATTCGGCGACCATGCGCTTGGGGCACGGCGGCGTGCAACCTGCCGCCGGGCGGCGCGGGTTCGTTCACCAGGCCGAAGGCGTGTGCCCGCGTCGCGGTCAGCGGTGCTCCGGTGAGCGCCGATCGCATGGCCACGTGGTACGGGAGCCTGCGCGGCAGCCGCAGCAGCCCTCCTCCGCCCGCGACCAGTCCGCGCTTGACCTCCGGCAGCGCGAACACCTCGTCGTCCGGCGCGCCGGACCGGAACGCGGCTCGCCGGCACGGACGAGCGCCCGCCAGGGCGACACCCGTTGCTCCGGTCGGCGATGGTCCGAGGTGATCGATAATGAAAATCATTTCCTGTAAGGTGCCGCTGTGTCCACGTCAGCATTGGGGAAGACGACATGTCACACGCACCGGACGCCCAACCTTCCGCGTCCCTGACGGAGCGTCAGAAGCTCCGGCTCGACGCCCGTTCCCAGGTCGAGGTCGAGGTCGAGGTCGATCGTGAACGATGCGTCGGCGCGGGGCAATGCGTGCTCGCGGCGGAGGCCGTGTTCGACCAGGACTCCACCGATGGGCGGGTCCTGCTCCTCGAACCGCCGCCCGGAGGGCACGCGCGGACCGATGTCGAGCAAGCCGTACGCGAATGCCCGTCCGGGGCCATCACCGTGACGCCCGCTCGCTCCCCGACCTGAAGACAGGTCGCGCCGACACACCCATCCGACCGACAACGGGCGCACCGGCGCCCGCTCATCACGACCAGGAGAACCATGTCCCCGACCCTCGCCCGTCGTCGATTCGTGCTGGGAACAGCCGGCGGCGCACTCGCCTTGGCGGCCGGATCGACCCTGCTGACCGCATGCTCCGACGACGGGACCCCGACAGCCGATCCGGACAAGGGCGGGGCCGCCAAGCGCCCCGGCGGCACTTTGCGTGCCGCCTTCGTCGGCGGTGGCGCGTCCGAGACGCTCGACCACTTCCGCGGACCGACGCCGATGGACTTCGTCCGGGCCCGAGCCTGGCACGCCGGTCTCGGCAACTTGGACCCCGGCGCCCCCGACGGTGTCCGATACGGCGTCCTGGAGGGGATGGACGTCTCGGAGGACCTGGCCACCTACACTCTGCGGGTCCGCCCGGGCATCCGGTTCACCGACGGCTCGCCGGTCACCGCGCGCGACGTCCTGTATTCCCTGGCCGGACCGGCCAAGGCGAGTCCGCTGCCCGTCTACAAGATGCCGGCGGCGAACTTCGACCTCGATCGAGCCCGGGTAGAGGGCGATCTCACCGTGGTTCTACCGACGCGAAAGCCGATCGCGGACGGGCGGTTGATCCTGTGCCAAGGCAACTTCCTGGTGGTCAAGGAGGGTACGACCGAGTACTCGATCAAGACGCCCACCTGCGGGCCGTTCAAGCTCACCCGGTTCGAGCCCGGCCAGGGTGCGGCGTTCACGCGCAACGACGACTACTACGGTCTCGCCCTCGGCGGCGGGCCTTACCTCGACGGGCTCGAACTGCGTTCCATAGCCGCCGGCGACGCGCGCGCGGGCGCCCTGACGGGTGGCCAGGTCGACTTCGTGCACGACCTTCCCCCGGTGACGGCCCGCACCGTCGAGGCGGACCGACGGTTCGTACTCACGCCCACCGAGAGTCCCTATCTCGTCGGGTTGTCCTTCCGGATGAACATGAGCGTCAAGCCGTTCGACGACCCACGCGTGCGTGAGGCGTTCAAGCTCGCCGTCGACCGGCAGGCCATGGTCGAGACCGTGCTGTTCGGCCGAGGTGTACTCGGCAACGACCTGCCCTCGATCGGATTCGCCGACTACGGGCAGCAGATCCCGCAACGCCCGCACGACCCCGCGCGAGCCCGTGCCCTGCTGAGCGAGGCGGGAGCGGAGGGCATGGAGGTCACCCTGACCAGCGGCCCGGAGACACCCGGCATGATCGAGGCCGCGACGCTCTACATCGAGGACCTGAAGAAGATCGGGGTGCGCGCGTCCCTGCGCGAGCTTCCCGCCGGCCAACTCTTCGCCGACTTTCCCGCCTACACCCGCCTTCCGCTCGCAGCCGCGTTCAATGTCCCCGTCCCCGCGTTGTCCTCCTACCAGGTGACCACCGCCGGTGGCGCGCCTGGCGCTCTGGGATGGAATCGTCCGGACGTGGACGAGCAGGTCGCGCGCGCCCGAGCGGAGCGGAACCCGCTGCGCTCGCGGGAGATCGGTGGCGCGGCGCAACGGGTCATGTGGAGCGAGGGCAACACCGTCATGCCCGTGTTCAAGCCCTACGTCAATGCCGCGACGCGCTCCGTGGCCGGCATCGGGGACGACCTGTTCCAGCAGTTCCCCGGCTTCGGCCAGGCGACGGTGCGATGAGCACGCGAGCGCGACGGCAGCCGCCGCGAGGAGGCGGGCGGGCGTGAACGTGCTTCGGTACATGCTGCGCCGGACCGCCGGGGCACTCGCGGTGTTGATCGTCTTGTCGGCGGGCGTGTTCACCGCCACCGAGGTACTGCCGGGGGACGCGGTGGACGTGGTCGCCGGCGTCGACGCCTCACCGGCACAGCGCGAGCAGTTGCGCACCGAACTGGGTCTGGATCGGTCGCCTGCGGATCGCTACCGGGAGTGGGCCTGGGATGCCGTACACGGTGACCTGGGGACCGGGCTGGTCG
The DNA here is from genome assembly GCF_009865215.1 of Streptomyces sp. SID3343. Lineage (GTDB taxonomy): Bacteria > Actinomycetota > Actinomycetes > Streptomycetales > Streptomycetaceae > Embleya. The sequence continues at coordinate 10,750 of NZ_WWJX01000781.1, read as the reverse complement.
GCCGCCGCCCCGTGGCCGACGTGGTAACCGACCGACTGCCCGACAGCATGCTGCTCGCCGGTCTGGCATCGGCCGTCGCGGCGCCGCTCGCCGTGGTCCTGGGCCTGGGCGCGGGTATGCGCGCCGGGCGAGCGGCCGATCGTTGGATCACCACCGCAACGCAAATCGCGGTGGGGATACCGGAGTTCGTCACCGCCGGCCTACTGCTCGCGGTACTGGCGGTATGGCTGGACGCGTTTCCCCGGGTGTCCCTGGTACCGCTGGGGCAGTCGCCGCTTCAGGCGCCGGAGACCCTGGTTCTGCCCGTGCTGACCTTGTGCGTGGTGGGCTCCGCCGCCGCGACGCGACTGATCCGGGCAACAGTGGCCGACATCCGTACCACGCCCTACATCGAGTCCGCGCGATTGAACGGGGTGCGTGGCATACGCCTGGCCGTGCGACACGTGCTGCCCGGGGCGCTCGCCCCGGCCGTCCAGGCGCTCGCGTTGACCACGGGAGGTCTCGTCGGCGGCACCGTGGTGGTGGAGAGCGTGTTCGGTTATCCGGGTATCGGCCACGAACTGCAACAGGCCGTCGCCGCACGGGACGTGCCGATGGTTCAGGGCATCGCCCTCGCGCTGTGTGCGGTCATGCTGTTGATGTTGCTGGTCGGCGACGTCGTCGCGAACCTGCTCGACCCCAGAGCGCGCGCATGAGGGTGGTGCGGACCTCCGCCACCCGGCGGACGCGCCCGAGCGTGGTGGTCGTGTGCGCGAGCACAGGGCTGGCATGCGTGCTCCTGGTGGCCCTGCTGGGCCCGTACCTGGCGCCCCACGCGCCGACCGAGCAGGTCGGTCTGCCCTTCGAGTCGCCCGACGCGAAGCACGTGCTGGGCACCGACATGTTGGGGCGCGACGTGCTCAGTCGGGTTCTGCACGGCGGTCGCACCATCGTGATCGCGGGCGTCTGCGCCACGGCCGCGACCACGGTGCTCGGCACGCTCGTCGGGTTGTGGGCCGCCTTCACCAAGACGCGCGCCGGCGACCTGCTGGTGCGCCTGGTGGACGTTCTCGCCGCCGTGCCCGCGCTGTTGTCGATGCTCGTGCTGGCCGCCGGATTCCCCGGCAGTGACACGGCCGTCGTGGTCGCCGTGGCGTTGACCACGCTGCCGTTCTCGGTGCGTGTGGTGCGTGCGTCGGGACGCAGGCTCGCCGGGCACGGGTACATCGAAGCGGCGCGAGCCCGCGGTGACAGCGCTTCGGCGGTGTTGCGCTACGACGTCCTGCCCAACATGGTCGGGCCACTGCTGACCGACGCCGGTATTCGCTTGGTCGCCGCCGTGCACCTGAGCGCGACGGCCGGTTTTCTGGGCTTGGGCCAAGGTGCGCCGGCGGCCAACTGGGGGCGCATGGTGCAGGAAAACCTGCCGGGCGCGTCACTGACGACCGCTCCGTTCCTGGCTCCCACGCTCCTGCTCGTCGTCTTCGCGGTCTCGGTCAACCTGTTGGCGGACCGGGTCTCGGAATCTTTCGGAAGGGAAGCGGCGTGACGCTCGCCCACGTGCAGGCCCTGACCATCGGCCCCGCGGACGGCCCGGCGGTCGTGCGCGATGTCGACCTGACGATCGCCCGGGGCGAGGTGGTGGCCCTTGTGGGCCGTTCCGGGTCCGGGAAGACGACCCTCGCGCTCACCCTTCTCGGGCACGTGCGTCCGGGGTTGCGTGTGCGCGGGGGCACCGTGCGAGTGGACGGCGTCGATCCGCTGACCGCCGAAGGCGCCCGCCGCCTGCGGGGCGAACGGGTGACCTTCCTCGGTCAGGATCCTGCCTCGGCGCTCAACCCGATGCGGCGTATCGGCACACAGGTCGCCGAGGCCGTCCGGTTGCGCGCGTCGGCCGCGAGCGGGCGCGCGTGGGTGGGGACGGAGGTCGCGCGGTTGCTGTCCGGGGTCGGGCTGCCGGTCGACGACTCCTTCCTGCGGCGGTATCCGCACGGCGTCTCGGGGGGACAGGCGCAACGCGTCGCGCTCGCCGTCGCGCTCGCCGGATCACCCGTCCTGATGGTGCTGGACGAGCCGACCAGCGGCCTCGACAGCGTCACCGCCCAGGACACCCGGGCGCTCGTGATCGACGTGCTGCGCGAGCACGGTCGGGCGGCGGTGTTGGTGAGCCACGACCCACACCTGGTGGCGGGCTTGGCGGACCGCGTCGTGGAGTTGGACGCGGGGCGCGTCGTCCGCGAAGGAGCACCCCGCGACATCCTGGCCGCCCGTCTCGCACCGGTGCGCCCCAGGCTCCGCACGGCGCCGATCGAGCCACCGAGCGCGGGGCTGGTGATCCGCGATGTGTCGGCCTCGCACGGCTCCCATCGGGTGGTGGCGGACGTGACGCTTCGGGTGCCGGCCGGATCGTGCACCGCCGTGGTGGGCCCCTCCGGGTCGGGCAAGTCGACCCTGGCCCGTTGCGTCGCCGGGCTGCACCGGATCGAGGCCGGAACCGTGCGCTGGGAGGACGGGAAGCCCGCCGCCGACCGATCCCGAACGCCGGTACCGCGCGGCCACATCCAACTGGTGCAGCAGGACCCGGTGGGCGCGCTCAATCCCCGCGAGACGGTCCGCCGGGCGCTGTCGCGCCCACTTCGGGGCCTCCGGCGCATGGACGCCGACCGCACCCGGGCAGAGGTGGACCGGCTGCTCGGCCTGGTGCGCCTGCCGGTCGACATCGCGGACCGCCGGCCCGCCGCCCTGTCCGGTGGGGAGCGCCAACGGGTCGCTCTCGCCCGGGCGTTGGCGGCGAACCCGGCCGTCCTGGTCTGCGACGAGATCACCTCGGCGTTGGACCCCGAGATCGCCGAAACCGTCTTGGACCTGCTGGACGAACTGCGCGTCGGACTCGGACTGACCGTCGTGCTGGTGACGCACGACCTCACGCTGGTGGCCCGCCACGCGGACCAGGTGGCGGTACTCCGGCAGGGCCGACTGGTCGAGTGGGGACCGGTCGAGGACGTACTGACCCGGCCCCGCGAGGCCGTCACCCGGCAACTCCTGGCATCCGCCCCGTCGTTGGCGACGGCCGAAGCGGCCGGGGTGACAGCGGCGGCCGAAGCGGCCGGGGCCGATCTCGGACGCGCGCCCGCCTGATCGTCCGTCGGCCGCCCCGACGTCACCTCACCGCGCCTGCCCTCGCTCGCCGCCCACGCCCCAGCGTGCGGCCGGCGCGCCGCTCAGCATCACCCACGTCTGCTCGCGTACCGACTCACCCAACGCCGCCACCACCGCCTCGGTGATGTGGCTGATCAACGCTTGTTCGGTCTCGGGGGTCAGCCGTTCCTCGTACAACTTGACCTCGACGAAAGGCATGGACACCACTCCTTCAGGTGTTGGATATCCGGCTCGACGCGATGCGAGAAACCCTCGCTCGACTCGGCGCCGGTGGTTGGAAGAAGCCCGCCCACAAGCGGGCGTACCTTGTAGGCACCCGCCGGAAGGCACCGGGGCACCCGGGCAACCGGGCACGGGGCACCCGGGCACCCGGGCAGGGCACCCGACGGAAGCACCCGTCTCGGAAGGGCGCCCGTCTTCAGGAGGCGCACGCCTGCGCGAGGCATGCGCGCAGCGCCTCGACGAGGTAGTCCACGTCATCGTCCGTCAGGCCCGGGTGGCAGGGCAGGTTCACCTGGGCCTCGAACCACGATCGCTCCGCCACCGGGCACGCCCCGCGCCCGTGTCCCCGGGCTCGCCATTCCGGCACCAAGTGCAGTGGGAAATAACGCAGTTGGACCTCCACCCCGGCCCGATCCAGGGCCCGTACCAGGGTCTCTCTGCGGTTGGTGTCGTCGAGGAAGAACGTGTACAGGTGGTACGCGTGCTCGTCGCCGGGCGCGGCTCGGTGGGTCCGGGTGTGCGCGAAGTCGCCCACCACCGCGTCCAGTCGCTCCGCCACCGCGCGGCGACGAAGCGTGGCCGCCGTCATCCGACCCAACTGCACGATGCCCACGGCGGCCGCCGCCTCGGACATCGTCGCGTTCGTGCCCGCGCGGCGCACCCGCGTGCAGGTGTGGCGGTACACCTCGTCGGCGTATCGCATCCACGGCAGCAGCGGCGGCTCGGCGTGCTCCGGCCCGGCGTAGGGCAAAAACTCGTAGTCGGTGTCGTTGGAGCGCACCCGATCCAGGCGCTCGGCCCAGTCCGGCCGATCGAAGGTCACCATGCCACCCTCACCCAGGGTCGTGATGCCCTTCGAGCCATGGAAACTGAAGCATCCGATGTCGGCGAGTGAGCCGGGGCGGCGTCCTCGGTATCGGGCACCGAGCGCGTGGGCGCAGTCCTCGACGACCAGGGCGCCGTGCCGGCGGGCCAAGGACACGATCTCGTCCATCCGGGCGGGCAGCCCGCCGTAGTGCACGAGCAGCACGGCCGCGGTGCGGTCGGACAGCAGTTGCGCGAGCACGGCCGGGTCCATGTCGAGGGTGTCCGGCTCGACATCGCAGAACACCACGTCCACGCCGAGGTCCAGGAGCGGTTGCGCGGTCGCCTGAAAGGTTTGTGGGGTGACGATCACCTCGTCGCCGGGTCGAAGTTCGAGCAATCGCAGCGCCGTTTCCAGGGCCACCGTTCCACTCGTGACGCTCATCGCGTAACGCGTGCCGACATACTCGCGAAACTGTTGCTCGAAACGCTCGCGCCATATTCCCTGGGTCAACGGCTCGCCACCTCTGATCACCTCCGCCACGGCGTCGATCTCGGCTTCTCCGAGAATTGTCCCGCGCGTCGGAAAAGAAATACGCATGCCGGATTTCACAACGTCCCCTTCGGGTATCGAAGCGTACCTTGATGTGCGGTTACTGATTCATATATGCGCAGGTCATACGCCCTATCCGGCCGTGAGAACGGCACCGGAGGCGCGCCGGCCGCAAGAGATTCGGCGGCATTGTCGAAACTAGCACCGGTTTTCCGAGATTCACAACCCGGACTTGACTCGACCGGCGTTTGCTCTATTCAATGGCGGTAGGTTTCCTCTCGACGTGGAGTTGTCATGAAATTCGGTCTCAACTTCTTTCCCGTATTTGATCCCGCCGAACGGTCCGCGCACGCCTATTTCGACGACTGCCTGCGTTTGGCGGAGTTGGCCGACAGGCTCGGTTTCGAGCATGTGCAGACCGTCGAGCACTACTTCTCGGCGTACGGCGGATACTGCCCCGACCCGGTGACGCTGCTCGCGGCCGTCGCCGCGCGGACCACCCGGGTGCGGGTGGTCACCGGGGCGGTGATCCCGGCCTTCACCCACCCGGTCAAGCTCGCGGGCAAACTCGCGATGCTCGACAACCTTTCGCACGGTCGACTGGACGTGGGCTTCGGCCGGGCCTTCCTGCCCGAGGAATTCGCGGCGTTCGGGATCCCGATGGAGCAGAGCCGCTCCCGCTTCGCCGAGAACGTCGAGGCGTGTCGCCGCCTGTGGTCCGAGGAGGAGGTGGTCCATCGCGGCGAGCACACCGCCTTCGGACCGGTGACCATGCTGCCGCGAACCGTGCAACGGCCGCATCCGCCGATCTTTGTCGCGGCCGCCACCAGCGCCGACTCGTGCGCCGCGGCCGGCGCGGCGGGTCACCACCTCCAGGTGGTCCCCGCGGTGACCACCACCGAGGATCTGCAGGTGATGCTGACCGCGTACCACCGTGCCCGCGCCGAGGCCGGTCACGCCGGAGCGGGGCGAGTACAGATCAAGTACACGTGTTACCTGGACGACGACCGCGAAACCGCACTGGCGGTCGGTCGCCACTGGGAGAACAACTACATCGAGAAGATGCGCGCCGCGGTCGCCTCGTGGGCCGCTCCGGGGACCGGGGGCCGCGACTACCCCGGATACGCGGCACTTCTCGAGAAGGTGCGGGCGTACGACTTCGCGCGAGCCCTGGCCGACAACAAGGTCCTGGCGGGTACGTGTGACGACGTCGCGCGCCAACTCGGCGAGATAGCCGAATGGTTCGGGCCGGACCTGTCGGTCAGCCTCCAGTTCAACCCGGGCGCGCTGCCGCTCCCGGCGGCCGAGCGGGCGCTGCGGGACTTCGCCGAACACGTCGCCCCGAAACTGGCGCACCTGTGAGGACCGCGGCTTCCACGACACGGACAGGGGACACGCGTGGCTAGCGTCGACGCGGACGTCGCGGTGATCGGGCTCGGCGCGTTCGGCGCCTCCGCGCTGTGGCGGCTGGCCGGCAAAGGCGTGGACGTCATCGGATTCGAACGGCACACCCCGGGTCACGCGTACGGGTCCTCGCACGGAGGCAGCCGGATGTTCCGGACGGCTTGTCTGGAACACCCCGGCCTGGTGGATCTCGCCCGTCTGTCCCGGGATCTGTGGCGGGAACTGGAGACGGAAAGCGGGCAGGACCTGTTCACCGCGTCGGGGGGACTGCTCGCCGGCCCGCGATCGGGTCACCTCGTTCCCGCCGCGCTGGCGGTCGCCCGGGCACACGGCGTCGCGGCCGATCTGCTGGACGCCGCCGAGGTGCGCCGCCGCTTCCCCGCTCACGACGGCCTCGCGGACGACCACGTGGCGCTGTGGGAACCGGGCGCCGGGCTCGTGCGCCCGGAGGCGGCGATCCGCGCCGCGGTCGAGGTCGCGGCCGACGCGGGTGCGCGTGTGTACGCCGACACGCGGGTGTCGGCGGTCCGGCCCGGCGCGGACCACGTGTCGATCGTGACCACCGTGCGCGAGTTCCGGGTTCGCCGGGTCGTGGTGACTGCCGGGGCCTGGCTGGGCGCGCTGGTGCCGGGCCTTTCGTTGGAGGCGGTCCGCATGCCGATGACGTGGTTCGCCGCGCGCCCCGAAGCCGCCGACGACTTCCACATCTCGCGCTTCCCGGCGTTCATCCGGGAGTTGGACGACGGCACGTGCCTGTGGGGACACGGGACCGTGCGCGCGGGCGAGGACGTCAAGCTCGGTCTCGAGGACGGTGGTTCGACGTTCGACGTGGTGGACGCCGAGGTTCTCGACCGAGGATTCCGCCGTGCGGACTGGGCGGGTGTGGGCGAGCGGCTGCCTGCGGCGATCCCGGGTCTGGAGGCGGTGCCCGCGCGCGGCGAGATCTGCCTGTTCACCCGGACACCCGATCGGCAGTTCGTGCTCGGCCGTCCCGCCGGCGACCCTCGGGTGGTCGTGGGCGGCGGGTGCAGTGGGCACGGGTTCAAGCACGCCACCGGCGTCGGCGAGGTCCTCGCGGCGCTCGTGGTCGGCGAAGAGCCCCCGCTCGGGGTCGAGTTCACCGATCCCGCGCGGTTTGCGCGGTAGCCCGTTCACCGGCGGGTCGTCGAGGCCACGAGCGCCTTCTTGTCGATCTTGCCGACCGGCGTCAACGGCATGGCTCGCACCGCGATCACCTCCTGCGGGGCTTTGTACGCGGCCAGGCCGCGTTCGCCGAGGAACGCCGCCAGGGCCCGCACCGTCAAGGAGGTATCGGCGTCGCGGTAGACCAGGAAGGCCACCGGCCGCTCCCCCCACTGTTCGTCGGCCAGCCCCACCAGGGCCGCGGCGCTGATGTCGGGGTGAGCGAGCAGGTGGCCTTCCACCTCGGTGGCCACGATTTTCTCCCCGCCCCGGTTGATCTGGTCCTTGACTCGGCCCACGACGATCAGGTGGCCGCTCGGCAGCCGCCGCACCAGGTCACCGGTGCGATAGAAGCCGTCGGCGGTGAAAGCGACCGCGTTGTGCTCGGGCGCGCGGTAGTAGCCGCGCAGGGTGTACGGCCCGCGAGTGAGCAGTTCACCGGGTTGTCCGTCGGGCACGGGCGCACCGGATTCGTCGACCACCCGGATCTCGTCGTCCGGGCTGCTCGGGCGGCCCTGCGTGGTGGTGATCAGCGCGCGTGGATCGTCGAGGCGGGTGTAGTTGAGCAAGCCCTCCGCCATCCCGAAGACCTGCTGCAAACGCACGCCCAGAGTGGGCTCCACCCGGCGGGCCACGTCGTCGGCCAGCCGTGCGCTGCCTACTTGCAGGATGCGCAGGGACGACAGGTCGGGTGCGCTCGCCGCGTATTCGTCGAACCAGTGCGGCACCAGCGGTGGGTTGATCGCCGTGATGGTCACCCGCTCGCGCGCGATCAGCGTGAACGCGGTCACCGGTGACGGGGAGGGCGCCAGTACGACCGTGCCGCCGACGAGCAGGGTGCCCAGGACCCCGGGGCAGGCGAGGGTGAAATTGAAGGCGATCGGCAGGATCGCCAGATAGACCGAGTCGGCGTCCAACGCGCACGCCTCCGCGCCGGCGCGGGCGTTGTACGCGTAGTCGTCGTGGGTGCGCGGGATCAGTTTGGGTGCTCCCGTCGTTCCCCCCGACAGGAGCAGGATCGCCAGGTCCCCGGCCTCGATCGCCGGGTCCTCGTGCGCCGGCGCGTCCGGCACGACCAGGTCGGTCAGGCTCGTGTACGGTCCGGCTTCGCCGGCGACGATCACGTGGGCCAGGCAAGCGCAGTCGCCGTCGGCGCGGATGTCGGCCGCGAGCGCGCGGTAGTCGAAGCGCTGGTACCGGTCGGGCACGATGTACGCCACGGCCTCCGACGCCTCGACCAGGTGGACGATCTCGGCCCGCCGATGACCGGGCAGGGCATGCACGGGTATCGCGCCGATGCGCAGCAGCGCGAACCACACGTGCACGAATTCCGCCACGTTCGGCAGCTGCACCACGACTCGATCCCCACGCTCCAGTCCCAGCCGGAGCAGTCCCGCGACCAGGGCGTCCACGTGCCGGTCCAACTCCGCGTACGTCCAACGTCGGTCACCGTCCACCACGGCGGTGCGCTCGGCGTACAGCGCCGCCCAGTCACGGAGCCGACCCCCCAGGGTGCGGCCTTCCCAGTAGCCCTTGTCGCGATAACGCCGAGCGTCCTGTGCCGGCCATCCGGGCCATTCCTGCGTCATGGGTTCCTCCATCGTGTCGCTGACCATGTGTCACATCCCCTGGTAGGAGCCGTCCTTGGTGGGACTGGTGCTCGTTGTGGAGATGTGCATAGGATGTGAATACCCGATATGAAAATCATTTTCAACTCTGCATCGGGGCTTCGCCGCCCGACCCCGCCGGCCGGGTTGGGTGCTGCCCGAAATCGATCCACAGCCTGGAGGGGAACCGCCCGTGAGGGACGAGCACCGAACGTTCGAGATCGAGGCCGTACGTCGTACGGTCGCCCGCGCCCTGCACCTGGAACCGGGCGAACTCCAGCCCGACAGCGACTTGTTCGCCTTCGGACTCGACTCGCTGACGCTGATCCGGCTGGCCGGGGAGTGGCGCCGCGAGGGGGTCGACGTGACCTTCGAGGACCTGATCGAGCGGCCGACCCTGGCCGACTGGTTCGCCCTGCTCGACGAACGCGCCCCCACCGAGTTCCGCCCGGACTCGATGCCCGCGACGACCCACCTCGACGCCGCCGCGCCGTACCCGCTCGCCACGATGCAGCACGCCTACTGGACCGGCCGGCAGGACGGCCAGCCGCTGGGTGGTGTCGGCGCGCACTTCTACACCGAATTCGACGGATCCGACCTCGATCCCACCCGGTTGCGCACGGCGCTGACCGCGCTGACCCACCGGCACGAGATGCTTCGTGCCCGGTTCACCGACGACGCGACCCAGTACCACGCGGCGCCCCGGGACGTCGCCGTCGATCTTGTCGTGCACGACCTGCGCGCCTGGGCGGCGGAAGCCGTCGAGCGGCGCCTGGCCGAACTGCGGGACAGCTGGTCGCACCACCGCATGGACGTCGCCTCGGGCGAGGTGTTTCGGCTGGGCCTGACGCTGCTACCCGCGGGCCGCACCCGACTGCACGTCGACCTGGACATGATGGTCGGCGACGCCATGAGCCTGCGCATCCTGCTCGCCGACCTGCGGCATCTGTACGAGTGCCCGGGCCTGCCCCTGCCCGCCATCGACATCGGGTACGGCCGTTACCTGGCCGAGCACGCCGCCGCCGGAGCACAGGCCCGAACCCGGGCCCGGCGGTGGTGGACCGAGCGGCTCGCCGACCTGCCCGGCCCGCCCGCACTGCCCACCGTGGTCGACCCGCTCACCCCGGTGCACGCCCGCGACACCGCGCTCAACCACACCCGACGACTGCACCACCACCTCGACCCGCGGGCCAAGACCGCCCTCTTCGGGCGCGCCCGACGGCACGGGGTCGGACCCGCCGCCGCCCTAGCCGCCGCCTTCGCCGAGGTGATCGGCGCCTGGAGCAGCCACCCGAAGCTGCTGCTGAACCTGCCGCTGTTCGACCGCGAACCACTGCACCCCGGTGTCGCCCACCTGGTGGGCGACTTCAGCGCCTCGATCATGCTGGGCGTGGACACCACGCAGCCGGTGCCGTTCGTCGATCGGGCCCGCCGGGTGCAGGAGGACATGCGGGCGGGAGTGGCACACGGCGCGTACGGCGGAGTCGACGTGCTCCGTGACCTGTCCCGCGCCACCGGCGAACCCGTGCTCGCACCGGTCGTGTTCACCAGCGCGATCGGCCTCGGCGAGGTGTTCGACGAGCGTGTCCAGGCGCTGTTCGGCGCCCCGGTGTGGATCGTCTCCCAAGGCCCGCAAGTGTGGCTGGACGCCCAAGTCACCGAGCTCGACCACGGCCTGCTGTTGAACTGGGACGTGCGCGAGGCCATGTTCGCCCCGGGCGTGCCCGACGCGGCGTTCGCCGCCTACCGTGACCTGGTCGGTGCCCTGGTCGCCGACGACCGCGCCTGGCGCGCGCCGGTCGGGCAACTCGCGCCCGCGCGCCGGTCGGGCCGCCCGGTC
>NZ_WWJX01000780.1 GCF_009865215.1 Streptomyces sp. SID3343 | reverse complement strand
CCGGATCACGAACGTCAGGTCACCGGCGTCGGCTGGACCCGCGAACAGGTGGGTCGTCGGCCGCGCGCCCTCTCCAAGGAGGCGCGCGGCCGACCTGCGGGCCCCGGCCTGGGCCCGTCGTCGCGCCACTGGGGCCCGGGTGCGAGTAGGGGGTTGAGTCTGGTGAAGTCGCCTGATCAAGTATCGCGAGTCCGTCGGGGTGCTTGGTTTGGCGGTGCCGTCGAGTGATCGCCGGCGGCGTATCGGCTCCAGGGCGTTCCCGCATCGATGGCCAGGGTTCCCGCATCGATGGCCAGGCGAGTGGTGCTCTCGTGGTGGTACCCGAGAGCGTCGCCGACGACGGGGGGCCGGCATCTCTAGAAGATGTCGACGGATCGCGACCCCGCGTGCCGCGCTGGTCGGGATGCCTACCAGCGCCAGGTCCTGTGGCGTGGCGGTGGTGTGGGTGGGGTTCTGCGGGTTGGTTGAGAACAACCACCGACGCGGCCGCCGCCCGCATGTTCGTCGCCGAACACCACGACCATGTCGTCCGCAAAGCCCTCACCCTCCGCCGGCCTGCTGCGCGGTCACCGAGACAGCGGGATTCTCCCGGACGTCCGGCTTCGTCGACGACACCCGAGCCTTCCGTTCGATCCCCGCCCGATACGACATGTCGCGGCGGCTGGACTGCGGCCATCTCGCCGAACCGGTCACCGAGCGCCGACTCGACGAGGACGGCCGTGGATCTGGATCACGGTCAACCCGCGAAAGGCGTTCAAACCGTGATCACCGCCCCGGCCCGCACCCTCGGCGGGCATCCCCCACCAGCCGTCGACCCCCGAAACCACGGTCATCGGGACGAGGTCGGTGTCGACACCGCAGCGGCGGGGGCCGGGTGCGTTGTGCGGCGCTGCGTGAGGATGATCCATGCCAGGCCGGTGAGGATGACGGCGATCCCGTAGAGAGTGTCCAGGGATGTGCTCAGGCGATGGTCGAACAACTGGATGGTGTAGGTGATCAGCGGGTTGAGGTTCGTCATCGCCAGCACGACGAAGGGCGCCACCTTGCGGATCCCGATTTGCAGAAGGAGAACCACACCCGAACCGAGTACCGAGAACAAGATCAGATATCCGGATCTGTCGGCAGCGGCCGACCAGTCCGCCCGAACGCCGATACTCAGTGCCGCGCAACATACGATGGTGAAGTAGAACCTGTGTGCCAGAACGGCGGAGTCGCGCCAACCGATCTGTATCAGGCGCTTGGCGCACAGCGTCAGGAACACGGTCGACAGGCCCGACACGAGGACTGCGCCGATACCGATGGCGGTCGAACGCGAGTCGACGGTCCCGAGACCGGAGTGTCCGGTGCAGGACACCCACACCAGCAGACCGCTGCCGGCGAGCACCACGGTGCCACCGGCCCACTGCGATATCCCTGCGGCACGCCGTTGGGCCACAAAGCCGGTGACGACGATGGTCATCAAGGGTGTGGCCCCGGCCTGAAGTGCCGTTCCGACGGCGGGTTCCAGGTACTTCAGACCGACGACCAGGAAGATGTACACGCCTGCCGAGGCCACGTTGAGCCCAATCACGGCGCGCCACGCGGCCGGGTTCAGAATCGGCCGCCGCCCGCGGTTGGCCACGCCGAACACGATCGAGGAGACCCCGACCATGAACAGGGTGAGCACGAACGGGTTCACCGTCTGCGCGATATTGCCGAACGCCACGTTGACCGCGGCACCCAGCATCGAGGCGAGGCCCAGCGAGGCCACGCCCCGCCCGTAGTCGGCGCCTTCGGTCGTCACGGTCAGCCCCACAGTTCCGGCGTCGGTGGGCGCAACCAACCGTTGTCGCACGCCATCGCGGGCTGGGTGTCCTCGACCAGCCACAGGTGACCGTCGAGATCGACGAACTCGGCCCGGGCAGCCGCGTGGAATCCGACCGCCGCCGACAGCGAGCTCCCCGGAAGGCAACCGACCATGATGCGTAGGCCGTCCCGCTGTGCCCGGCCGATGATGCGCAACGCGGCGGACAGCCCCCCGCACTTGTCGAGCTTGACGTTCACGCCGTCGTATCGCTCACGGACCCGGGGCAAGTCTTCCTCCGAGGCGAACGACTCGTCGGCGATGAACGGGACCGAGTGCGGCAGGTCGCGCAGTCCGTCCTCGTAGCGTGCGGCCACCGGTTGCTCGATCATCGAGACGTCGTGCTCCTGAAGGATCGGAAGCATGGTGGTGAGGGTGCGAAGGTCCCATCCGCTGTTGACATCGACGACGAGTTCGGCGTCGGGTCGCAGCTTGCGAGTGGTCTCCAGGCGCGCGATGTCGTCGTCCGAGCCGAGCTTGAGCTTGAGTTTGCGCCGGGTGGACGTGTCTTGGAGTTCGCGCAGGAACTGCTCGCGTCCGGCCAACGAGATCGTGGCCATGATCTCCAGGGGTACCGGTTCGGGCAGGTCCAAGAGGCGCCAGACCCGGCTGCCCTGTTGTTTTGCCTCCAGGTCCCACAACGCGGCGTCGACCGCGTTTCGGGCCGGGCCCGGCGGCAGAAGCGTGCTCAGTTCGGACCGGCGAACGCCCTGCTCGATCCGGGTCCTGATGCCTTCCAACTGCGCGACCACGCTGTCCGCCGAGTGGTCGAAGAAGCTTTCGAAGGGTGCTCCCTCCCCTCTTCCGACGAAGCCCTCGTCGGAGACTTCCACCTGCACGAGGGAGCAGGACAGGTCGTGCCCTCGTGCATAGGTGTAGGGGAAGGCGAAGGGGACTTCCCTGGTCCGAACGGTGAGTTCCACAGGTGCTCCGTTTCGCGTGCTCGGCGTCTTCGGTGGTTGGCTGCTCGTCAGGCGATGTCGTAGAAGTCGTTTCCGTCGAGGTGACGCATGGTGGCGATGTCGCGCATGACGACCGATTCGACGTCGTGTGCCAGGTAGAGGACGACGGGGAACGTGAAGTCGTTGACCGTCCGACGGATCTCTTCGCCCGGACGGACCAGGACCCGGAGCTCATGGAGGCTTTCCAACCGCTCGATGGCAGCCAGGCCGCGGTAAGCGCGCAGTTTTCCGGCGGTGGGGCACACCATGCCGACGCACGCCGCGTGGCGTCGGATGCGGTAGCGGCCGTTGTACCGGTCGAGAAATCGCTCGGGGCGTGTATAGGCGTCCGCCGTCCACTCCAGTTGTGCTTCGCCGAGGGCGTGTCGCGCCAGGTTCGGGAGGTCGCCGCCGCACAACCGTGCCCCGGTCTCGATCAGGACCGGTCGACCGGGCGTGTACTTCACCTCGGTGTGCGCCGGGCCGTGTCTGATCCCGAGCGCGTCGAGCACCCGGAAGGTGTAGTCGATCAGTTCCTCCTGCACCGCACCTGTTGCGGGGAGCAGGTGGGCTCCCTCCAGGAGGTCGAGTACGCCGTTGGCCGAGAGGTGCGTGGTGCGCCAGATGTCGCACACGTGGTGGTGCCCGTTCAGGCTTACGGTGTTGACGTAGTACTCGTCACCGGGCAGGTATTCCTGCGCCACGACGGCCTCGTTGCGCGTGGCCAGCACGCTGTGGGTCCCCAACACCGCTCTCGCCGCCTCCGCCGACTGCTCCGGGGTATCGCAGAAGTACACCGCGTCGCTGCCCGCGCTCCGCAACGGCTTGACGACGATGCGACCGCCCCGCGCGGCGTGCCACGCAGCCGGTTCGGCGGGGTCCGAGGTGCGGATCTGCGCGGCGGCGCGCAGGCCCGCTTGCCGAATCCGCTCGATCATCAGGTACTTGTCCCGGCGCGCGAGGCTCGCTGCCGTTCCGTTGGACCGCAGTCCGAGTCGTTCGCTGAGTGCGTCGGCCAGTTCCACGCCGGACTCGATGCCCACGATGACGTGGTCGGGACTCAGCTCGGCGAGCGCGCGCACGGTTTCGTCGAGATCGTCACGGTGTACGACGTTGGCGTCGAAGTCCCCGACGGTGAACGACTCCGTGTAGATCCGGGGGATCTGCGGGGTGCTCTGCACATGCACGCACGAGATGTCCCGTGCGCCGAACGTCGGGGCCAGCCTGGCAGCCGAGGAGTATGCGTCCACGATGGCGACTCGTTGGGGTGCGGCCATGGCAATTCTCCTGGTTCGGGGCGGGGCTCGGGTGCTCAGGTGAGGTCGACAAGGAGTTGTTCGAGGGGTTGTCCGGCGTAGTCGGCGGCCATCAGGCGATAGAAGCCGGCGAAGATCGCGTGCGAGAGCCGCTGATCGTGCAGGAACGACAGGTGCCGGGCGACGTCCGGGGGGAGCTCCTGGCCCGCTGCCAGCCGGACGAACGCTTGGGTGAGATGGCGTGGGGTGATCCGGCTGCCATGGTGGGCGTCCTCGAACAGCCACTCCCGGCTGGGCTCTTCGGTAACGCGCGGGTTGCGGCGGCGGCGTACTGCGATGCGATAGCTCTCGCCCACGACGTCGTTCTTGGTCATCACGAGGTGTTGGAGGTTGCCCTGGTTGATGTCCATCACGAATTGCGACATTCGCCCCTTCTCCCGGAACGGCACGAGGCCGGCACTGTCGACCTCGCTGGCCCCGGTCGTGCGGTGGGAGTAGGTGTTGTTGAAGCAGGAGTAGGTGACCAGGCCCAGTGTGTTGCGGCTCTCGTCCAGGAGTTCCGCGTGGAAGACGAAGTCCACCTCCGCACGCAGTGCTTCCGGAGCCAGTACGGGTGGTTCGCCCGCGACGCCCAGGATTCGGCCCAACAGTTGCGACTCGGTGGTGCGCAGGTAGTTCCCGAGTCGTCTCACGTACGGATTGGTGAGCACCAGCCGGGTCGCCCGGCCGGGGGCCAGGGAGAGGTACCAGGCGATGACATCGATGAAGTGATAGCTGGAGAAGGCCAGCGAGCCGACGCCGGAGCCGTAGCCGTGTGCGTCCCCCATCCCGTACTCGGTGGGAAGCCGATACATGCCTGCGTTCTTGACCAGGTTCAGGCTCGTGAGACCCTGCTGGTGAACGTGCTGGACCTCTTCGATCTCCCTGGCCACCGTGAGGTAGGCGTCGTTGGCGCGGCGGCGCAACGGCACGACGACATGGCAGGGTCGGACCTGCTGTTGCTTTTCCAACTCGCGCAGCAGATCGTCGAAGTCGTGTTGGATGCGGTGGGCCGCCGTCGGATCCCACGAGGCGTTCTCGGTACACACGACGGGCTTGTCGCACAGCGCGTGCAGACCCCGAGTGACTGCCCACCGCAGATACACCATGTGGTGTACCGGGTTGCACGCGATGACGAGGGCGTCGAACGGATCCCGGGCGTGCAAGGCGTCGAGTGCTTGGTACAACGCGTCGGGTGGCAGCCTCGCCGGGTCCAGCCAGATCGGTGCGTCTTCGCGCACCAGATCGACCAGCGGTGCCATGCCGAGCTCGCCGATTCCCTCCCGGTACGGATCGCGTGGATCGCAGACGGCGCCCACGCGCACGGGAAAGCCCTCCGCCTTCAGGTCCAGCAACGCGGGGACGTGGTTCTCTTTGGCCGCCCAGTGTCCGCATCCGCCGATCAGCAGGATGTTGACCGGCCGCGTGCGGTCCACGAGGTTGCCCTCCAAGGTTGATGTCGCGTCGGTGGCAGGGGGAATGGGCCGGTTGCCGTTCGCTCGGGGTGGGCGCATGGTGCGCTCGTCGTCGGTGGGCGTGATCGGATGGCCCGGACGGGGCCGTCCGACGGTCGAAGACCGGCATCCGGCAGGCTTCACGAGCGAGTTGTGTCGCGACACGGTCCGTAGCGCGGCGAGGACACCGTCGGTGGTCTCGGCATCGGCGACGGTGAAACGCACACACCCGGCGAGACCGGTCGTCTCCGAGAGATCGGCGATCGCGTATCCCAGATCGGCCAGCCCGGCCACGCATGCGCCGGCCGATACGCGGTCGGGCAGTCGCAGGGTGAGGAAGTTGCCTGCGGACGGCAGCGGGACGTATCCCAGATCACGCAGCGAGTGGGCCGTTCGTACCCGGGTGTCGCGAACCTCGTCCCAGATCGCCTGGAAGGCGTCGTGATGCCGGATCACGACGTCGGCGGCCGTGAGCGAGGCACCGGACACGGCGTGCTCCAAGGGGCCCGCGGCCAGATCTCGCAGAAGTTCGGGGTCGCCGAACATCGCCGCGATTCGGGTTCCGGCCAGTGCGTGCGACTTGGACAGGGACTGTACGACCAGCGTGCGTCCCCGGGCTCGCGTGACCGGGTCGCCGATCGGGCCGTGAAACGCCTGGTAACAGGTGTCGAGGACCAGCAAGTGGCCACGTCGCTCGGCGACTTGTGCCAGTTCGGACAACGTGTCGGGCGGGAGGACACTGCCCAGAGGCCCGTTCGGGACGCTGACTGCGATGAGCGCGTTCTTCGTGCGGCGGGCGGCTCGCACGAGCGCGTCGTGCTGCGTCGTGGGGTTGTCGAGGTCGGCGGTGATCCGACGCAAACGCAGGTTCAAGAGCCCGGCGGTCTGATGCCAGGCGGGGTAGTTCGGGTCTTGGAGAAGAACGGTGGCTCCGTCCCCCGCCCGTCGTCGGTGATGCTCGCAGACCAGGCGAAGGGCGGCGTCCGAACCCGGCGTCAACACCAGGCGGTCGGTGTCCGTGTCGAAGTAGCGGGCCAGCAGGGCCGCGGTTTCCGCGGTAGCGGGGTAGCAACGCAACGTTTCCGGAGGAATGGCGGTGGATGCCGACCTCAGAATCGTCTCCACTCGCGGATGAACCAACTCGTTCCTGGCGAGTTCGATCCGATGTGGCCGCCGTAGTCGCCGCGTCGGAGCCGGCCAGAGCTCGTCGCCCATCGGGCACCTACCTCTCGATGTGGTGGAGGGGAACTGCCATACGACCGACGACCTCGACGGCACGATCACGTGGTGGCGATCGAAGGCTGCGGGGCCCACGGTGCTCCCGCTCGAACGTTGTCCTCAGAGTGGGCCGCCCGGTGTCCCGGCCACATGAGGCCGTGGTCCCGACTTGCCGGGTGTGAGAGCTCAGGTCGGGAAGTGCCCGCGGGACTTCACGGCCCGTCGGATGCGGGCGTTCACCGACTCGATCGTGTTGGTGGTGCAGACGATCGTGCGGATCTCGGTGTCGAAGTCGAGGAACGGGACGAACTACGACCAGGCGTTCCCCCACAACCTGACGATCGCCGGGTACTTCTTCCCCCAGGCCTCGGTGAACTCCATGAACCGCTCGAGGGCGGCGTCCTCGGTGGGCGCCTGGTGGATCGGTTTGAGGGCTTTGGCGATCTTGTCCCAGTCCTGACGCCCCGCGTAACGAAACGACGCCCGCAACAGGTGGACCACGCACGTCTGCACGACCGTCCTCGGCCAGAGCGTCCCGACCGCGTCGGGCAGGCCCTTGAGGCCGTCGCAGACGAGCATCAGGACGTCCTCGACGCCGCGGCTCTTGATCTCGGTCAGCACATGCAGCCAGTACTCGGCGCCCTCGCCGCCGTCGCCGGCCCACAACCCGAGGATGTCCCGATGGCCGTCGACGGTGACGGCCAGGGCGACGTATATGGGCCGGTTGCGACCTGACCGTCCGTCACCTTGACGTGGACGGCGTCGATGAACACGACCGGACAGAAGGGATCCAAGGGCCGGTTCTGCCACTCGGCCATGCCCTCGAGGACCTTGTCGGTGATCGTGGAGATCGTCTGTCGGGACACCTCGGCGCCGTAGACCTCGGCCAGGTGGGCCTGGACCTCACCGGTCGTCAGGCCCTTCGCCGACAGGGAGATCACCATCTCGTCGACCCCCGACGGGCGCTTCTGCCGTTTGGCGACGATCCGCGGCTCGAACGAACCGTTCCGATCCCGCAGCACCGCGAGCTCGACCGGCCCCACGTCCGTGAGGACGGTCTTCGTACGGTGCCCGTTGCGGGAGTTCTCGCCGTTGCGCCCGGCCGGGTCGTTGCGTTCGTAGCCGAGATGGTCCGTGATCTCGCCCTCGAGCGCCGACTCCAGGAACCGCTTGGTCAGCTGTTGCAGCAGCCCGCCCTCGCCCACCAGGTCCAGACCGCCCGCACGGGCACGATCGACCAACTGCCCGATCAACCGATCATCGACCGCAACGAGCACCGCAGCGTCGAGGCATCCGCCTTGTCCTGCAGAGCTTCTGACGTCACATCAGTCATCAGCCGATGTCATTTCCATGATCGGAGTTACACCGAACTTTTTACAGTCCCGGGGAGTTCGCCGACGCCCTGATGTCGCGCCGCGACCACGCGCCCGCGCCCGGCCTGCGGCCCGTCGAGCTCCGCACTGTCGAGCTCCGCACCGTCGAGGTCCGCCCGGGCACCGTCCGCGACGCTGCTTGTGCTCGTCACCCCCCGCGTCGGCCGGTGTGCCGGTCGCCGGGCCGACGACGTGGTGAGCGAGCCGGGGTGGATGACGGGTCGTTCGGTTCCCGGGCCGCGGTGTGGGTTGCCTTGGAGTCGGGGATCGGTCCGGGGCCGATGATCGCGCGGCGGTCGGGCGCGGATGCTCCGTCGGCCACCGTCGTTCGGGGCACCGCCTCGCCGGGGGCGGCCCGCCGGGGCCGGCGCGCCGATGCAGTGTGCCGCAAGTGCCGGGTTCTCGTGCGACCTCAAGCGGGCCGCCGGGGCGGCCCGGACTCGCCGGCCGAGTCGATCAAGGGGAACGTCATGCCGGAGGTTCCCCTTGATCGACCACGTGGTCAGGGCCTGATGTCGGTGTGGTCGAGGAGCGTCGAACCGATGCCGGTCGCCAGGGGGTAGTCGGGGTCCGCGGCGACCATATCCGTGGCGACCAGGGCCACGTAGTGCCCGCGACGCGTGATCACCAGTTCACCGCGCTTGCCGTCGGCCTGCCAGGACCAGACGGTCGTGTCGTTCCCGCTGCTCGGCTGACGCGTCATGCAGGCGTCCGCACGAGCCGACCATGCAGCCACCATGTCGATCGAGAACTGATCACGTTGGGCCGGGCTCAGGGCCGACCCGTACGTCGAGGTGACGGCCGTCCGCAACCGACTGCCCGCCGGCGTCACGCGACGGTCGTTGAAGCCGCTCCAATTCGGGACGAGACTCTCTTTGGAGCAGGACCCGTACAGCGCGAACTCGGTCGGGAGGTACGGAGGATCATCGTGGATCGAACCGGGTTCCTTGGCCCATGCCACGCCGGGTACCGCCGGTAGGAACGAATAGTCGACCCCACCCATGGCGGGCCCGTTCTTCGGCATGGTCGGACCGTTCGACGCCGTGGCCACCGGGTTGTTCGCATCGAGGGGCCCGGCCGTCGCCCCCGACGAGGCGGCTGCGCCGGTCGACTCGTCGCCGCCCGGGAGGGCGACCCAGGCCGACACGGCGATCACGCATGCCGCCATGGTCGCGGTGCCGCCCACGCGGATCCGGTTCCGGCGCCGGATGCCGCGCGCTCGGACGTCGTCGGGTCGCGGTACGGCCGTTGCCGGTTCGGTGGCGGTGGCCAGTCCGCGCAGCCGGTCGTTCAGGATCTCGTGGTTCTTGTTGTCGTCGTTCACGATGCCCGCTCCACTCTCGTCTCGAATTCCGCGTCTGCTTCGACCAGATGGTGCAAGAGCTCCTTGCGCGCTCGGGTCAGCCGAGTGCGCAGCGTGCTCTCGCTGACCCCCAACTCGGCGGCCACGTCCGCACCGGACATGTCGCAGAGATGAAAGAGCACGACCGCCTGCCGTTGGGGCGCGGTCAGCTTGCGCAGCGCAGCCACCAAAGCCACGTGATCCGGTGACATCTCCGCCACCGAATCGGCAGTCCGGCCCTGCCGGTGATGGGCCAGCAGCCGATTTCGGGCTCGCCGCCACGTGCCGACCGCGATCCGTTGGGCGACCACGCGCACCCACCCCGTGGGGTCCCCGCCCGCGGTCAGCGCGGCCCAGCGCGGCCACGCCCGGGCGTAGGCCTCGTGCACCGCGTCCTCGGCGTCGGCGAGGTTGCCGGTCAGCGAGATCGGAAGAGCGTC
>NZ_WWJX01000779.1 GCF_009865215.1 Streptomyces sp. SID3343 | reverse complement strand
GCCGGGAGGCCGCCGCTCGCGAGTTGACCGGCCGCGGGGGCCGCCTCGGAGACGGCCTCGCCGGCTGCGGGAGCCACTACCGCGGCGCCCTCGCCGACCGACCTGTTCAGGTTCGACGCGGTGACGCCGGCCGTCTGACCTGCGGTCTTGGAGACAGCGGGGACGCTCTTCTGCGCTGCCCCGGCGGCGGTGTTGCCCGCTTCCTCGGAGGCGGCGGGCAGCTTGTCGGTCAGGCTGCCGAGGTCCGGCTGGGCCACTCCGCCGAGGTTCCCGGTGGGCAGTTCGGCCGCGTGCGCCGCGGAGGCGCCAAGGAACGGCGCGGCTCCGGCGGCGATCAGCAGCGCGGCTTGGGCTACGCGGCGCGAGATGTGCGTCATGGTGCTCCTCGTGATGTCACTGGAGGCCGGGCCCCTCCGGCACCGGCCACAGTGACTACCGCTCGAACCTCGATCGAGGTGCGGGCAGGATTGGCAAAGCCTTGGCAATGCCAGGGCAAGCCATCACTATTTGTGACTGACAGGCTGTTTGTCCGAATCATCGCGATTATCACTGCCTGCGGTTTTTGCCTCGGCCGAACGGGTGACCACCGCCGAGTCCCGGCCCTGGGTTGGCACCGACGTGTTAGCGGTGGCGCTCGCGCCCGCCGTCGCGAGCTCCGCCTTCGCCGCCGCGGCCGTCGGTTCCACCGAGAACGCCGAGCGTCCGGTCAGCAGGTACTGCACGACGAAACCGAGCGTGACGACCGCCGCGCCGCCCACCGCGTCCATGATCCAGTGGTTCGCGGTGCCCATCACGACCATCGTCGTGCTCAGCGGGTAGATCAGCCCGAGCCAGCGCCAGCCCTTCGGCGCGATGGCCAGGATCATCAACCCGCACCACAACGACCAGCCGACGTGCAACGAGGGCATCGCCGCGTACTGGTTGGAGATCTTGGTGAGCTCGCCGAAGGTCGGATTGTCGAAGTCCTGCACCCCGTGCACGGTGTCGATGTAGTTGTAGCCCTCCATCAGGCGGGGCGGCGTGAGCGGATACAGCCAAAAGCCCACCAGGCCGGTCACCGTGGCCACGCTCAGTACCGTGCGGGCCGATCGATAGGCGGCGGGCTTGCGGATGTACAAGATCGCCAGGATCACCAGCGGCACGATGAAGTGGAACGTCGTATAGAAGAAGTTCATGCTGCTTTCGAGCCATCCGACCTTCGCCACGAAGTGGTTCAGGCCGTACTCGACGTCGACGTGCAGGAACCGCTCCAGGTCGATGATCTGCCTGCCGTGTCGGTCGGCGATCTCGCGCTGGTCCGGCACGGACGCGCGGATGAACGAGTAGATCTGGTAGCCGA
The DNA here is from genome assembly GCF_009865215.1 of Streptomyces sp. SID3343. Taxonomy (GTDB): domain Bacteria; phylum Actinomycetota; class Actinomycetes; order Streptomycetales; family Streptomycetaceae; genus Embleya. The sequence continues at coordinate 4,260 of NZ_WWJX01000779.1, read as the reverse complement.
CCCGGATCATCAGCAGTTCGAGCAGCAGGTTGGGCCGCGACAGCGGACGCCAGCCGAACGGCAGCACCGGGATCCAGGACAGCCGCCCCTTGCCGGCGGCCGCCTGGGGGACGGCCAGCGGCTCCCACTTGGCGGATTCCTTGGTGATGAACGGGATCGCGCACGCGGACGCGATCGCGAGCAACAGCGGACCGTTGTCGGCGACGACATTGAACGCCGAGAGCTTGCCCGGGACCAGCGTCTCGCTGTCGAACGTCATGATCATGAAGACCGCGACCGGCCACACCATGCGGTCGGTCTGCTTGCTGCCGAGTCGACCGGCGGCGGCGAGCAGGATCCACAACTGCTGGTGCTGCCACGACACCGGCGCCACGGCGACCATCACACAGCCCGCGAGCGCGACGCCGAGAACCGCCTGGCCGTCGCGCGCGTACTTGACGGCGCGCGGCAGGCCGAACCACAGGACGGCGGCCGACAGCACGAGCACGGCCACGATCTCCAGCGGCCCGGACAGGCCGATACGCAGCATGGCGCCGTGCAGGGACTGGTTCGACAACGCGTCGGCGTCCCCGCCCAGACCCGCGCCCGCGACGTGGTGGACCCAGTACGTGAACGAGTCGTGCGGCATCGCGGCCCAGGCGAGAGCGGTACACACCGCGAAGGTGGCCGCCGCAGTGCTCGCGACCCGGCGCTTGCCGGTCATCCACAGGTACACGGCGAACAGCAGCATCGCCGGGTGCAGCGCCGCGGCCACACCCGCGCCGATCGCAGCCGCCTTTCCGGGCGCGGCCCGAAGCGTCGCGGGCAGCATCAGCAGCACCGGCAACAGGCTCATCTGACCGAGCGAGAGATTGCCGCGGACGGGCAGCGACAGCACGAGGAAACTGATGATCAGCGGGGCTGCGAGCAGCCTGGCCCGGCGCGTGCGCAGCACGGGCAGCGCGTGCGCGACGAGCACCCCGATCGCGGCGACGATCACCAGCGTCGCGATGGTCCACACGACGCCGAGCCCGTTCTCCGCGGCGTTGGTGAGCGGCCGGAGCACCCACCCGGCGAACGGGGTCCCGGTGAACGGATTGCCGCGGGCGTCGGTGTCGTAGAGGGAGCCGGGCAGGTGCAGCACGCCCTCGGGGCCGAGCCACGCGTCCAGGTCGGGCAGGCGACGGTCCTGGGGTTGGTCGAGTACCTCGTTGGCCTGCCGGACGGCAACGCATGCGGCAAGGAGCCACAGACCCACCAGAACCAGGGAGATCCTGGTCCTTCGTATGTCCAGCAGCCGGCGAACGCCTGCCCTCACCATGTGCGACTTCTCCCGTTTTCCTGTGTCTTGTCGCCCGGCGACTCGCGATACGTGGCGTAGCCATCCGGTTTTCACACTCCGGACACCTTGTCATCGCGTGTCCGTGACCGAAAGCGGTGGGCACCGTACAAGGCCCGCGCTTTACCCTCGGGTACGGCGCGGACGACCGTGCCGAACCGACGAGGGGCGAGAAGACCAATGGTGCCGCAGGATGCGTCGTCGCGAGCGCAGCAGTCCCCCGAGGAGCTCATACCGGTCTCCTTCCGTATCGCCGAAACCACCGACATCCCTGCCCTCGTGACGCTGATCGAGTCCGCCTATCGCGGTGAGGGCAGTCGGCAGGGCTGGACGACCGAGGCCGACCTGCTGGGCGGGGGCCGGACCGACGCCGACGCGGTGGGCGCGGTGATCGACGCCGCCGACAGCGTGATGTGCGTGGCGGAGCGTGACGGCTTGTTGGTCGGCTGCTGCCAGTTGGAGCGCCGCGCGGACTCCGTCGTCTACTTCGGCATGTTCGCGATCCGGCCGGGGCGCCAGGGCGGCGGCTTGGGCCGAGTCCTGCTCGCCGAGGCGGAGCGGGTCGCCGCCGAGTCGTGGGGCGGCAAGACGATGCACATGACGGTGATCCGCCAGCGCGAGGAACTGATCGCCTGGTACGAACGCCGCGGCTACCTGCGGACGGGGATTTTGTCCCCGTTCCCTTACGGCGACGAACGCTTCGGCATCCCGCTGCGGGACGACCTGGAGTTCGAACTGCTGACGAAGGACATCTGAGGGGCAGTGGACCCGGGGGGTGTGGCGGTGCCGAGAGCTGCGGTGCCCGGGTTTGGCGGTGCCGCGGGTGGCGGTGCCGAAGGGCTGCGGTGCCGGCGGTCTCGGGCCCGGGCGCTTGGGGTCGCCGCGTCTGCCGAAACCTTTTCGACGTTCCGAAACGCCCGCCGGCGAGGGCCTTCCCCCGATTCGATGATCACTTCGACCGGTCTTCGGCAGACCGCGTCCTTCGCTTCCGGTTCGTGACAGCATGGGTGTTCGGGGATGATTCGACCCCCGGCGCACGTCGTAGGCACAGGTCGCAGGCACAGGTCGCAGGCACAGGTCGCTTGGGGGAGTCGAAGCCGTGTCGTATCACGAACCGCCACAGCAGCAACCGCCTTACCCACAACAGCCACAGCAGCCCCCGCCCCCGCAACGCGGTGGCCGACGGGGCAACCCGCTGATCACGATCGTGATCGCCCTCGTGGTCCTGGCGGCCGTCGTGACCGGCGTCATCCTGCTGACCCGCGGCGACGACGACGACGGCGACCCCAAGGCCCCCGGCACCCAGGCCCCCAAACAACCGGGCCTGCCCTCCGACCTGATCCCGTCGGGCTTGATCCCGTCGGGCCTGGACATCCCCTCGGACCTGCTCCCCGACATCGATTAGGGGCGAGTCGAAACAAAGCGAGACGGCGACGCCGCCCAGGTGATCGCTTCGGCGCGCCCTGCCACGGCCGTGGCCTCCTTACCAGGCCACGCGGCCGCCGCCGGTGGTGTGCGCGGCCCTGGCGAGACATCGCGTCGACTCACGTCGCCGTGTCCGCTCCCGCACCGCCGGCGATGCTGTGGAGATCGCTTTCTCGCGAAGCGTGACGAGCGGTTCGGGCTCGATCCGTCGGTGTCCGGACGTAGACTCCCGTGGTCGCCACGAGAGGATTTCCTGTATGTACCCCGTCCGATTCGAACCCTGGATGCGTGGCCTCATCGCCCCCGAGGTCAACAAGTGCCAGACGTACGACGAGGTGGGGTTCGAGCGCAGCGCGTCCGGATTGGTGATCGAGTTGCGCAACGGCGGAGGGATCAATCTCCAGTTCGCGGCGAAGTCCGCGCCGGGCGATGCGTACGACCAGGTCGAGGTCGTCCGCGAGGGTGAGCCGCCTGCGCCCGTCGAGCCCGGGCCGTCGATCGACGGGGGCTCCGTGCGGCTCGACGACTTCGAGGCGCGGATCGCCGCTCTGGTGCTCAACACCGGCAGCACCGAGTTGGTCGACGTCCAGCGGTACTCGACGCGCGATCCCCGCGGCGCCGTGTCGTACGGGCTGCGGATCTCATGGCACAGCGGCGCGCAGACCTACGTGAACGTCCTGACGGCATGGCCGTCCGGAGGACGCCCCGGCTCCGATTTCGACGTCCCGGACTCCGTCTAGTATCCGGGCCCGGCACTGGTGCTTCGAGGAACAGCGCAGCCTCACACTCACACGAGGGAAGGCAGCGACATGGCCCCAACGCTCAAGTGCAAGACGTGCGGCGCACGATGTGGCCCGGACCGTCAAGGCAAGGTGGCCACTCACTCGGCAGAGGGATCCCAGGCCCCCTGCGCCGGAAGTGGGCAGGCCGGCGACCCGCTGTAGCCCCGGTGGCTGTTCAACCGTTCACGTAACCGGGCGGGAGCCCTGACCGCACGACTTCCGTGCAAGGCGCAACAACGGCGAGTTCCTGCACCACTCGCCCGAGTGCTCGCGACCGGCGATCTCGCGGATAGAGACCGGCTCCGTGGCCGCGCCGTCACGCCTGCGGCGGGGTGGGTCGGGCGGGCTCACCCGGCTCGCCGCGTTCGTCGAGGCGCGCGATCGGTGCGGCGAGCGGGTGGTCGGGCGGGAGGCTGATGCCCATCGCGGCCATGCGCCGACTGCGGCGGTCGGCGTGTCTGGTCTGCTCCGCGTCGAGGATGTCGGTGACCAGGTTCTGGTCCGTGCGGTCCAGGATCGCCCGGATCAGCGCGGGCAGGGTGCCGTCCGGGATGCGGAGGGTGTCGAACTCGATTCCGCCGGTGCGGGTTCGGTAGCGGGCCACGATCGACTGGCCGCCGAGCGAGCCGCCCATCACTTCATAGTCCAGCCAGGTGCCGTCGGGCATGGTCATCGCTCTCCTCGAAGGGTCGGCGCGGGGTGGCGGGCCACCTGCGCCTGGAGGTCGCCGATCAG
>NZ_WWJX01000084.1 GCF_009865215.1 Streptomyces sp. SID3343 | reverse complement strand
GGGTTTTGGCGCAGTCCGATCCGCGGGCCGTGGCTCACGGCCGTTTTGGGCCTGGTCCTGTTGTTCGGCATCACCACGTTGGTCGTCACCGGTGCGCTGTCCTACGCGGCCTACGACCCGGACCTGGATCCCGTCAACGACCTGACGCCCGATCACGACCTGCTGGGCTTCTACCTGTTCACGTGGCCGACCCACCCGTACTGGCTCTACCGGTTGACCCAGGGCGTGCACGTCACCCTGGGTGTCGTGCTCGTCCCGGTCCTGTTGGCCAAGCTGTGGTCCGTCCTGCCGAGGCTGTTCGCCTGGCCGCCGACGCGCAGCCCCGCCCAGGCGTTGGAGCGCGTGTCGTTGCTGCTTCTGGTCGGCGGGGTGATCTTCGAGTTCGTCACCGGGCTGATGAACATCCAGCTGTGGTACGCGTTCCCGGGCTCGTTCTATCGGCTTCACCTGTACGGCGCTTGGGTGTTCGTCGGCGCGTTCGTCGTCCACGTCGCCCTCAAGACGCCCGTCATGGTG
>NZ_WWJX01000778.1 GCF_009865215.1 Streptomyces sp. SID3343 | reverse complement strand
GCTGCTGTACGCGGCGGCACCGCCGGCCCGGGTGCCGGGGCTGGGCAAGGACGTACGGGTGATCCGCGCGGGCCTGCTCGCGACGGTGGAGCGCGGTCGACGGATCCGGGCGCAGCTACTCCCGCCGTCACTGCGCCGCAAGGATCGGCGAAGCCTCGCCGAGCGCCGCTACGCGCTGACCCGCCGAATCCGCCGCACCGCTCACTGAACGCGGGACACCGAACGCGGATCGCACCCGGAACAAGGAAAACGCCGGTGGCGCCGGCCCCGAGAAGCTTCGGGGGCCGGCGCCACCGGCGTCTTGCTCGTCTTCACCTGCACACGTCTTCGCCTGCGCACGTCTTCGCCTGCACACGTCTTCATGTGCGCATGGCTTCATGTGCGCATGTCTTCACCCACACAGCCGCATGAGACACGCAGCCCTTGATGCGCACCGCTCAACGCGGCGCACGGCCCAACGACGCTCACAGCGCAATGACGCACCCGGCCCAACGACGCGTACAGCCGCGCGAACCGCGCGGCTGTGTGCGTTCGAGGTCGTGTGGAGACCGTCAGCTCTCGTTTTCCTCGCGGCGCCGACGCCAACGGTCCTCGATACGGTTCATCATCTTGGCCTTGCGCCGACGTGGGGCCCGGCCGCGGGCGGCGCCGTTGCCGCCGCCACCCTCTCCCGCTGCCCCCGTCGCGGGCCCCCGGCGCCAGCCGGTGACCGCCAGGAGCGCCCCGCCGAGCATCGCCAGGAAGCCGATGACGCTCACCCAGATCTGCTGGACCATCATGCCGGTCATCAAGAGAACGATGCCGAGCAGGAATCCCAGGATCGCCTGGAAGGTGCGTCGCCGGGTGTGCCGGCGCATGCCGGCTGCTTCGAGCGCTGTCGCGAATTTGGGATCTTCGGCGTAGAGCGCTCGCTCCATCTGCTCAAGCATGCGCTGCTCGTGCTCTGAGAGCGGCACGGCGTCCTCCTTCGTCGGCCGCGACGCGACCTTGCGGCCCTTTCAGGATAGGCAGGTAATCGCTGTCGTGAAACCCACCCTCGGCACAGGCTCGAAGCCCGGTTTCGGATGAGGGGTCACCACGTCGATTCCCGCCCCTGTCGACACTCCTGCCCTGTCCGGCACGCGCTCACGCTCATGTCGCCCGGTCAGGGCTTCGATGATATGCGTCCGAAGCCGCTTCGCGCTCAGGGACCGCCGTGCGTGATGCGTGCGTGAGGCCCGCGAAACGCCGCGGCCCGGCCCGGGCGGACGCCGTCAGCGGCGCAGGCGAGGTCCCCGCGGGGCGTCGCGGCCCAGCAGGGTGGCCGCGACCAGCGCCGAGTTGCCGAATCGGCGGCGCACCGCGTCTGCCGCGCGCTCGGCCTCGCGGTGACCCAACGCCCTTTCGCCCAGCGCCAGTTGGCGCGGGTAGGCGCCGCTCACCAGGCCTTCGACCCGGATCCCGACCAGCCGCAGGCGGGCCCGTTCCAGGCCGAGCGAGCCGTGCAGCACGCACGCGACGCCGTAGATCTCGTGGCCGACGTCGGTGGCCTCGCGCAGGGTTTTCGAGCGGGTGAGTGTGGTGAAGTCGGCAAAACGAATCTTGACCGTCACCGTCCGACCGGCGGCCTTGGCGCGTCGGAGCCGGGTTCCGGTGCGGTGCGCGAGGTCCAGGAGGGTGCGCCTGATCACGTCCGGATCGTCGACGTCGGTCGGGAAGGTCTCCTCGGCCCCGATGCTGCGTTCGGGCTCCCACGGGATCACCGGCCGCGGGTCGCGGCCCCACGCGAGTTCGTGCAGGTTGCGGCCGGCGGCCTGGCCGAGGGCGCGGCCGAGGGTGTCGACCGAGGTGTGCGCGACGTCTCCGATCGTGCGCAGCCCGAGGCCGGTCAGCACGCCGTTGGTCCGCTCCCCGACACCCCACAGCCGGTCGACCGGGAGCGGGTGCAGGAAGCCCACGACCTCTTCGGGGCGCACCACCCGCAGGCCGTCGGGTTTCGCGAGGGCGCCGGCCAGTTTGGCGGTGAACTTGTTGTCGGCGATCCCGACGGAGCAGGTGACGCCCTGTTCGCGGTGGACCCGGGCGCGGATCCGCTCGCCGATCGCGGTGGGCGGGCCCAGCCGGCGGGTCGCGCCGGCGAGGTCGAGGAACGCCTCGTCCAGGGACAGCGGCTCCACCCGCGGGGTGATCGAGCGCAGGATCTCCATGACGCCGCCGGAGACACGCGTGTAGTCGTCGTAGCGCGGACCCAGGAAGATCGCGTGCGGGGCGAGCCGACGGGCGCGGGAGGTGGCCTGGCCGGCGTGCACGCCGAGGGCGCGGACGTCGTAGGTCGCCGACAGCACGACGCCGCGGGGGCCGAGACCGGCCACGACCAGGGGACGGCCGCGCAGTTCGGGGTTGCGGCGGATCTCGACGGACGCGTAGAAGGCGTCCATGTCGACGTGCATGATCGCCTGCGGCGTGGGGCGGGTGGTGTCGTTCATCGGGCACCACCCGCTCCGCGGGGTCGACCAGCCGCCGGACCGGCCGCCGGACTAGCCGCCGGACTTGGTGGCCAGCAGGTGCAGTTGGGTGGCCAGGGCGCGGTATTCGGGCTGTTCGGCCGCGGCGTGCTCCAGCGCCAGGAGGGCGTCGAAGGAGGCCGGGTCGTCGACCAGGACGCCCGGGACCAGGTCGGCGAAGACCCGGATGGCGTGCACGGGGCCGGCTTCCAGGCCCGCCTTGGCGACCAGGTCGATGAGGTCGGCGACGGCGAAGCGGCGCGGCATCGGGTCGGCCGTGCCCCAGCGCCCGTCGGGGTCGCCGAGCACGTGTCGGGCCTGCTCGAAGTGCCCCGCGAGGGCGCGGGCCAGGACCGCGCCGGTGCGGTTGGCCGCGAGCAGGCTGAGCGTGCCGCCGGCGCGCAGGGCGCGGACGATGTGCGCGAGGTCGCCGGCCGGGTCCTCGACGACCTCCAGGACGCCGTGGCACAGGACGACGTCGGCGGCGTCGGGTTCGACCACGTCGAACAGCCCGTGCGTGTCGCCCTGGCAGGCGCGCACCAGCGACGTGACGCCGGCCTCGGCGGCCCGGCGCTCCAGCGCGGCGAGCGCGTCGGGGCTGGGGTCGACGACCGTGACCCGGTGGCCGAGACGGGCGATCGGGACGGCGAGGTTGCCGGTGCCGCCGCCTGCGTCGAGCACGTCCAGGACGTCGCGCCCGACCGTCCGGGCACGTCGGTCCAACGCCTCGTGCAGTACCTGCCACACGACGGCGGTACGCATCGAACTGCGCCTGCGGGTCTGGTCGTGCCTGTGGCTCTGCTCGCGTCTGCCTGTCTGGTCGGACAAGGACAGCCTCCTTGGGAACTGGTCGGCTCCCACCTTATGACGTGTCCGCGATTCATCCGGCGCTCCCGGGGCTGGCGTGCCACAGCTTGCGCGGGGCCGCTTTGGTGGGGTCGCCGGCGGGGCGCAGGTCGGCGTACGGGGAGACCTTGAAGCCGCTCGCGTGCACCAGGACGCGGCGCCGGGCCGGGGCGGGCACGGTCGGCGCGTCGGCGGCCATCAGTTCGTGCACGGCGCGGACGCCGCCGGTGGTCCACGCGTCGTGCAGCGTGCCCAGTTCCCAGCAGCCGGTGGCGCGCAGCGACACGCCGCGCGGTCCGGTGCGGCGCAGTACGCCGCGCACCACGAGCAGCCACGAGTGGAACAGGGTTGCCGCGTAGGGGTCTTGGGCGTCCTCGAAGAAGGTCGTGTCGACCGGCCCGGTGGCGTCGTCCAGGGTCAGGAAGATCACTCGGCGGCCGGTGCGGATCGGCGGGGTCTGGGTGGCGACCTTGACGCCGGCGACGAGCAGTTCGGAGCGGTTGCGCCGGGTCAGCAGGTCGCGGGCACGGGTGGTGCCGAGGTCGGCCAGGAACGGCGCGTAGAAGTCGAGCACGTGTTGTCCCGCGTCCAGGCCGAGGATGTCGAGTTCGGCGCGGATGCGTTCGACGTCGGTGAGGTCGGGCAGGCCGGTGCGGGTGGGGCCGTCGGGGACCAGGCCCAGGTCCAGTTCGGGGCCGGTGCGTCGGCGTTTGTCGCGGCCGAGTCGGTCCAGGTCGGTGAGGTGGAGCAGGAGGTCGCGGCGGGTGGTGGGGGCGGGGTGGAGGGCGTCGAATCCGCCTACGGTCACCAGTCGTTCGGTGGTCGGGCGGGACGCACCGCTTCTGGTCTTGAAGTCGGTCAGGGAGGCGTACGGCCGGTGGGCCAGGATGTGCGCGACCTCGTCGGTGCCGATGCCCTTGATCTCGGCGAGCGGGATGCGGATGCCGGGGGTGCCGTCGGGGGCGGGTTCGACGCGGTACATGTCGTCGGAGCGGTTGACGTCGACGCCCAGGATGGGGACGCCGCATTGGCGCGCGTCGTCGAGGATCAGCCGCTTGGGGTACATCCCGGGATCGTGGGTGAGCACGCCGGCGAGGAACGCGGCGGTGTGGTGCGCCTTGAGCCACGCGGACTGGTAGGTGGGGACGGCGAACGCGGCGGCGTGCGCCTTGCAGAACCCGAACGACGCGAAGGCCTCCAGGACGGCCCAGATCTTGTCGATCACGGCCGGTTCGTAGTCGCGGCGCGCCGCGTGTTCGTAGAGCCAGTCGCGGACGGCGGGCTTGCGCTCGTGGCTGCCGAGGGCGCGGCGGGCGACGTCGGCGCGGGCGAGATCGCAGCCGGTGGCGGTGGCGATGATCTTGATGACCTGTTCGTGGAAGACCACCACGCCGCACGTTTCGGCGAGGTGCTCGCGCAGGCTCGGGTGGATGTAGTGCGGCTCGGCCCAGCCCTGCCTGGCCTTCAGGAACGGGGTGACCATGTCGCTCTTGACCGGTCCGGGGCGAAACAGCGAGATGTCCACGATGATGTCGGCGAACGTCTCGGGGGCGAACTTGCCGATCAGTTCGCGTTGACCGGGCGATTCGATCTGGAAGCAGCCGAGGGTGCGGGTGGAGCGGATCAGGTCGAAGGTCGCGGGGTCGTCGTGCGGGACCGCGTCGAGGTCGATCGTGGTGCCGTCGACGCGCTCGACCTCGGCGATCGCGTGCGCCATCGCGGACTGCATGCGCACGCCGAGCACGTCGAGCTTGAGCAGGCCCAGGTGTTCGACGTCCTCCTTGTCGAACTGGCTCATCGGGAAGCCCTGCGCGGAGGTCTCGACGGGCGTGCGGTCGAGCAGGGTGAGGTCGGACAACAGGACGCCGCACGGGTGCAGCGCGAGGTGTCGGGGCAAGCCGTCGAGCCGGGCGGCGAGTTCGAACAGGCCGTCGAAGCCGCCGTCCTGGGAGAGTCTCCGCGCGCGCAGTTCGGGCAGGTCGCGCAGCGCGGGGCCGAGGTCGCGGGCGCGGATGTGCGGAAACGCCTTGGCGAGTTCGTCGATCTCGCCGGCGGCGAGGCCGAGCGCCGCGCCGACGTCGCGGATCGCGTGCCGGGCGCGGTAGGTCTCGGCCATCGACACGCACGCGCAGCGCTCGGGGCCGAAGACCTGCATGATCCGTTCGTAGACGTCGGTGCGGCGCGCGGATTCGACGTCCACGTCGATGTCGGGCAGCGCGGTGCGCCGGTCGGAGACGAAGCGCTCCATCAGCAGGCCGTGGCGCAACGGGTCGACGCCGGAGATGCCGATGAGGTGGTTGACCAGGCTGCCCGCGCCGGATCCTCGGGCCGCGCAGCGCACGCCCATGTCGCGGATGAGGTCGACGACGCCGGCGACGGTCAGGAAGTAGGACGGCAGGCCGAGTCGGCCGATCAGGGCGAGTTCGTCGTCGAGGCGGGTGCGGGCCTCGGCGGTGGGGGCGATGCCGCGCAGACCCAGGCCTGCTTCGCAGCGGGCCCGCAGTTCGGCGGCGGCGCGGCTCGCGGGGACGCCGAGTACCTCCGGTTCGGGGTAGAACACGCTGCCGATGCCCAGGTCCTGCTCGGGGTCCAGGACCAGGTCGTCGGCGAGGGTGCGGGTCGCGTCGAGCAGCGCGGCGGCGGTGCCGATGCCGGCCAGGCAGGTGATCTCGGCGGCGACGGCGACCATGTCGAGGGTGGGTTTGAGGTACTCCTCGGAGCCGGTGCGCTCCAGGTGGTGTCGGCCGAGTGGGACCAGGCGGCGGGCCGAGTCGAGCACGTCGGCGATCACCGCGTCCTCGCGGTCGGCGCAGCGCACGGCGTTGGTGAGCACGGCGGGCACGCGGTGCTCGTCGGCGAGGGTGAACATGCGGGCGGCGTGGACGGTGGAGCGGGCCTGGTGAAGCGGGGCCAGATGGCACACCAGTTCGATGAAAAAAGCATCGCCGGGCAGGGCCGCCTTCGCGTGGGTGAGCAGTCGCCCGGCGCGCGCGTGTTCGGCGGCGGCGACCGCGCGGCCGATCTCCGAGTCGGGGCCGGCGAGGACGACGAGGTCGCCGTCGGTGGCGGCGAGCGCGTCCCACGTGGTCACCGGGTGATCGCGGTCGCGTCGGTGCGCGTCGCTGATCAGGCGGCACAGCGCGGCCCAGCCGGCCTTGCCGCGCGCGAGCACGGTCACCCGCGGATGGCGGGGGTCGGTGAAGGC
>NZ_WWJX01000777.1 GCF_009865215.1 Streptomyces sp. SID3343 | reverse complement strand
CGTGCGCAAACGCACTCCGAACCGGACCGGCCAGTGGGGCGTCGTGCCCCTCGACCTCACTCCGGCCGAGATCGGTGCCGACACCTGGCTGGACCTGCGCCTGCCGGCCGTCGCCGCGGAAGCGGCCGGTGGCGCCCCGGGGTTCGTCGCCGGTTTCGGCCCGGAGAGCCCGATCCAACAGCTCGCGTGCGGATCCGAGGGCGTACGGGAACTCCACCATGTCCACCTCGGCGCCCTCACCGACACGCTGCGCAGCCACGACGACCTGAACGTCTACCTCGAACTCCCGGGCCGGCGCGCACCGGTCGCACTGATCCGGGACGTGCCCGTGGTCGCCTCCACGGCGTGCGACGGCGTCGTGGTCGAACTCCTCGGCCGACGGCGCGGCGGCCCCGTGGATGTCCTCGTACACACGGTGCTGGCCCCGTGGTTCGCGCCGCAACGGGTCACCCTGGACCCGGACACGGACGAGTTCTCCCTCGAACCCGCGCTGCGGTTCGCAGGACCGCTGACCGTGACCGTGCGGCCCGCGGGCACGACGGACACGACCCGCCGCGTCGCGCGGATCGGCGGCGACGTGGACACCGTGACCCTGGCCGTGGCCGCGGGTTCGGGCACCCCCACACCGGCGGACGCGGTCGAGCGGTCCGTCGTGGCACATCTGGCCGGACACGCCGACGCCCCCACCGACAGCGCCGCCTTTCCGTATCTGTGGGCAGCCGCCGCCCGACCCGCGCCGCCGCGCCGCCCCGACGCACCGACGCGATGCGCCGAGTCGCTGGGCACCGATCCGGCGCTCGCGCTGATCGCGGCCTCCCGGACGGGGCTGGCCGCGGACGAACTCGTCGTGCCGCTGATCCGGTCCGGCCTCGCCGCGCACCGTTTCCGGGAAATGCCCGCGCCGCAGCGGGTGTTGCGGGTTTGGGAGACCGCGCCGCTGGCCGCGCTGTTGTTGACCAGCCCGCTACTGCCCTACCTGTCGGGCCACGCCTTGTGGGACCCCGATGAACTGGATCCGGACGAACACGCCCTGCTGGCCCAGGTCGACCGTCGCTGCGGTCCCACCGCCCGCGTGTTGTTGGCCGGTGGAGCGCTGCCCGATCCCCAGGACAGTGGCTTCGGCGAGCACCCCGAGCGGATGGAGGCGCTGCCGCCGGGCCAACTGGACGCCATCGTGCGGGACATGAACCCGATTCCGGCGTGGCCGCTGGACGCCGACACCCGATTCCTGGCCGTACTGGAGGCGTTCACCGCACGCGAGGCGCTGCGCGAGGCCCCGTACGATCTGGCCGAGTACCTCGACGCGGTCCTGGTGTACGTCGCCGATCCGCGCCTGAGCGAACTGCGCGCCGCGATCGCGCTTCGGGACCGGCCCACGAGCACGAATCGCCGCACCCAGTGGCAGTTGGTGCCCGCGCTGTCCCTCGGCTGTGCGCTGGTGGCCCGTCAGGCGGCCCAACACGGTGGTGCGGCCGTGCCCCTGGAGCGCGGACTGCGCGACGCGTGGGCATGGGTCGCGCGGTCCGCCCCCAAACTCGCCGCCCAGGACATCGAATTGGCCGAGTTCACCCTCGCGGGCTTCCAGGCGCACGAGTGATCCGCTCCGGCCCCGCGGCCCACGACCGGGAGGAACGATTCTCGTGACCGACCGCAAACCACCGTGCCTTGCCGCCGACCGGGAGGAACGAGACTTGTGACCGGCTTCGATCCGTTGTCCGCCGCCGCCGACATCACCGGGGCCTACCGGCGCTATCTGCGCTCGTTGCTTCCACTGCGCGACCCGGCCCTTGCCGCGGCTCTCGACCGGGCGATCGACACGAGCCCCATCCTGACCAAGGGCCCTCTCCTGGAGGCCACGCCCGCCTACGCTCCGGGCGCGACACTCGACGAGTTGGCCCACGAAGGGCTCGTCGGGCAGCCGTTCATGAAGCTGACCGGCCCCGCGCTGCCCGCCGATCGGCCGCTGTACCGGCATCAGGAGCAGGCACTGCGCAAGGCCGCCGCGGGCCGAAATCTGGTGGTCGCCACCGGCACCGGGTCGGGCAAGACCGAGAGCTTCCTGTTGCCGATCCTCGATCGGCTCACCCGCGAACAGGACGCCGGTCGGCTGGGCCCCGGGGTGCGCGCGCTGCTCCTGTATCCGATGAACGCGCTCGCCAACGACCAGATGAAGCGGCTGCGTCGGGTGCTCGCCGGCTCACCGGAGATCACCTTCGGCCGCTACACGGGTGACACGCACACCGACGCGCGGCGCGCGTCGGACGCCTTTCACCAGTTGAACCCCGGCGAACCGCGTCTGCCGAACGAACTGCTCAGCCGCGAGGAGATGCGCCGCACGCCGCCGCACCTGCTGCTCACCAACTACGCGATGCTCGAATACCTGCTGCTTCGCCCGCAGGACATGGACCTGTTCACCGGCCCGCACGGTGGCCACTGGCAGTTCGTGGTGGTCGACGAGGCACACGTGTACGACGGCGCGAAGGGCGCCGAACTCGCGTTGCTGCTACGGCGACTGCGCGATCGGGTGGGCGGCTCCGGGCGCCTGCGCGCGATCGCGACGAGCGCCACGGTGGGGGCGGACCGCGACCCGGCGGCGGTGACCGCTTTCGCGAGCGCCCTGTTCGGGGTGCCGTTCGCGTGGAACCCGGACGACCCCGACGAGCAGGACTTGGTGGTCGCGACCAAACCCGCGTACCCGTCGCACCCGGCGTGGGGCCCGCTGCCGACCGGCGCGTACGCCGAGATCGAGGCGGCGCCCGATCCGGCCGCCGAGTTGTTGCGCCGGGCCGCCGCGCACGGCCGGCCCGGGTCGGCCGACGCCGCGACCGCGTTTCGCGCCGAGTCACGGTTGACCGCCTTGCGCGACGCGCTGGACCAAGGGCCCCGGCCGCTGGTCGAGGTGGCCGCACAGGTCTTCCCCGACCTCGACGCCGACGCGTCCCCGGCGGCCCTGACCTCGCTGATCCGCGCGGCGGGCCGGATCGGGGACGCCGACGGGTCACCGGTGTTGTCCGCCCGCTTCCACGTGTTCGCCCGGGCCACCGAGGGCGCGTTCGCGTGTCTGGGCGGCGGCGACGCCGGGGCCGACCACCGACCCGAGGACCCGCCGCATCTGGGCCTCAACCGGCGCGAACGGTGCGACCGGTGCAAGCGGGTGGTCTTCGAACTCGCGGGCTGCCGCCGCTGCGGCGCGGTACACCTGCACGGCGCGCTCGACTCCGTCGACGGCCTGACCCGGCACATCCCGTGGCGTGACGGAGGCTCGCACAAACGGACCTGGCTGCTCCTGGACGACGCCGAGGCCGGTCGCGCCGCGCAGGCCGGGCACGACGAGGACGACGACCTGATGGAGGACGGCAAGGCCGTCGACACGTCGTGGCGGCTGCTGTGTACCCGCTGCGGGGCCCTGCACCGGGACAACGTGATCGCGTGCTCGGCGCCGGCGTGCCACGACGGTCTGCTGCGCCCCGTGCGGTTGGTCGACTCCTCCGCCGCCTCGCTCGGCAGTTGTGCGGCGTGCGGTGGCCGCGGCAACGGGCTGATCCGGCTCCTGGAGAGTGGACGCGAGGCGGCGGCCTCGGTCCTGGGCACCGCGTTGTATCGGTCGCTGCCCCCGGACACCGACGGCGCCGCCGCCGATCGGCCGGGCCAGGGACGCAAGTTGCTGTTCTTCAGTGACAGCCGACAGGCCGCCGCGTACTTCGCTCCGTTCCTGGAGGACACCCATCAGCGCCTGGTCCAACGCCGGTTGCTGATGCTGGGCCTCGCGGACTGGGCGCGCGAGGAGGGGACCGAACCGGCGCCGATCGAGGACATCGTCCACCTGACCGAGCGCCAGGCCCGGCGGGCCAGGATGTTCACCGACGACACGTCGCGCTCGGCCCGCCGCCGCCAAGTCTCGCTGTGGCTCATGCAGGAGGTGCTGGGCTACGACGACCGGCAATCCCTCGAAGGCGTGGGCCTGTTGCGCGTCGGTCACACCCACGACGCGCGGTGGCGGCAGCCACCCTCGCTCACCCGGCTGGGCCTGGATCCGATCCTGAGCCGCTCGCTGGTCGAGGAATTGCTGCGCACTCTGCGCACCCAGGGTGCGGTGGACATGCCCGAGGACGTCGATGCCGACGATGTGGCGTTCGCGCCGCGCCGCGGCCCGGTGTTCGTGCGCGGCATGCGCTCGGAGCGCGCGAAGAAGGTACTGAGCTGGTCCCCGACGACCGGCGTCAACCGTCGCGCGGACTACCTCGCGCGGGTGTTGGCCGCACTGGGCTCGGACACCGACGCCAAGGCGCTGTTGGCCCGACTGTGGGAGGACCTGGTTCCGGCGCTGCACGGCGCGGCCGACGAGCGGTCGAGCCCGCAGTCCTGGATCGCGTCGCAGACCCTGCCCCGGCTCGGGACCGTGAGTCGCATCGACCACCGTCGCCTGCGCCTGCGGCCGGTCGCCGAGGACGAGGAGTTGTTCCGCTGCGACCGCTGCCGGCGGATCAGCGCGGTGTCCGTCCTGGGCGTGTGCACCACCACGCGCTGTACGGGCACGCTGCGGCCGTGGTGTCGGCCGAACGCGGCGCACGAGCGGGACCACTTCCGCACGCTCTACCTGTCGGGCGCTCCGGTGCCGATGACGGTCCAAGAACACACCGCGCAATGGACCGGCGAGAAGGCCGCCGAGATCCAGAACGCGTTCGTGCACGGCGCGATCAACGCGCTGTCGTGCTCCACCACGTTCGAACTGGGCGTTGACGTAGGCGAGTTGCAGGCGGTCATGCTTCGCAACATGCCGCCGTCCACCGCGAACTACGTCCAGCGGGCCGGGCGCGCGGGCCGCCGCTCGGACGCGGCCGCGCTCGTGGTGACCTACGCGCAGCGCCGATCCCACGACCTGTCCCGCTTCGCCGAGCCCGAGCGGATGATCGCGGGCGAGACCCGGGCGCCGGTCGTGCCGCTGGAGAACGTGCGGATCGCCCGACGGCACGCGCACTCGGTCGCGATCGCCGCCTTCCTGCGGGCCATGAAGGACCGCCACGGCAGTATCTGGCGCAGCGCGGGCGAGTTCTTCCTGTCGCCGGAGCACGCCCCCGCCGACCACGTGGTCCCCGCGAGCCGACTCGCGCCGTTCCTGACGCCGATGCCGGCGGGGATCCGCGCGAGCCTGGACGCCGTACTGCCACCGGCCGTGCGCGCCGAACTGGGCGTGGACGACGACCTGTGGCGGGCGCAGCTCCTGCGGCTGGTCGAGGACGCCGGGCTGGAACTCGCCGAGGATGTCGCCGCGTTCGAGCTCAAGCGGGATCAGGCGAGCGCCGAGCGCAGGTTCATGCTCGCCGAGCAGTGCAATCGGGTCCTCAAGACGCTGTGCGGGCGTGATCTGATCGGCTATCTGGCCAACCACAACGTGCTGCCCAAGTACGGCTTCCCGGTGGACAACGTCGAGTTGCGTACCCATCGGGTTCCGGGCGAGATCGGGCGGCACCTGGAGTTGACCCGTGATCTGAGCATGGCCGTACACGAGTACGCGCCGGGGGCGCAGATCGTGGCGGGCGGGCGGCGCTGGACCTCGGGCGGGGTGTACCGGCTGCCGGGCCGGGACCTGCTCGCCCGCCATTACGTGGTCTGCGACACGTGCGGCCACTATCGCGAGGCGATCGACACGCCGGACCCGGTCTGTCCGGCGTGCCGGACCGCGGGCACGCGCGCGCCGCGCACGTACGTCGAGCCGACCTACGGCTTCGTCGCGTCGTCGAGCGATCGGCAGGGTTCGGGGCAGCCGCCGCGCCGGTCGTGGAACGGCGCGACCTACATCGTCGACTCGCGCGCCGACGTCCGGGAGGGGGTCGCGTCCTTCCCCGGCGGCGGGGAGCTGTCCTGGCGGGCGGGGGCTCGCGGGCGGTTCGTGGTGGTCGGCGAGGGGCCGACCGGCGCCGGGTACCACCTGTGCCAGTGGTGCGGGTGGGGCACGCCGGTCACCGGCGCGCGGGTTGCGAACGAGCACCCGCATCTGCTGCGGGACGGGTCGTGCGGTGGCCGGTTGTCGCGTGCGTCGCTCGCGCATCGCTACGAAACGGATTTCGTGGAGCTGCGCTTCGACCCGCTGACCTCGATGACCGCGACGCCGGGAATGCTGCGTTCGGCGGTGTACGCATTGTTGGAGGGGGCTTCGGCCGAGCTGGAGATCAGCCGGGACGACATCGACGGAACGGTACATCGCGGCGCGGACGGTGCCCCGTCGCTGGTGCTGTTCGACACCACGCCCGGCGGCGCGGGCAACGTCCTGCGCATCGGTGACAACCTGGTCGCGGTGGTGCGCGCCGCCGCCGGCCGGATCCTGGGCTGCGAGTGCGGAGTGGAGACGAGTTGCTACGGCTGCCTGCGGGGCTTTCGCAACGAGCGCTATCACGACGAACTCTCGCGAGAGGCCGCGCTGGGCCTTTTGGCGGCGCTGATATCGCTGCCCCGGTAGCCCGATGTCCGCGCCCGGCCGAGCGGGCCCGGGCGCACCGAGCCGGGGGTGGCCGTGTCAGGGCGCGTCGATCGGGAACCCGTAGGACATGGATCGCAACGAACGGGTGTCCGACACGGCCGAGGTCGTGCGCGAGGTCGAGCGCAAGTACGAGGCGGCCGAGGGGGTCGATCTCCCGGACTTCACCGGCGTGACCAAGGGTCTGCGGGTCGGCGCCGGGGAGACGGTCGAGCTCGACGCCGTGTACTACGACACCGCCGATCTGGTGCTGGCCGGGCACGGTGTCACGCTGCGGCGACGCGTGGGTGGGTCGGACGCCGGGTGGCACCTGAAGCTGCCCGCGGGGGCCGACGCGCGGGACGAGGTGCGGGCCGCCGCGACGCCCGACGGTGCCGCGGTACCGGCGCAACTCGCCCTTCGGGTCAGGGCGTTGACGCGCGGAGCCGCGCTGGAGCCGATCGTACGGCTGCGGACCGTGCGCGAGGTGTCGCTTGCCCGCCGGGGAGACGAGGATCGGGTGCTGGCCGAGATCGCGCGGGACGCGGTGACCGCCCAGGTGCTCGGTGAGACGGCTCCCGGGACGTCGTTCTGGTCCGAGGTCGAGGTGGAACTCGTCGAGGGTGGCCCCAAGCTGCTCGACGCGTTGGACGCGCGGCTGGCGAAGGGCGGTTGGCGGCGGTCCGACGCGCCGTCGAAGCTCGCCCACGCGCTCGCCGAGGCGGGCCACACCCCGGCCGGGCGTGCCCCGGACCGCTCCCCCGCGACCGCCGGCGGCCTCGCGCTCGCGTACGTGCGGGAGCAGATCGACGCGATCACGGCCTACGACCCGCGCGTGCGGCTGGACGAGGAGGACGCGGTGCACCGGATGCGGGTGGCCACGCGCCGGCTGCGCAGCGCGCTGCGGGTGTTCTCGCGCGTGTTCGACCAGGGCCGCGCCCGGCCGCTCGGCGCGGAACTCAAGTGGCTGGCCGGTGAGTTGGGCACCGCCAGGGACCACGAGGTGCTGGCCGCGCGGCTGCGCGCGCGAATCGACGAGTTGCCGACCGAGTCCGTGCTCGGTCCGGTCGTGGCCCGGCTGACGTCGTGGGACGCGCGCGAGCGCACCGACGCCCGGGCCCGCGTGCTCACCGAGCTGGACGGCGCCCGCTATTTCGCGCTGCTCACCGCGCTCGACGCGTTCGTCGCCGACCCGCCGTTCACCCGCGAGGCCGCGAAACCGGCGCGCAAACCCGCCGCCAAAGCCGTCCACCGCACCGATCGCCGGTTGGCCAAGCGGGCCCGTACCGCCCTGGCCGCCGACCCCGGCCGCGACCGCGACCGTGCGCTGCACGAGGCACGCAAGGCCGCCAAGCGGGTTCGCTACGCGGGTGAGGCCACCCGCCCCGCGTTCGGCAAGCCGGCGAAGCGGCTCGCCAAGCACGCGAAGGATCTGCAAAACCTCCTCGGGGCGCACCAGGACAGCGTGCAGACGCGCAGGGCCCTGCGCCGGCTCGCCATCGCCGCCAACGCGGCGGGTGAGAGCGCGTTCACGTGGGGCCTGCTGTACGGCCGCGAGGAGGCCGAGGCCGAACGCCTGGAACGGCAGTTCCCCTACCACTGGGACGACTTCGCGGGACGGCGGCACGGCATCTCGGCTTGAGCGGTGGGGGCGAGGCGCGGCGACACGTGGGCGAGGCGTGGCGACACATAGGCGAGGCGTCGCGACAACGTGGGTGAGGCGCGGCGACACGTGGGCGAGACGTGGAAATGTGCGGGCGAGCCGGCACGTCTGGTTCCGGCTCGCCGCGCTCCCGAGCAACGTGCCGTCCCGCCCGACCCGGCTCGGCCGCCCCGACGGAGCCGCACCTCCCCGCCGGAAGCTCTCGGACCCTGTCCGGACAGGGCGGGCCGGGCAGGGCGGACCGGGCAGGGCGGACCGGGTCGGACCGGTTCC
>NZ_WWJX01000776.1 GCF_009865215.1 Streptomyces sp. SID3343 | reverse complement strand
GCCACGGCGGCGGCGGGCGCGGTGGGGGCCGCGACGGCGGCGGCTGCTTCGGCGGCGGAGGCGGGGGCGGGGGCGGCGGAAACAGCGGCAACAGCAGTGGCGGCCACAGCGGCGGCGGCAACCGCGGCGGGGGTGACGGCTGCGGCTGCGACGTGTGTCTGATCAGCCTGTTCTCGCTGCGCATGATGTGGATCGCGCTGGTCAGCCTCACCCGCCCGCGCGGCGGCTCCCCCGCGCACCGGCTGGGCAGCGCCGTCGAGCGCTACCGCACCGAGATCAGCCCGAAGAACGCACCGTGCTGCAATTTCACGCCCAGTTGCTCGACGTACGGAAAGCGGGCCCTGCACCGCCACGGCGCCGTGCGGGGCACGTATCTGACGGTGCGTCGCCTGCTCCGCTGCCGCCCGGGCAACGGCGGCACCGATCCGGTGCCGCCGGCCCGCAAGCGCTGACCCGCGAGCGCCGGCCGCCGTCGGGGGGCGTGCCGGGCACACCCCCCGACGGACGGGGTCACTTCTTCGGCGACGGCGACCTGCGCATTTCCTTGTGGATCACCTTCCACTCGCGCGCCCGTTCGGCCCGAATCCGGTGGTCCTCGCGCGAGGCGATCCAGCGGGCCTCCTTGAGCAACTTGCGGTAGCTGTCCAGGCGGCGCTGCGGGAGATCGCCCGCTTCGATCGCGGCCAGTACCGCGCAGCCGGGTTCGCTGTCGTGCGTACAGTCGGTGAACCGGCACCGGTCGGTGAGCGCCTCGATGTCGGCGAACGTACGGTCGAGCCCCTCGCCGACGTCGTACATGCCGACGCCGCGCATGCCGGGTGTGTCGATCAGCACGCCCCCGTTGGCCAGCGGTACGAGTTCGCGCCACGTCGTGGTGTGCCGGCCCTTGCCGTCCTGGCGGGCCTGCTGCACGACGGTGACCTCGGTACCCGCGAGCGCGTTGGTGAGCGTGGACTTGCCCGCGCCCGAGGTGCCGATCAGGGCGACGGTCTGCCCGGCGGTGTAGGCGTCGAGCAGGTCGATGCCCTCCCCCGTGAGCCCGCTGACGACCAGGACGTCCACCCCGAGCGCGATCGCCTCGACGTCCTTGCGCAGGTCGTCGGCGTCGGCCGCGAGGTCGGCCTTGGTGAGCAACACGAGCGGCCGGGCGCCGCTCTCCCACGCGAGCGTGAGCAGCCGCTCCAGGCGGCCGAGGTCGGGGACCACGTCGAGGGCCACGACGGCACCGACGAGGTCGACGTTGACCGCGAGCACCTGCCCGGCGGAGCGTCCCGAGGCGAGCGAGCGCACGAGTGCCGTGCGGCGTCGAAGAATCGCGGCCACGAAGGGCTCGCGACCGTCGTCCGGGTGTTCCAGGACGACCCAGTCGCCGGTGCACGGGAGTTCGCCGCCGCCGTGTCCGGCGCGGACGGTGCCGTCGGCGGTGACCACCTCGCACAGCGAGCGGTCCACCCGTGCGATCCGGCCGGGGATCAGGCCGTGCCCGCGGTAGGGGGCGAATTCGGCGGCGCGTTCGGCGTCCCAGCCGTGGGCGGCGAGGACGTCGGAGGCGGAACCGTCGAGAGAAGAGTCGGAAAAATCGTGGGAGTTGCGCTGCGAAGACAAGCCGGTGGCCCTTCGAGGGCGGGTCCGCCGTGCAAGGCGTGTGCCGTCGGACCGCGCGGGAAGGGCGGTACGGCTACGCGGTGCGGACCCGGGAAACGGAAGCGTGGAATGAGGTCGAGCCCGTCCGGGCGACCGTCATCGAGGTCGTGTTCACGACTATCCACCTCCCGTCTGCTTCGCGTGTCTCGAAAGGTCCCGAAGAGGACCACGGTAAAACCGAGGGTCCCGCAGGGGACCGCCCTGAAAGCCTAGGCCATCACGGTGCGTCGCGTCGAGCGTGTTCCGGGTCCGCACCCGGCGGCCGGCTCGGCGGTGGGGGCCACGCCGTGTCGTCGAGAGGCAGGCCGGGCAGCGCCTGCCCGGCGGGCATCTGCAGGCTCGGCGGCTGGCCGTTGGCGGGCGGCGCGCCGGTCGGGCGCGGGGGCACGTCGCCGACGCGGCGGGCACCGTTGTTGCGGCCGTTGACCGTGCCCGTGTCGTTGCGCTTGGCGTCGCGCGCGTGGATGGCCCACCGCTCGGGGAACTCCGACGGCGGCTCGGCGATGTCCGGGAGTTCGCCGTGGATGACGGTGTCCTCCATCTCGTCGTGTCGCTCGTCGTGCTCGTAGGGGCTGGGCTTCCAGTCGCCCGGGGCGCCGCGATGGCGGCCCGCGCGCAGGTGCTCCATGGCCGTGGCGATCTCCTCGGCGGCCTTCTCCTTGTCGCGCTCGGCGCGTGCCTGCGCGGTCTCCTGGCTGGGCCAGACCTGGTCGATCGCGGCGTTGACCGCGGCGCCTATCAGGACGGCCATCGCCGCGAAGTACATCCACACCATGACCGCGACCGGCGCCGCGAGCGAGCCGTACACGGTCGGGCCGTCGATGGTGGTGGCGAGGTAGAGCCGCAGCAGGAAGCTGCCGAGGATGCACAGGAGCAGCGCGACGAGTGCGCCCGGTATGTCCTCGCGCCACGGCGTCCGCACCGGAACCGACACGTGATACAGCGAGGTCAGGAAGCACACGGACAGCACGACCAGGACCGGCCAGTACAGGACGTGCACGGTCCCGGCGAAGTGCGGGAACGCCTTGACCACGAGTTCGGGCCCGGCGACCAGCAGCGGGATCAGGAACATCCCGAGCAGCAGGCCGACTACGTAGAGCGTGAAGGACAGCAGCCTGGTGCGGACGATGCCGCGCTTGCCGGACAGGCCGTACATGATCGTGATCGTGTCGACGTACACGTTGAGCGCGCGCGAGCCGGACCACAGCGCGATCAGGAATCCGGCCGAGACGATGTCCGCGCGACCCGAGTCGAAGACGTCGTTGACGAGCGGGACGACCACCTGCTGGGTGCTCTTGTCGGAGAGCACGGACGCCGAGGCCTTGATGATGTCGGCCTTGAGGTCGTTGATCGTGCTGCCGCCGATCATGCCGTGCAGGTAGCCGACGGTGCCGGCGAGCCCGAGCAGCAGCGGGGGCAGGGACAGCAGCATGAAGAACCCGGCCTCGGCCGCGAGGCCGGTGACCCGGTGGTTGAAGCAGGAGATCACCGTCTCGCGGAGTATCCGCCACAGTGCGCTCCGCAACCGGATGCGACCGGCCCCTCGCAGGCGAGGTCGTTGTTGGTAGTCCGCTGCCACCCCTTTAAGGTATCCGTCCGCGGCCCCGGCATTCGCCATGTCGGCGGCCGGGTGCGACGGGGCCTTCCCGGACTCGGCGTTCGGTGACGTTTGAACCGTTTTGGCCGGTGAACCTCGCTGGTCAGCGAGTCGGCACGAGGACGCCGGACAGCCTGCTGAGCACCCGAGCGGCGGTGCGCAGTTCGTCGGCGGGCAGGTCGGCGAACGCGCTTTCCCAGTGCTCGCGGAACAACCCGTCGAGCCGATACAGCTCGCGCCGCCCGGCGGGGGTCAACCGGGCCACCGATCCGCCGCGCCCGCGACCGGCGCGCACCGCCTCGACCAAGCCCTCGCGGCCGTGCTCGGCCAGGAGGTCGCGCACCGCGGCCGGGGGCAGGCCGAGCACGCGCGCGAGTCGATCGGTGTCGAGGTCGAGTTCGTCGGCCAGGGCCGCGAGCAGTCGGTAGCGGGTCCCGTCCGCGTCGGCGTCCACGGGGCCGGCCGGTCCGGCACGGTCGGCGCGCAGGGCGGACAGGAAGCCGTTGAGCGCGTATCGCAGCGTTTCGACCGCTTCCTCGCGGCGCGGCTCGGGCCGCTCGGAGGTGGGGCCGGTACATACTGAGCGCATTCTGCGCCGGGGCGCGCCGACAACCTCGCCTGGCATACCCATCAGCTCCTCGTCCACTGTGGTGCGTCGGACGTGTGCCGTTCGTTCGAACAAACGGAATCCGACCACGCGTACCGTAACCAACCGCACCGACGTTCCATGCCGGCGGCAGGCCGTGAAGATCATCGCATCCCATATTGTGGGCACGGGTGTTCGACATGCGAGATAGGTGCTCACATCCCGGACGCTGATGGACGGCTATCTGACTCCATGTCAATCTTTGGGACATGTCTCGCGCCGGTATCGCTCTCGTAGGTCGACTCCACGTCGACCTCGGACGCATGTCCAGCGCCGTCTGTTCGCCGGCCTGACGACCCGCCCGCCGCACCTGCCTGCAGGGCGCGCGGTCGCACCGGCACCCACGACTCTCACGGCCCGATACCGGCGAGGGTGCGGCCGGATGCTCACCCGCGCGTCCCCCACCGATCCGCCGGAGGACGCTCCCCATGGCCGCCACCACCGAGACCCCAGACAGCGGCCCACGCGCTCGCAAGACCGCTCGCCATCGCGGCGAGGGACAGTGGGCACTCGGCCACCGTGAACCGCTCAACGGCAACGAGCAGTTCAAGAAGGACGACGACGGCCTCAACGTGCGCGCGCGTATCGAGAACGTCTACGCCCACCGGGGATTCTCCTCCATCGACCCCAACGACCTTCGCGGGCGCATGCGTTGGTGGGGCCTGTACACGCAGCGCAAGCCCGGGATCGACGGCGGCAAGACCGGCGTGCTGGAGCCGCACGAGCTCGACGACGAATACTTCATGCTGCGCGTGCGCATCGACGGCGGCCAACTGAACCTGGCCCAACTGCGGGCGATCGCCGAGGTCTCCGAGCGTTTCGCGCGCGGCACCGCCGACGTGACCGACCGGCAGAACGTGCAGTTCCACTGGATCCGGATCGAGGACGTACCGCAGATCTGGCAGATCCTGGAAGCCGTGGGCCTGTCCACCACCGAGGCGTGTGGCGACACTCCGCGCGCCATCCTGGGCTCGCCGGTCGCCGGGATCGCCGAGAACGAGATCATCGACGGCTCGTGGGCGGTCGACGAGATCAACCGCCTCTACATCGGCAAGCCCGAATTCTCGAACCTGCCGCGCAAGTTCAAGACCGCGATCTCCGGCTCGCCGCTGCTCGACGTCGCGCACGAGATCAACGACGTCTCCTTCGTCGGCGTCGTACACCCCGAGTTCGGCCCGGGTTTCGACGTGTGGGTGGGCGGTGGGCTCTCCACCAACCCCAAGTTCGCGGTGCGGCTGAACGCCTGGGTGCCGCTCGAAGAGGTGCCACAGGTCTGGGAAGCCGTCATCTCGGTCTTCCGTGACTACGGTTATCGCCGGCTGCGCAACCGCGCGCGTTTGAAGTTCCTGGTCAGCGACTGGGGGCCGGAGCGCTTCCGCGAGGTGCTGGAGAACGAGTACCTGGAGCGCAAGCTCGTCGACGGCCCCGCGCCGGACGCGCCGCTGCAGGTGTGGCGCGACCACGTCGGCGTACACCCGCAAAAGGGCGGCGACTTCTACGTCGGCTTCGCCCCGCGCGTGGGCCGCGTCGACGGCGCCACGCTCGGCAAGATCGCCGACCTCGCCGAGCGGCACGGCTCGGACCGGGTCCGCACCACGGTCGAGCAGAAGATGCTCGTCCTGGACGTGGCCCAGGACCAGGTGGCCTCGCTCAAGGAGGGCCTGGAGGCGCTCGACCTGCGCGTGGACCCGAGCCCGTTCCGGCGCGGCACGATGGCCTGCACCGGCATCGAGTTCTGCAAGCTGGCGATCGTCGAGACCAAGGGCCGCGGCTCACGCCTGATCGACGAACTGGAGCAACGCCTGCCGCAGTTCGACCAGCCGATCACGATCAACATCAACGGCTGCCCGAACGCCTGCGCGCGCATCCAGGTCGCCGACATCGGCCTCAAGGGCCAACTCGTCCTGGACGAGCACGGCGAGCAGGTCGAGGGCTACCAGATCCACCTCGGCGGCGGCCTGGGCCTCGACCCCGGCTTCGGTCGCAAGATCCGCGGCCTCAAGGTCACCTCGGACGGCCTCGCCGACTACATCGAGCGGGTGCTGCGCCGGTTCGAGGAACAGCGCACCGACGGTGAGCGCTTCGCCCAGTGGGCCCTGCGCGCCGGCGAAGCGGACCTGTCGTGAGCGCCGCCGGCGGCGCCGAGCCCGGTCAGCGGGCCGTCCCGTTCTACTGCCCCTTCTGTGGCGACGAGGATCTTCGTCCGCACGAGGAGGGGCACGGCACGTGGTTGTGCTCGGCGTGCCGGCGGGCGTTCTCGCTCAAGTTCCTGGGGCTGGTCTTTCCCGAGCAGTCCGCCCGACGCACCACTCCGGAGGAGGCCCGATGACCGTCACCGAGACCACCGACCTGGAATCGCTCGCGAACCGGGCCGCCGTCGACCTGGAGGACGCGAGCGCGCACGAGATCCTGGCGTGGACGCACGAGGCGTTCGGCCCCGCGTGGTGCGTGACGTCCTCGATGGAGGACGCCGTCGTGGCACACCTGGCGTCGACCGTCGCGCCCGGCGTCGACGTGGTCTTCCTCGACACCGGCTACCACTTCCCGGAGACGATCGGCACGCGCGACGCGGTCGCCGCGGTCTACGACGTCAACGTGATCACCGTGCACCCGGAGCTGACGGTGGTTCAGCAGGACGCGAAGTACGGGGCCAGGCTGCACGAGCGGGACACCGACGCGTGCTGCGCGATGCGCAAGGTCGCGCCGCTGGAGAGCGCGCTGACGAACTACCGAGCGTGGGCGACGGGTCTGCGCCGCGACGACTCGCCGGCCCGCGCGAACACCCCGGTCGTGTCGTGGGACGCGCGCCGGCGCAAGGTCAAGGTCGCGCCGATCGCCCGCTGGACACAGGACGACGTGGACGCCTACGTGCTCGAACACGGCGTGCTGACCAACCCGCTGCTGAGCGACGGCTACGCGTCGATCGGTTGCGAGCCGTGCACCCGCAGGGTCGCGCCGGGCGAGGACGCCCGCGCCGGCCGGTGGGCAGGCAGTGGCAAGACCGAATGCGGGATCCACCAGTGACCGCGATACGCAGGACCGCGAAGACCGCGACGAAGGAGGGGTTGGCGTGACCGCGACGATCGACAAGGGCACCGCACCCGGGGCTCTGACCCACCTGGACGCTCTCGAAGCCGAGTCCGTGCACATCTTCCGCGAGGTCGCGGGCGAGTTCGAGAAGCCGGTGCTGCTGTTCTCCGGCGGCAAGGACTCCATCGTGATGCTGCACCTGGCACGCAAGGCGTTCTGGCCGGCGCCGGTGCCGTTCGTGCTGCTCCATGTGGACACCGGCCACAACTTCCCCGAAGTCCTGGAGTACCGCGACAAGGTGGTGGCCGAGCACAACCTGCGGCTGCACGTCGCGAGCGTGCAGGACTTCATCGACACCGGCCGGCTGCGCGAGCGCCCCGACGGCACCCGCAACCCGTTGCAGACCGTCCCGCTGCTGGACGCGATCGAGTCGAACCGCTTCGACGCGGTGTTCGGCGGCGGTCGACGCGACGAGGAGAAGGCGCGCGCCAAGGAGCGGGTCTTCTCGCTGCGCGACGAGTTCGGCGCGTGGGACCCGCGCCGCCAGCGCCCCGAACTGTGGCAGCTGTACAACGGCCGGCACCGCGTCGGCGAGCACGTGCGGGTCTTCCCGCTCTCGAACTGGACCGAGTTGGACGTGTGGCAGTACATCGAGCGTGAGGAGATCCCGCTCCCGCAGATCTACTTCTCGCACGAGCGCGACGTGTTCGCGCGTAGCGGCATGTGGTTGGCCCCCGGCGAGTGGGGCGGTGCCAAGGGCGACGAGAAGGTCGTGCGGCGCGTGGTGCGCTATCGCACGGTCGGCGACATGAGCTGTACCGGCGCCGTCGATTCGCCCGCCACGACGGTGGCCGAGGTGATCGCCGAGATCGCAGTGAGCAGGCTGACCGAACGAGGTGCCACGCGCGCGGACGACAAGATGTCCGAGGCCGCGATGGAGGACCGCAAGCGCGAGGGGTACTTCTAGCCATGAGTGGGACATCCGAGGAGATCACCGTGCCGTCCGTCGACGAGAGCGTGGGTCTGCTGCGCCTGGCCACCGCGGGCTCCGTCGACGACGGCAAGTCCACGCTCGTGGGCCGGTTGCTGCACGACTCCAAGTCGGTCCTGTCCGACCAGCTCGAAGCCGTCACCCGGGTCAGCAACGAACGCGGCCAGGAAGAGGCCGACCTCGCGCTGCTCACCGACGGGCTGCGGGCCGAGCGCGAGCAGGGCATCACCATCGACGTCGCCTACCGCTACTTCGCGACCACCAGGCGCCGGTTCATCCTCGCGGACACCCCGGGCCACGTGCAGTACACGCGCAACATGGTCACCGGCGCGTCCACCGCGGAACTGGCGGTCGTCCTGGTCGACGCGCGCAACGGCGTGGTCGAGCAGACCCGCCGGCACGCGGCGGTGGCGGCGCTGCTGCGGGTGCCGCACGTGGTGCTGGCGGTCAACAAGATGGACCTCGTCGACTACGACGAGGAGCGCTTCGCCGAGGTCGCCAACACGTTCACCGAGTACGCCAAGGCGCTGGGCGTGCCCGACGTGCGCTCGATCCCGGTCTCCGCGCTGCGCGGCGACAACGTGGTGGACCCGAGCGCGCACATGGACTGGTTCTCCGGGCCGACCCTGCTGGAATACCTGGAGACGGTGCCCGTCGAGAGCGACCCGACGCTGGAACCGGCGCGTTTTCCCGTCCAGTTCGTGTTGCGCCCGCAGTCCGACGACGAATATCGCGACTACCGCGGCTACGCGGGCCAGATCGCCTCCGGCGTGTTCCGCGAGGGCGACGAGGTCGTGGTGCTGCCGTCCGGGCAACGCAGTGTGGTCGCGGGCATCGATCGGCTCGGCGTCTCGGTGGACCGGGCCCGGCAGGGCGAGTCGGTCACGCTGCGGCTGACCGACGAGGTCGACGTCTCGCGCGGCGACCTGATCGCGCCGATCGACTCGGCGCCGATCGCCACCCAGGACGTCGAGGCGACCGTGTGCCACGTGGCCGACCGGCCGCTGCGCACCGGGGACCGGGTCCTGCTCAAGCACACCACCCGCACGGTCAAGGCGATCGTCAAGGACATCGCCTTCCGCCTGGACCTGAACGCGCCGATCGACGGCGTGCTCGGCCACGAGGAACGCCCGACCGAGTTGCGCGCCAACGACATCGCGCGTGTCGTGCTCCGTACCGCCCAACCGCTCGCGCTCGACGACTACTCCGTCGGCCGGCGTACCGGCTCCTTCCTCCTGATCGACGAGGCCGACGGCTCGACGCTCACCGCCGGCATGGCCGGCGCCGCGTTCGCCGCCCCGGGTCGATGTCACAGCTGACGTGAACGCGGGTTCGAACACCCGCTTTTGACGCTCCGTCGGTTGCATCTGCGACATCGTCCGTGGCCGTCGCCCACATTCGTCAGTCCCGGCCCGCGCCGCCGCGCGCGGGCCCGAGGGAAGGTCCCCGCGTGTCCGTTTTCGGGACAATTCACAAAAACAGCCGACGTAGATCGATACGTACGGGGTTCTCCGCCGCGCTCCTGTTGCCGCTGCTCGCGCTGTCCGCGTGCGGCTACGGCTCGGACAAGGACGACAAGAAGACCTCGCCCGCCGCCAATGCGGGGGCTCCGGCGCCCGGCGGCGCCAAGACGGGCACATCGGCCTCGTCGATCCGACTCGGCTTCTTCGCCAACGTCACCCACGCGACGCCGCTGGTCGGTCTGGGTGAGGGCTTCTTCGCGAAGGAGCTGGGAAGCACCGAGATCAAACCGCAGGTCTTCAACGCCGGCCCGGCCGCGATCGAGGCGCTCAAGGGCGGCTCGATCGACGCGACCTACATCGGCCCGAACCCGTCCATCTCCGGGTTCACCAGCACCAACGGCGAACTGCTGCGGATCGTCGCGGGCGCGACCTCGGGCGGCGCGGCCCTGGTGGTCAAGCCGAGCATCAACACGCCGGCCGACCTCAAGGGCAAGAAGATCGCGTCGCCGCAGCTCGGCGGCACCCAGGACGTCGCCCTGCGGGCGTACCTGGCGGCCAACGGCTTCCCGGTGGACACCTCCGGCAAGGGCGACGTGAGCGTGGTCCCCACCGACAACGCGCAGACCCTCGCGGCGTTCCAAAAGGGTGACCTCGACGGCGCCTGGCTGCCCGAGCCGTGGGCGACCCGGCTGGTGGCCGAGGCCGGTGCGAAGGTGCTCGTCGACGAGCGCACGCTGTGGCCGCAGGGCAAGTTCGTCACCACGAACCTGATCGTCGGCAACAAGTTCCTCAAGGATCACCCCGACACCGTCGAGGCGCTGATCAAGGGCCAGGTCGCCGCGAACGAGTGGGCGGCGGCCAACCCGGACAAGGCCAAGACCACGGTCAACGCCAAGATCACCGAATACGCGGGCAAGCCGCTCGCGCAGAACGTGCTCGACGCGGCCTGGCCCAACATCGAGATCACCAACGACCCGCTCGCGTCGTCGCTGCAAAAGCTCTCCGACGACGGCGTCGCGGTCGGGGTGACCAAGAAGCTCGACATCCACGGCATCTACGACCTGACGATCCTCAACAAGGTCCTCGCGGCGGCCGGCAAGCCCGCCGTGAACGACGGGGGTCTGGGCCCGAAGAAGTAGCGCTTCTCGACGGGGTGGCGCCTTTCGAGGAAGCGGCACCTCCCGAACACGCAAGGCACCACCCGGCCTTCCCCGCCCGACGCGCCCACCGAGAGAGGTGATCCGGACATGACCCAGACCATCAGCGAGGCCACGCCCACCGCGGCCGCCACGCCTGCCGAGCCCGGCTTCGCGGTCCGCCTGAACCAGGTCACCAAGGTCTTCGGCCGCGGCGGCGGCGCGCCCGTCCTGGACGGCATCGATCTGACCGTCGCCCCGGGGGAGTTCGTCTGCCTCCTGGGCGCGTCGGGCTGTGGGAAGTCCACCCTGCTCAACCTGATCGCCGACCTCGACAAACCCACCGCGGGCACGATCGAGATCGGCGGCGGGCGCCCCGCGCTGATGTTCCAGGACCACGCGCTGTTCCCGTGGCTGACCGCGGGCAAGAACATCGAACTGGCCCTGAAACTGCGGGGCGTGCCGCGCGAGGACCGCAAGGCCGAGGCCGAGGCGCTGCTCGAACTGGTCCGGCTCGGCGGCGCTTCGCGCAAGCGCGTGCACGAGTTGTCCGGCGGCATGCGCCAGCGCGTCGCGTTGGCCCGCGCCCTCGCGCAGGCCGGCGATCTGCTGTTGATGGACGAGCCGTTCGCGGCGCTCGACGCGATCACGCGCGACGTGCTGCACGACGAACTGACCCGGATCTGGGCGGAGACCGGCCGCTCGGTGGTGTTCGTGACGCACAACGTCCGCGAGGCCGTCCGGCTCGCCGAGCGGGTCGTGCTGATGTCGTCGCGGCCCGGCCGGATCGCCCGCGAGTGGCACATCGAGATCCCGCAGCCGCGCCGGATCGAGGACACCGGAGTGTCGGAACTGTCCGTCGAGATCACCGACCAACTCCGAGGGGAGATCCGCCGCCATGGCCGCGCCTGACCTGACCAAGACGCCTCGGGACGCGGACGCCGACGCCGTCGTCGTCGCCGACGAGGCCCGCGACCTCGCGGGCCTCGAAGCAGGCCTGGACGCGCTGGAGACGTACGAGAAGGAGCGCAAGCCCTACTCTCGCGTGCTCCTGGAGAAGGCGCTCCCGCCGGTCGTCGCACTGCTGCTCGTGCTCGCGGCGTGGCAGATCGCCTACGTCATGGAGATCAAGCCGCGCTACGCGTTGCCGAGTCCGGCCGACGTGTGGGACGCGTTCATGGTCCAGTGGCACAAGGGCGACGTCTTCGACATCCTGTGGACCAGCCTCTCCCGCGGCGCGCTGGGCTTCGTGATGGCGGTCGCGATCGGTACCCCGCTGGGGTTGGTGGTCGCCCGGGTCAGCTGGATCCGGGCCGCGATCGGGCCGATCCTGTCCGGTCTCCAGTCGCTGCCCTCGGTCGCCTGGGTACCGCCGGCGGTGATCTGGTTCGGCCTCAACAACACCGCGATCTACGCGGTCGTGTTGCTGGGTGCGGTCCCCTCGATCGCCAACGGCCTGGTGGCGGGCATCGACCAGATTCCGCCGCTGTACCTGCGCGCGGGGCGGGTGCTCGGCGCGCGCGGCGTCAACAGCGTGTGGCACGTCATGCTGCCCGCCTCGCTGCCCGGCTACATCGCGGGCCTCAAGCAGGGCTGGGCGTTCTCGTGGCGCTCGCTGATGGCCGCCGAGTTGATCGCCGCCGGGCCCGAACTGGGCTCCGGACTGGGACAGTTGCTGGACCAGGGGCGAGATCTGGGCGACATGCCGATGATGTTGACCGCGGTGTTCATGATCCTCATCGTCGGAATCGGTATCGAGATGCTCGTGTTCACGCCCATCGAACGCCTGGTGCTGCGCCAGCGCGGGCTGGCGGGGACGAAGTAGTCGTGTCCGCTCCCCCGCTCCTGGCCGTCGCACACGGCAGCCGCGACCCGCGGCACGCCGTGGCGATGGCGGCGTTGGCCGCGCGCGTGCGCGACCTGCGGCCCGGGCTGCGGGTGGAGACGGGCTATCTCGACCACTGCGGCCCCCGCGTGCCGGAGCGGCTCGACGCGCTGGCCCTGGCCGGCGCGACCGAGGTGGTCGCGGTGCCACTGCTGTTCACCCCGGCGTTCCACGCCAAGCAGGACGTGCCGAGCGTCCTGCGACACCGCCGCCTGACCGTGCGTCAGGCGGCGACTCTGGCCCCTTCGCCGCTGCTGCTCGCCGCGTTGGACTCGCGGATGCGCGAGGCCGGCGTCCGGCCGGGAGATCCGCGCTACGGCGTGGTCCTGGCCACTGCGGGGTCCACCGATCCGGAGGCGAACGCGGTGACCACCATCGTCGCGCGGGAGTGGCGGCGTGCCGGTTGGTGCGCCGTGGTCACCGCGTTCGCCTCCGTCCACCAGGGTTCCACCGTCGCCGCCGCGGTCGCCGAGTTGCGCTCGCTCGGGGCACAACGGATC
Source organism: Streptomyces sp. SID3343 (assembly GCF_009865215.1). Classification (GTDB taxonomy): domain Bacteria; phylum Actinomycetota; class Actinomycetes; order Streptomycetales; family Streptomycetaceae; genus Embleya. The sequence continues at coordinate 2,631 of NZ_WWJX01000776.1, read as the reverse complement.
GCGGTGGCGTCGTGCATGCTCGCCCCCGGAATCCTCCCCGACCGGATCACCGAACAGGCCCTCGCGGCCGGTGCGGAGTTGGTCACCGAACCGGTCGCCGACACCCCCGAGATCGCCCGGCTGGTCCTCGATCGCTACGACGCGGCGCTGCCCGCCGCGACGAGCTTGTCCGCCTGATCGAATCCGGCCGCTGCGGGTGCCTCGGGGCCGGTACGATCACCGGCGTGATCGACTCAGTGGCCGCCGAACGCTCGGTGCTCGTACGCGCATGCGCGAAGGTCGGGGTGCCGTCCGCCGACGCCGGGGTACTGGCCTTCGGGGAGAACGCCGTCTTCGCATTGCCCGGTCCGGGCCTGGTGGTTCGCGTCGCCCGCGGCGCGCACATGGCCGAGCGCGCGAGGCGCGAGATCGCGGTCGCGTGCTGGCTCGCCGAACAGGACTTCCCCGCCGTGCGACCGGCGCCCGAGGTCGACCCGCAGCCGGTGCTCGTGGACGGCCGCCCGGTGACGTTCTGGCAGCTCCTGCCGCCCGCCGACCGCGCTCCCGACGTCGGCGATCTGGCCCGCCTGCTCAAGAAGCTGCACGCGTTGCCGGCGCCGCCGTTCGCCCTGCCCGCCCGTGAGCCGCTCGCGCTGGTGGCGACCTGGCTCGACTCGGCCGAGGCCGCGGTGAGCCTGGAGGACCGGCGCTACCTGCTGGCTCGGCGCGACCAACTCCTCACCACCTACGCGACGTTGACCCCCGCGCTGCCCAAGGGTCTGATCCACGGCGACGCACTGCTGCGCAACGTCGGCGTGCACGGCGGGCGGGCGCTGCTCCTGGACTGGGAGACCGTCGCCCACGACCTGCGCGAACTCGATCTGGCGCTGACCCCGATGGCCGCCGCCCGCTACGGCCTGCCCGACGGCGCCGAGCGGCGGTTCGCCAAGAAGTACGGCTTCGACGTCACCACGTGGGACGGCTACGAGACTCTGCGCGAGACCCGCGAGCTCGCCGCCACCGCGTGGGTGGCCCAACACGTGCCCGGCAACCCGAAGGCGGAGGAGGAGTTCCGCCACCGCGTCCGCACCCTGCGCGAGGGCGACCGCACCGCGCGGTGGAACGCGTTTTGAAGGTGGGCCCCCCGCGCCCGGCTCAGCCGAGCCGGTGCACGATCCCGTCGATGAACACGTCCAGGCCGTAGGCGAACCGCTCGGCGGGATCGGCCTTGACCAGTGAGGCCAGGGCCTGGTCGTAGCGCGCGGACTCGTCCGGCCCGACGGCCGCGACCCGGGCACCCCAGTCGTCGCAGGCGTCCAGGCGCCCCTGCGCCTGCTCCTCGATGGTGTGGCCCAGCACGTAGTAGAACATCGCGAAGGTGAGCCACCCGGCCTGCTCGGGCGCCAGCCCGGCGGAGCACAGCACCTCCACCGCCGTGCGGCCCGCGCCGTGCGTGCTCGGATCCGGGACGTAGGTCCCCGCGACCACCCGCGCGCCGTCCCGACGTGACAGCAGCGCGGTGTGCAACCGCGCGCCCAGGATCCGCAGTTGCTCCTGCCACTCGACGTCGGGCAACGGCGCGCCGACGCCGTCCATGAGCTTTTCCGCCATCGCGTCGAGCAGCGCCTCCTTGCTCGGGAAGTGCCGGTACATCGCGCCCGCCTGAACGTTGAGCGCGGCGCCGAGCTTGCGCATGGTGAGGCCGTCGAGCCCCTCGACGTCGAGGAGCGCGAGCGCGCCGTCGACCACATCCGGCCGTCGCAACATCGAGAACTCTCGCTTCCGTGCCGTTGACAGCACTTGTGATTCGAACCTAACGTGAACGATGTTCACTGTGAACGTCGTTCACGGTGAACGATGTTCTCATGCTCTTTCCATGCTATCGAGCGCCCACTCGTCGAATCCCTTGGAATCCCGTCGAATCCCGTCGAATCCCTTCGCATGCCCGTCGAGGAGCCGTCATGGCCGAAAGCACCGACCGGCGCACCGCGCCGACGTCGCACCACCCCGCACCCTCCGCGCCTCCCCCGGCCACACCCCGCTCGCCGCGCTCGCCTCGGGTGCCGCGCGACGTCATCGCGCTCGTCGCGTGCGTGGCCCAGTTCATGGTCGTGCTCGACTCGACCATCGTCACCGTGGCCCTGCCCGACCTGCGGGCCGACCTGGGACTGAGCACCAACGGCCAGCAGTGGGTGGTCAACGCGTATCTGATCACCCTCGGCGGTCTGCTGATGGTCGCGGCCCGCGCGGGCGATCTGTTCGGCCGCAAGCCGGTGTTCCAGGCCGGCCTGTTCGTGTTCACCGCCGCCGGTCTGCTCGGCGGCGCGGCGCACAACGTCACCACGCTCCTGGCCGCCCGGGTCGCACAGGGCGTGGGCGCCGCGGCACTCGCGTCGGCGGGGCTGAGCCTGATCACCGCGGGCTACGCCCACGACGTGCCCCGGCGCACCCGGGCGCTCGCGGTGTGGAGCCTGGCGGGCGGGGTGGCCGTCGCGGCGGGAGTGGTCCTGGGCGGCTTCCTCACCCATGCGCTGAGTTGGCGCTGGGTGTTCTGGATCAACGTCCCCGTCGGCATCGCGCTGCTGGTCGTCGCCGGGCGCGGGCTCGCGCCCACACCCGCCGCGGAGCCCGGCGAGCGGCGCCGGCTCGACG
>NZ_WWJX01000775.1 GCF_009865215.1 Streptomyces sp. SID3343 | reverse complement strand
GCGAGCCTGGCCGACGCGGTCGAGGCGGGCGCGGCGGGCACCGAGGCGACCGCGCACCACAGCGCGCGCCGAGGCCGCAGCAGCTATCTCGGCGACCGGGCCATCGGCACCGTCGACCCGGGCGCGGAGGCGGTCGTGATCTGGTTGCGGGCGATCGAGGAGTCCCTGCGGCCTCGGCCGTGAGGCTTCAGGACACGAACGGTCCGCAATGAGGATCAACGTCGGAGGTGGTCCCGGGAGGTTCCCCGGGACGCCGTCCGACGAGGGAGTGCCACCGGATGACAACCTTCACGTGGTCGCAGGTCCGGGCCCGGCGGCCGACCCGACACGCCTTGGCCGAACCCGCGCCCGAGGGCGCTTTCCCCGACGTGGTCGCCGCGACGTGCGGCGCGCACGCGCAGGTGCTGTCCGCCGCCGAACTGTCCGTCGGCACGCGGGTGTCGAGGGCGACCCGTACGGACGTTCGCACCGCGTTGTGGAGCGAACACAGCCTGATCAAGTCGTTCGGCCCGCGCGGCACGGTGCACCTGCTCGCGACCCGCGATCTGCCGATGTGGATCGGCGCGTCGGCCGGCCTCCCGCGTTCGCACAACGGCCACAAGGCGGGAGTACGCCTCGACGACGCGCGGACCGACGAGATCGTCGCCACCGTCGCGGACGCGGTCGTCGACGCCGAACCGACCGTCGACGAACTGTCCGCCGAGGTCGTCGCGCGCACCGGCGCGTGGGCCGGCGAGCCGGTGATGCCCGCGTTCCAGGGCATGTGGCCGCGATGGCGGATGGCCTTGGCCGTCGCGGGAACCAGGGGAGCGCTGTGCTTCGGCCCCAACCGAGGCCGCAACGTCACGTACACGAACCCGCGCCGGTGGCTGCCCGGCCGGTAACCCCTCGACAGGGATGCCGCCTTCGCCATGTTGGTCCGGCGCTACCTGTACGCCTACGGACCGGCGACCTCGCGCGACCTCGCGTTGTGGACGGCCACCCCGCCCACGTGGGCGGCCGACCTGTTCGCCGACCTCGCCGCCCGCGACGACACGATCGAACCGGCCGACCTCGACGGCAGACCCGCCTGGATCGCGGCCGGCGACACCGAGACGCCGAGCGAACCACCATGCGGTGTCCGCCTGTTGCCCTACTTCAACGCCTACACGGTCGGCCGCCGTTCGCGAGAACTGATCTTCCCCGGCCCCGCCGGTTTCGCCGCGAATGCCGGCATCCGAGGATCCGGCATGTTCGGATCCTCGGCAACCGGCGATCAGGGTCGGCGGGTCGAGATGGCTGAACAGGTCTGGGGTGCTCATCCACCCATCGTGTCGGCGGCAAGCGCCCGTAGGGCCTCGTACGCGCTTTGTACGAACGTCGCCCGCGGGCCGGCCGCCGTGTTCGCCAACGCGGCCACTGCCACGCCCGCCTGCGGACTGAATCCCACGAACGACGTGAAGCCGCGGGTCGAGCCGCCGTGGAACACCAGCTCGTGGCCCGGCCGTTCGCGTACATTCCAGACCAGGCCCAGCCGGTCACCGCTGCCGCGAACGATCAGGCGCGGCCTGCGCACCTCGCGCAACGCGGCGGCCAACGCGGGCGACGCCACGCCCCCCGGGGTCAAATGCGCCGCCAGATACCGGGTCAGATCCGCCGCCGTGCTGCGCAGTGCGCCGGCGGCGGGCAGTCCCGGCATGTCCCAGGGCGGTCGCGGCCGACCGTGCAAATACCCCGTCACCTGTGGTGCGTTGGGGTCGCACGTGGTCATGACCAGGCCCAGCGGCACGCCCAGGCGGCGCACGATCAGGTCCGCGTACGGCATGTCCGCCGCCCGCGCGAGCACGTGACCGAGCAAGCCCACGCCCAGGTTGGAGTACGTCACGCGCGAGCCGGGCCGCGTGCGTACCGGGGTCCGGCCGAGTGAGTCGAACAGCCGCTTTTCGTCGTAGCCCGCGTACGGGTTCGAATACCACGCGGGCAATGCGGTCCGCAGCGACCCGCGCGGCAGCCGGGGCAGGCCCGATGTGTGCGTGGCCAGATGCAGGAGGGTGATGGGCGGTGCGCCGCGCGGACGGGCACCCGGTGGCAGGAAGGCGGCGAGTGGATCGTCGAGCCGAACCTCGTTGCGCGCCACCGCGTCCGCCAGCAGCAACGCCGTGAACGTCTTGGTCACCGAGCCCAGTTCGAACCGGGTGTCGGCGTCCACCCCCGTGCCGCCGGTCACGACCGCGTGCTCGTCGCCGCGAACGGCCGCCACGACCACGGCGCCGGTCGTCGGATCGCAACGCAGCAACGGGGCCAGGAACTTCGGGGCCAAGAGCTCCTCGACGTTTTGCCTGACGAGGAAGCTGCTCGCACTCGCACTCGCACTCGCATTCGGGCTCGGATCCGCGCCTGTGCCCGTTCCCGCGCCCGATCCCCCGCCCCCGCCCGCACGCGCATCCGCGCTCGCGCTCGTGCTCACGCGACGGCCGAGGCTGCGCCGAGCGAGCGGGCCAGGGTGATCGTGCCCGCCACGATCGCGACCACCGCGGTGTGCTCGTGGTCCTTGAACGCCCGGCGTTCGTCGGTGTCCACCGGGTCCGCGTCGCGCGGCAGCAGGCCGTTCGCGTGCTGCGCGGCCGCGAGCCGGTTCCAGCCCTGAGCGTCGCACACCGGCTCGGTCAGACACGCGTCCACGGCGAGGAGTTCGCCGACGAGGTCGAACTGGGCGACCTCCTGCCACACGTCCACCCACACGGGCAGCCACGCCCGCAGGTAGTCGCGGATCTCGGTGGGCAGCAACTCGGGATGCGCGCCCCAGTCGGTGATGTGGAAGACCGTGTGGGTCAGGTGGTAGCCGGTCATCCAGTCGATCGCCCACGGTTCCGGCGTCGCGCCGAGCCACGTGTCGGCGGCCAGTGTCGACCAGTCGTGGTCGTCTCGTACGCCCGCGACCCGGCGCGCGTTGGCCACCGCGAGGCGCCGGTTGGGCATCATCTCGACCGCGCGTGCCGAGTCGAGGTCGGCGAGGTGAGCGAGCAGGTCGTCCATCCGCTCGTGCCGGATGCCCGCCCGCACGAAGTGCGCGTACGTCTCCAACGGGTCGGTCACCAGCGGGTGGCCGACCTGACGCTCGTAGAGGAAGTCCCCGTCCCGGAACTGCCCCCACGCGAACTGCACGAGCTCGCGGGCGGCGGCCAGTTCGGCGGGCCCGGCGACGCCTTCGCGCAGCACGAGCGACGACGCGAGCGCGGTCTCACCGAGCGGCTTGTACGCGCTGTCCCGGTCGTCGAAGTCGACGATCGTGTGGGTGGGCAGTGTGCCGAACCCGGCGCTGTCGTGCAGCCAGCCCAGGGCCCGTGAGCCCACCGTGTGGGCGGTCTTGAGTACGTCGGCGTTCATGGACCCTCCGGCCCGGTCACGTGTTGGGCGATGCGCGTGTCGAGCACGGTGCGGGCGCTGCCGCCGCCGAAGAGCCGGATGTGGCGCAGCATCGGTTCCAGATCCAGGGGATACGGGGTGCCGGCGGCCCGCAAGAACGCGAGCCAGCGCGCGATCCGGGCCGCGGTGCGGTAGTCGCGGCGCAGCATCGCTCGGGTCGCGCCGCGGGCCAGGGACAGACCGTTGCCCCTGGCGGTCTCGTGGATGGGGCCGTCCAGGCCGGGCAGGGCCAGGGACGAGAGCTGGGACATCCGCACCGACCACGTCTGCCACGCGGTGGCGTCGGCGACCTGGCGGCCGTCGCCCGGGGCGGGCACGTCGACGGCCAGCCCGAAGCGGGTCAGCGTGCGGGCGGTGGCCCAGTCCTGCCACTCGATGATCCACGCCGTCTCCGGCGAGGCGCCCATCGAGTCGGGCGGGAACACCGAGAAGGCGCGGGCGGCCGCCTCGGCCTGCTCGATGGGGAGCGGGGTGCCGCGCAGTACGTGCGGGGCGAGCATGTCGGAGCCCAGGACGCGCAGGCCGGGCAGGTCGGCGTCGAGGTCTCGCAAGTCTTGCTGGTGAGCGGGGTCGGCCGCGACTTCGGCGGGTACGACCGCGCCCTCGGCGTCCATGAGGACACCGAGGGCGCGGCCGGCCACCCGCTCGACCGCCGCCGTGTACTCCTCGTGAGGAGTGGTGTCGGCGAAGGGCATGGTGGTGATCAACTTCCGATGGGAGTCGGTGATGTCGTGGACATCGAATCCGGCTTACCGCTCCTTCGGGGGCTTCGGCGACAGGAGCAGGCCGAGGACGAGAAGGCCTCCGCCGAAGTCTTCCGGCGCGAACAACGGCGCGTCACTGATGGTCGTTTCTTCTTCGATCATGAGCGTCGCTACCGTGCGAGTCGCCGGGGCAGCGGGCTGACGGACGTGTTGAGTAAGCATCGGGTGCTCCCTCATCGTGACTTCACCGCCGGGCTCGACGATGCCCCCGTACTTCGACCATAGGCACTTTTCATGTCGATTTGCATTATTTAGGAATTACGGCGTGTGGCGCCCGATGGACTCGGCACATTCGTGCGCGGGTTGTGCCGCCGGGTGCACGCGGGCGCGTTTCGGGGCGTCCGGGAGGAGCGCCGAGAGCGGGCGCGGGGCCGCGCGGCGGAGGGAAATCCTGTGTCCGGTTGGGGACTCAGGGTTCGACGGCGGCGGGCCGGGGGTCGAGGCGGGCGAGGGTGCCGGTTTCCATGGCGATCCAGATCGCGCCGTCGGGGCCGCACACGACGCCGTGTGGTTCCGCGGATGTGGTGGGGAGGTCGAACTCCGTCAAAGCGCCGTCGGGGGTCAGGCGGCCGACGCGGTTCGCCCCCCACTCGGTGATCCAACAGTCGCCGGCGACATCGAAGGCGACCGCGTGCGGGCGTGACCGGCGGTCGGGCAGCGGGAATTGGGTGTATTCACCCTTGGTGGTGAGGCGGCCTACGGCGCCGGCGCCGATCTCGGCGAACCACACCGAGCCGTCCGGGGCAGCGGCGATGCCGACCGGACCGGCGCCGGGGGTGGGCAGGTCGTGGAGGGTGATGTCGCCGTCCGTGGTGATGCGGCCGACCGCGTTTCCCGCGTTGAGGGTGAACCACAGGGCGCCGTCCGGCGCTGCGGTCAGGGCCGAGGGGAATCCGCCTGCCACCGGCAGCGCGAAGCCGGTGATCTCGCCGGCGGTGGTGATGCGGCCGATGCGGTCCGTGGCGGTCTCGGTGAACCACAGCGCGCCGTCGGACCCGGCGGTCAGGCCGAACGGGCCGCCGTTCGCGGTGGGCAGGGCGAAGTGGGCGACGTCGCCCGCGGTGGTGATGCGGCCGATCCGGTGCGCCCGGTACTCGGTGAACCACAGCGCGCCGTCGGGTCCCGCGGCGATCACGGTCGGGCCGCAGTCGGGGGCGTCGAGGTCGTAGGTGGTGACCTGGCCGTCGGTTGGGCAAATCCGGCCGATCCGGCCGGCGTGGACGAGGGTGAACCACAGCGCGCCGTCGGGGCCGGTGGTGATCGCGTAGGGGCCGGACACGGCGTCGGACACCGGGAATTCGTCGCACGTGGGGGCGGTGCGGGCGGTGACGGTGGTACATGTCGGGTCGGCGGTGTTGCCCGTGGTGGCTGTGCCACCCGTGACGGTTGTGTCTGCCGGGTCGCCCGTGACGGTCTCGCCGGCGGGGGGTTCGGACTCGGGTGTGGGCTCGGGTGTGGGCTCGGGGGGCGTCATACGAGTGCTCCTTCGCTCATCAGGACGCGCGTGCCGGTGAACCTGCCGTGCAGGGCGCGGTCGTGGGAGACCACGACGAGGGCGCCGGGGTAGACGTCGAGGGCCTGTTCGAGCTCTTCCACCAGGGTCGGCGAGAGGTGGTTGGTGGGTTCGTCGAGGAGCAGCAGGTCGGCCGGTCGGCTCAACATCCGGGCCAGGGCGAGGCGTTGGCGTTGGCCCACCGACAGGGTGCCGACCGGCCTGACGAACAGCTCGGGGTCCAGCAGCCCCGAAGCCCGAAGCCGGTCGCGGATCTCGTCGGGGTATCCCGGAAGACCCGACGCGTAGGTCGACAGGACGCTGCGGGCCGGGTTGACGAAGTTCGGATCCTGCGGGAGATAGCCGATCCGGCCGCGCCGATGCACCGTGCCGTCGTCGGGCTCCAGGGCGCCGGCGAGGACGCGCAGGAGAGTGGACTTCCCGGCGCCGTTCGCGCCGTGGACGAGCAGGCGCTGCCCGGCCTCGATGTGGAAGTCGGGCACCACGAGCCGATGCCCGACCCGTACGCCCTCGAAGTGCACGAGCACGCCGGACGTCGCGCCGGTGCCGAAGCCGCCGGTGAAGCGCAACGGCTCGGGCGGGGCGGGTACGGCATTCTCGTGCAGCCGGCGCAGTCTCTCCTTGGCTCGGCGGATGCGCGACGCGACCGAGCTTTGCACGCGGCCGCCGTTGCGGTCGTACGCCATCTTGTTGTTGTCGGTCATCGCCCGCCCCGGCGCGACGCGCTGCGCGGTGGTGGCGAGGGCGTGTTCGGCTTCGCCGACGTCGCGGCACCAGTCGGCGTGCGCTTGTTCCCAGCGCCGGCGCATCGCCGCTCGGGCGGCGAGGTAGGCCGTGTAGTTGCCGCCGTAGCGGGTGACCGTCGCGTGCTCGACCTCGACTGTCGCGGTCGCGACGCGGTCGAGGAACAGCCGGTCGTGGGAGATCGCCACGACAGTGCCCCGATGCTCGCGCAACCGGTCCTCCAGCCAGACCACGGCCGCCGGGTCGAGGTGGTTGGTCGGTTCGTCGAGCAGCATGACCTCGGGGGACGCGGCCAGCAGGCACGCCAGGCCGAGTCGGGCGCGTTCTCCGCCGGAGAGGGCACCGAGCGGGCGGTCGTAGGGAATCGAGCCGAGGCCGAGGACCTGGACGGCCTTGTCGGTGCGGGCGTCGGCCTCGTAGCCACCGCGGGCCTCGAAAGTGCTCAGCAGTTCACCGTATTCGCCGAGGCGGTCCTCGGTGAGGTCGGCCTCCAGCTCGCGCAGCCGAAGCTCCATCGCGCGCAGGTCGGCGAGAGCGGCGTCGATGGCCTGCCGGACGGTGTGGGTGTCGGGCAGATCGAGGGTCTGGCCGAGGTGACCGATGCCGCCGGGAGCGGTGACGGTCACGGTGCCGTCGTCCGGCGCGTCCACGCCGGCGATCAGCCGCAGGAGGGTGGACTTGCCCGATCCGTTCTCGCCGACGATGCCGACGTGTTCCCCCGGCTTGACGGTGAGCGATACGTCATCGAGGACCGGTCGATCGGTGTACGCCTTCGACACGTTGCGGACGGTGAGCTGAGCGGACAAGGCGAGTCTCCAGTGGGCGCGGCGCAATGGTGCCGGTGGGGGCGTTGGCGGTGGTGGGGTTCGGGAGGTGGGTCATGGCTGCCGTGCTCCTTGTGGTGTTCATTTTCGGAGGTTTCGATGGATCGGTCTAATGCAACAGGATTGCATTAGGATGAGCATGACAGTGAGCATGACAGGTGAGGGAGTGCTAATGCAACTGAGTTGTCTTTGAGTGCCGAGGGTGCCGAGGGTGCCGAGGGTGGCGCGTCCGTGGGAACCGCCGGGACTGCTCGGCCCGGGGGGCGGACCGCGCGTACGCGGGAGGCGGTGCGCGAGGCGACCCTGGCGGAGTTGGCCGACAAGGGCTTCGCCGGGCTGACCGTCGAGGCGGTCGCGGCCCGCTCCGGTGTGCACAAGACCACCGTGTACCGCCGCTGGCGCAACGCCGCGGGACTGGCCGCCGACGCGCTCGACCTGGCCTCCACCGAGCCGTGGCCGATTCCCGACACGGGCACGATCGCCGGTGACCTGCGCGCGATCACGGCCCTCGTGTCGACCGGTTTTCTCGATGCCACCGACGGGCCGACCGCGCGAGCGCTGGTGGTTGCGGCGGTTCGCGACCCGATCGCCTCGGACGCGCTGCGCGGCTTCCTGGTCGGCCGGCTCGTCGATGCCGGGTCGGTGGTCGAACGTGCGGTCGAGCGCGGCGAGTTGCCGCCGGGTACGGACGGCGTCGAGGTGGTTCGGGCCGCGGTGGCGCCGCTGTACTACCGCCTGTTCATCACGAACGAGCCGGTGGGCGACGCCGTCTCGACCCGCGCGGCCGACGCCGCGGTGGTCGCGGCACGCGCGGGGGTGTTCGTGACGGACGACGGGTGAGCGGCGCCCGAGTGTCGGGCCGGGTGGGCGCGCGGCGCGGTTCGGGTGCCTTCTCGGGTGGCCGGAACGCGAAGGCGGCCGGATCGCCAGGGCGAACGCGCGAGGTCAGCAGAACTCGTCCAGCAGGCAGTGGAAGGCGATGCGTTTGGGGTCCAGATCGCCGTCCGGGGCGTAGCGGGTGAGGAAGCGCGTCGCGTGCTCGGGGGTGAATTGCGGGTTGTCGGGGTCGAGCAGACTGCGCATGGCCAGGGCCGGGTCCGCGTGCCGGTCGGTGCGGCCCAGGCGGCCCAGGTCGATCAGGGCGAGCACGTCCAGGGTGTCCGGGTCGAGGAGCACGTTGGGCGGGCAGTAGTCGCCGTGTCCGACGACGAGGTCCTCGTCGTCGGGCACGGTCGCGGTCAACTCGTCGAGCAGTTGGGCAGCGGTGCGCCCTCGGCGCTCGTCGTCCACGTCGTCGAGGTCGACCAGTCCGGCGGCCACCGCGTGGCGTGCGTTGGGCACGGTGACCGCCAGGCTGCGATCGAAGGGGCAGTCGGCGACCGGGAGTTCGTGCAGCGTACGGGCCATGTCGGCGAGGGCGTCCACGACGGCGTCGCGGCGATCCGCCGGCCACGGATCGGCCGCGGTGCGGCCCGGGACCGCTCGGGTCAGCAGCCACGCACCCGCCGCGTCGGCGGCGTGGTCGAGGATCTCCGCCACCGGAAGCCCCTGTTCGGCCAGCCACAACCCGCGCGCGGTCTCGGCGACCAGGTCGAACCCGGAATCGGGGTGGGCGTTCACCTCGGCGACCTTGAGGTACAGACTCTCGCGCCCGTCGAGCCGATACACCCCGGCTCCCGATCGGCCGACCGTGATCGGCTCCCACGTATACGCCGAGAACCGGCGCCGAAGACCGTTCATCAGCCGAAGATCGTCCGTCATAGGAACCATCCTCGCGCATCCCCGTCCCGAGGGCCGCCGGGGTGCGCAGGCATATATCGCCGGCACCCGGGGACATCACCGAGCAGCACGTGGACGCCTTGGTCACGGCGGCCGATGCCTCGTTGCTCGGGGGCGGTGGGGTCGACGAGGACGTGTACGAGGCGTTCGAGGCAGCCGTCACCGCTCGGCGCCTCGCCGATCGACAGGGTCGCCCGTTGCCGGCCGGCGGCGGCGTGGTCACAGTTCGAACCAGCCGAGGCCGCTGTACCAGTGGTTGCCTGCTCGGAGGTGGTCGCCTACGGCGCGTTCCAGGGAGGTGCGGCGGGGGAGGGTTTCGATCGGGAGGTCGGGGTCGCCGAAGACGAAGGCCACCGGGCTGGTGTCGTCGGGCGTGCGGTTCGGAAGTTCCTCGACCAAGTGGAACCGGCCTTGGAAACGCACGATGTTGGACGACTTCGGCAGATACTCACGAAGTTGCGGGTCGAGCAGCCAGGACCCGCACAGCGCGATCCGGTAGCGCTCCCGGGGGAAGTGGCGTGGGAAGAAGTCCTTGGCCAGGGCCAGGGATTCGTCACACGCGGCCGGGGTGAACGGGCCGTGGAAGGCCGGGATGTGCAGCGCCAACGCGGGGTCCTCGGGCCGGTGGGACAACCCGGCGGCCCGGGCGCTCTCGCTCACCCGGCTCGGGACCAAAGCGCGTTGGAACTGGAGCCGGCCCAGTTGGTAGAGCTCGCCGCGGAAGTGCAGGCCCATCCAGTGCCGGGCGATCAGTCCGCCGACGCCCAGGCGCCGACGGTGCACCGCCACGTTGCGGCCGAGGTCGGCCAGCGTCCGGCGGGATACGTCGGCGGGGATGCCGAGCCGGTGGTGGTACGCCTGTACGTACGGCAGGGCCGCGATGAACGAGAGGACGTGGAACCAGCGCCCGACGGCCCCGAACTCGCCCGGCAGCGGCGGGAATTCCCGTCGATCGTCGATCGTGTCGATCCCCGCGATCAACGTCCGCGCGTTGCGTTCGAACACCTCGCGCAGTTCGGGATCGCGCAGGAGCACGTCGCGCGTCGCGAGGAGTTCGGTGACATCCTCGTGTGGCACCGAGAGGTCGAGCAGTACGGACACCAACTCGTCTCCGGCCGGCAACGTGACCTCGGCACCGGTGGCGAAGGGCGCCAACCCGTCGAGCCAGGCGGCGAGATCCTCGTCCGAACGCAACCCGCTCGTCGTGCTTTCCATCGACGCGTCCCCCTCGGTCCGGCACGGTTCGCGGTCGCCCCACGGTTCGTGGTCGCCGCCCGGTTCACGGGCGTCCATTCAATCAACTCGCGGCGGTTGCGCCGGGGCTTTCGGATCGGTCAACCTCGGGGAACGCGCAGGTCGATCACGTAGAACACCTTGTCGTAGCGGGCGTTTCCGACGGCGACGAAGTCGGTCAGGCGGCCGTACTCGGTGAAGCCCAGGCTGCGGTACAGGCGCAGCGCGTTCGAGTTGTCGCCGCGCGCGTCCAGGGTGAGGAACTCGACGCCGGCCGCCTCGGCGTCCTCGATCAGTGCCGCGGTGAGACGCCGACCGAGGCCGCGGCCGTGCGCGCTCGGCGCGACGGCGAGCTTCTCCAGGTCGGCGTTCGGGCGGTGGGTCGGACGGGTGTACCGCCGCCAATAGCCCAACCCGACCAGCCGCTCCCCTTCGTACGCCAGTCGCAACGCGGCGTCCCCCACCCGCGAGGCCGCCACGAGGTCGTCGAACAGTGCCGCGACCTCGTCCCGCGACGGCGGCTCGACCCATCCGAGCGCGGCGCCACCCGAAACGAGGTCCGCCAAAAGCTCGTGCGCCTGCCCCACCGCATCGACCGCCTCCGGGGCGCCGAGCAGGACGGCGGGGACGGCATTCTCGTTCGCGATCACGCGCACCAGACTATGGGGTTGCTCCGGGCGACCCCGAACGGAGCCGAGCCCCCGGCCGAGCACGCCGGAGCAGAACCGAGTCCGTGTTCGGTCGGTGACGGGTGCCCGCGTGAATGGACGGTGGGGTCCGAGGGCATCCGGTCGGTTCGGTGGGTCCGGTGGGCCCGGTCGGGTCGGGCAGACTGGATGGGTGAGTGGACATGTGTTGGTGCTCGGTGGGCGAAGTGAGATCGGGCTGGCGGTCGCGGAGCGGCTGGTCGGGCGGGGGGCTCGAACGGTCGTGCTGGCCGCGCGGCGCAGTCACGAACTGGACGACGAGGAGGCGGCGCTGCGCAAGGCCGGTGCGGAGCACGTGGATCGGGTCGAGTTCGACGCCGACGACCTCGGCTCGCATCGGTCGATACTCGACGACGTGGTGGCGCGGCACGGGCCGCTCGACGTGGTGGTCACGTCGTTCGGGATCCTCGGCGACCAACGGCGTGCCGAGCGCGACGCCGCGCACGCGGTCGCGGTGGTGCACACCGACTACACCGCGCACGTGAGCATCCTCACCCATCTCGCGACGCTGCTGCGGGCGCAGGGGCACGGCCGGCTGATCGTGTTCTCGTCGGTGGCGGGGGTGCGGGTGCGGCGGGCGAACTACGTGTACGGCTCGGCCAAGGCCGGTCTCGACGGGTTCGCGAGCGGGCTGGCCGACGCGCTCGCCGGCAGCGGGGTGCGGCTGTTGCTCGTGCGTCCGGGTTTCGTGGTCGGGCGGATGACCGAGGGCATGTCGCCGGCGCCGTTGTCGAGCACGCCGGAGCAGGTCGCCGACGCGACGGTGCGGGCGTTGGCGCGCGGCCGAGGCGAGGTGTGGGTGCCGGCCGTGCTGCGCCCGGTGTTCGCGGGCATGCGCCTGATGCCTCGGCGGATGTGGCGTCGACTGCCTCGTTGATCCCGACCGCGGGCTGTGGCAGCATCCGAGGCATGACCGCACCCACGTGAAGAGTTCCCGCCGGCCGACAGCCGTGGCGCAAGGTCGACTTCTCGGTCTTCGGCGGCGGCGACGACCCGTGGTCGTGCTCGGTCTGCGGCACGGCCGTGGCCTCGTACGTCTACCGGTTCCACCCGGCCGAATCCTCGTCGTACGAGCGATGCATCGGGCATTCGTGGTGCACCGCATGCCGGTTGTACACGGGGTCCATGGTCTACGTCCCGCGCGCCCGGGTGCTCGTCGACGCGTTGGCCGGGCTGCCGGTGGAGGAGCGCGAACGGCTCGAACGCAGTGAGGTCCGGCTGATCGACTACTTGTCCCGCCGGACGTAGCGGCCCGATGCCGTGGCCGGGGACCTTCGCCGGTGCCCCGGCCGCGGTACTACAGCAGCAGCGTGTCCGGATCGATCGCCGTCACGAAGTCGTCGAGGGCCTGGTAGGTCTCCCACTCCGGAAGGCCGGAGGCCGTGGCGAGCAGGGTGATCAGGGCCTGTTCCAGTTCCGGGACACGCTTGCCCTTCCAGACCTTGTCGGCCAGGCTCACGAGCAGTTCCTCGGGATCGGCCGGGTCCCACGAGGCGTGCGTGCGGGCGAAGCGGGCCCGGGTCGGGGCCACGCCGTGGGCGGTCAGCAGGTCGTAGCCCGCCTGCTCGTGGCACGCCCCCGGGCCCGAAAGCTCTTCGGGGTACAGGGCTTTGCCGATGTCGTGCGTCGCGGCCCCGAACAGGACCGTGTCGCGGTCGAACGGTACATGCGGGTGGGTCGCCGCGACCCAGTCGCACAGTCGGTACGCGACGTCGTGCACGATGCGCAGGTGCGCGACGAGGCGGGCGGGCGCGGCGACCCGGTCCAGGAGGGTGGCGGCTTCGGCGGGCAGCGGGCGGAGCTCGACGGCGGTCACCCACCCAGCCTAAGAGGCTGACGCGTCGTCAGGAAGCGGGACCACCCACGGCCAGCGCCGGCGCGTCGCCCATCGCCACGACCGGGTGGGCCGCGGGATCGAGGGTGGTGAGCAGCGTGACCAGTGCCTCCCGCGGGAGCGTCACGCAGCCGTGGGTGGCGCCGCCGTGATCGATGTGCAGCCAGATCCCGCCGCCGAACTCGTCGCCGCGAGGGCGCTCGGCGTCCTGCGGCGAGCGGCCCGTGACCCGGTTGTAGTCGATGGCGATGACGTGGTCGAACGTGCCGGCCAACTCCTCGCCGGCGAACCCCGTACCGGAGATGGCGAATCCGTCGGAACGGTCGTAGGGCAGCCGAGTGCCGGGATCGGGCAGCAGGCCGCCCGCGTCGGTCAGCGAGTACACGCCCACCGGCGAACGCAGATCGTCCTCGTGGTGGTCCCCGGTCCAGCCCAACTTGCCGTTGTGCGCGGGCCACGCCGCGTTCGGCAGCCAGCCGCGGTCGTCGCGCGACCACAACG
>NZ_WWJX01000774.1 GCF_009865215.1 Streptomyces sp. SID3343 | reverse complement strand
CGGCCGCGCGCACCGCGTGGGCCGAGGCGGGCGTGCGCTGGGAGGCGGTCGTGGCCCGAGCCACCGCGCACGGCCTGGCCCCGTTGAACGGATCTGCCCCGCACGTCGGCGTCGTCGCGTACACGTTGGGCGGTGGCCTGGGCTTGATGGCCCGTCGGTACGGCTACGCGGCCGACCACGTGCGCGCGCTCGACGTCGTCACCGCCGACGCCAAGCTGCGGCACGTCACCGCCGAAAGCGATCCCGACCTGTTCTGGGCACTGCGCGGCGGGCGCGACAACTTCGGCATCGTGACCTCGGTCGAGTTCGACCTCGTCCCGGTGGCCCGCGTGTACGGCGGATCGTTGGTCTTCGACACCGACCTGATCGAGGATGTGCTCGCCGGCTACCTCGCGTGGACCGCGAGCGTGCCCGAGGAACTGACGTCGTCCGTCGCGCTGATCGGCCTGCCCGACATCGAGCAGGTGCCGGCGCCGCTGCGCGGCCGGCACACCGCGAGCATCCGGATCGTGTACACCGGTGAAGCCGCCGACGGGGAACGCCTGGTGGCTCCGCTGCGGGCGATCGGTCCGCGCCTGGTCGACACGTTGGCCGAACTGCCGTACGCCGACTCGCACACGATCCACAACGACCCGGCCATG
This sequence comes from Streptomyces sp. SID3343, assembly GCF_009865215.1. Taxonomy (GTDB): domain Bacteria; phylum Actinomycetota; class Actinomycetes; order Streptomycetales; family Streptomycetaceae; genus Embleya. Next base: position 10,466 of record NZ_WWJX01000774.1, on the reverse strand, counting down.
CCGCACGCGTACCTGGGCGACAACGTGCTGGTTCGCGACCTCGACGCGGCGGCGTTGCGCGAGGTGTACGCGGTGACCGGGCCGGACGCACCGATGATGGTGATGCAGGAGGTACGCCACCTCGGCGGCGCGCTGTCCCGGCAGCCCGTCGTACCCAACGCGGTCGGCCGGCGCGACGCGAAGTACATCGTCCGCGTCGTCGCGATGATCGACGGCGAGGATGTGGGCGTCGCCCGCGCGATCCAGGCCCGGGTGCGGGACATCCTGGAGCCGTGGGCCGTGGGCCGCAACCTCAACTTCGTCTACGGCGACGGAGTTTGCCCGACGTCCGATCAGGTCGACTCCCTTTACGACGCGGACGCCCGGGCCCGACTGGCGCGGCTCAAGGCCGAGTTGGACCCGGCCGACGTGTTCCGCGGTAACCACAACGTCCGTTGACGGGCAAGGCCCGGTTCAGGGCCGCCCCGACGTCCGTCCACCGAGGGACGCCCGCGATCATGTACCCGGGCCGCGGTCGGTGGGGCCGCCGGTGGGGATCGGGAACAGGGGCGGTTCGATGGCACGTGTGGTTCCGGTGGCGTTCGGGCGGGCGGCGGGGGCGGCGGCAGCCGGAATGGTGCTGGTGGCGGGGTGTTCGGCGGCGACGAATCTGGCCGAGGCGGCGGATCCGTCGCTCGGCGGTCGCTCGCACCTGAGTGACAAGGACTTGCGCCAGGAGATCACCGAGGCGGTGGGGGGAGTGCACTCCGTTCGGGCCACCGTCGATCTTCGCAACAGCGGCGTCGAAGCACACGGGGACGTGTACCTCGACCTGGACACCAACAATTTTCGGAGTGTGGTCGACTCCCCGGGTCTGACCCTCGAAACGATCAACGTCGGTGCGGACGTGTACGTCAAGGCGCCCCGAAGCTACTGGTGGAAGGTATTCGGCACCGACAAGGCCGAACTCGTGGCGTCGCTGGACGGCAAGTATGCGCACATGGCGCCCGACGACCCGGCCCGGTCGCAGATGCTCAGCATGGGAAGCAGCGCGAATCCACGCACTCTCGTCGATGTCATGAAGGACACGGACCGTCGTCCCGAGGGTGTGATCGACGGTCGGCGCATGATCGTGCTGGTCGAGCGAACAGCGAACATGCCGGCCGTGATCTACGTTCCGGTCGAAGGCCCGGCACTCCCCGCCGGGATCTCGGCCGAAGCGTCGAACGGAGGCTCCGACAGCATCGGCATGACGTGGTCGGAGTACGACCGTCCGGTGGATGTGCGGGCCCCGGCAAAGGATTTCGTCGTCGACCTGCCCAATACGGGCGGGAAGGCCCACGGGGTGTGACAGATGGGCGGGCGGGTCCAAGCTCGCCCGCCCGCCTGGGGGTTCACCCGTCGTCCGGCGCTTGCGCCACATGTGTGCTCACTCGCGTACCCGGACCATCCACGTCCGCAGCACTGCCGACGACCCGTCGGGGGCCGTCTCCTCGTCCAGGCACTCCCCCGTTCGCAGGTCGAACGCCTGCTTGTACATCGGCGAGGCGACCGTGGGTACGTCGCCGCGCCGGCCGACGATCCCACGCGACATCACGTACGCCCCGCTGAACGGGTCGCGGTTGGCCAGCGCGTACACCTCCCCCGTCCGATCGCGAAAGATCGCCACCTGTTCCCCCTCGACCAGCGCCGCGACACCGCGACCGGCGATCAGGTCGCCGTACGCGCACACGGGTGTCCACCCGCGCTCCCCGCCGATCTCGACGGTCGACGCGGTCATCGTTTCCGGGTCCCGGCCCGCCACCCCCACGCCTGTCTGTGCCGTCTCCGTTTGCGCCTGGGTCATCGGCTCCGGGCCTCCAGCTTCTCGAACAACTCGAACGACTCGAACAAAACGGGCTTGATCTGGTCCCGCTCCGCGGTGAACCGCACCGTGGGGTCGGGCGTGCCGGGCGCGTTGGTGAACGACACGAAGCGGCGGACCCGGTCGGGGTCGGCCAGCGTCGCGGCCCATTCGTCCTCGTACGTCTCGACGTGGCGGCTCATCAGTTCGTCGAGGTCGGCGCAGATGCCGAGCGAGTCGTCGACGATCACCGCGCGCAGGTGGTCGAGGCCGCCTTCCATCCGGTGCACCCACGGCGCCGTGCGCTCCAGGCGGTCGGCCGTGCGGATGTAGAACATCAGGAAGCGGTCGATGGTTCGGATGAGCGTGTCGTGGTCCAGGTCGGTGGCGAGCAGGTCGGCGTGGCGCGGGGTCGTCCCGCCGTTGCCGCCGACGTACAGGTTCCACCCCTCGGACGTGGCGATCACGCCGAAGTCCTTGCTCTGCGCCTCCGCGCACTCGCGAGCGCAGCCGCTCACCGCGGACTTGAGCTTGTGCGGCGAGCGCAGCCCCCGGTACCGCAGTTCGAGTTCGATCGCCAGCCCGACCGAGTCCTGTACGCCGTAGCGGCACCACGTCTCGCCCACGCACGACTTCACCGTGCGCAGCGCCTTGCCGTACGCGTGGCCCGACTCGAAGCCCGCCGCGACCAATCGCCGCCAGATGTGCGGGAGTTGGTCGACGGTCGCACCGAACATGTCGATCCGTTGGCCGCCGGTGATCTTCGTGTACAGGCCGAAGTCGCGCGCGATCTCGCCGATCGTGATCAAGCCCTCGGGGGTGACCTCGCCACCGGGTATCCGCGGCACGACCGAATACGAGCCGTTGCGCTGGATATTGGCGAGGAAGTGGTCGTTGGTGTCCTGGAGCGCGGCCTGTTCGCCGTCGAGGATGTGGCCTTGGGCCAGGCTCGCGAGGATCGAGCCCACGGTGGGCTTGCAGACGTCGCAACCGTCGCCGCCGGGCCCGCCGGTGCTGCCGTGTTCGTCGATCAGGCGGGCGAACGACGTGATGCCCTTGACCCGGACGATCTCGTACAACTCGGCCCGGGTGTGATCCGCGAAGTGTTCGCACACCCCGCGCACGGTCTCGACGCCTGCGGCTTCGAGCTCGTCCTTGACGATGGTGCCGATGAGTTTGACGCAACTCCCGCAACCGGTCCCGGCCTTGGTGCATTTCTTCACGGCCGGCACGTCGACGCAGCCGTGCGCGGTGATCGCGTTTCGAATGGTCGCCTTCGTCACCGCGTGACACGAACACACCACGGCCTCGTCGGGCAGCGCGAACGGGACCGGCGCGCCCATCGAAGCCGGCAGTACGAGCTGTTCGGCCGGTACCGGCAGTGCGCCTCCGGTGAGCGGGCGCAGTGTTCCGTACGCCTCCGCATCACCCACCAGAACCCCACCGAGCAACCGCCCGTCGGCCCCGATCACGAGCTTCTTGTACACGCCTGCCCGCGAGTCGGAGTAGAGCACCTCCAGGCAGCCCTCGGCCACCCCGTGCGCGTCCCCGAAGCTCGCCACGTCGACCCCGAGCAACTTGAGCTTGGTCGACAGATCGGCGCCCGTGAACGTCGCTCGACCCACCCCGCCGATCTCGGCGGCGGCCACCTCGGCCATCGCGTAACCCGGCGCGACCAGTCCGTAGACCCGGCCGTCCACGGCAAGGGCGCACTCACCGATGGCCAGCACGTGCGGATCACTCGTGCGACAGCGCTCGTCGACGACCACGCCGCCTCGCTCTCCCACCGCGAGGCCGGCCTCCCGGGCAATCGCGTCGCGGGGGCGTACCCCGGCCGAGAACACGACCAGATCGGCGGCCAGTTCGGTGCCGTCCGACAGGGTCATCCCCGAGACCCGACCGTCGTCGGCGGTGGTGACGGCCTGAGTCCCCGCCCCGGTGTGCACGCTCACACCGAGATCCTCGACCTTACGGCGCAACACCTCACCGCCACCGTCGTCGACCTGAAGGGCCATCAAACGCGGTGCGAACTCCACCACATGCGTGTCGAGCCCCATCGCGACCAGCGCCCCCGCGGCCTCCAGACCGAGCAATCCGCCCCCGACGACGGCCCCCACCCGGGCGTGCTCGGCGGCGGCCTTGATCGCCTCGACGTCCTCGATCGTGCGATAAACGAAGCACCCGTCCGCGTCGTGCCCCGGCACCGGCGGCACGAACGGATACGAACCGGTCGCGAGCACAAGCACGTCGTAGTTCACGGTGTGCCCGTTGCGGGTGGTGACGCTGCGGGCGATCCGATCGATCGCCTCGACGGGATCGCCGAGCCGGATGTCGATCCCGTGCTTCTCGACGAAACCCTCGTCGCACATGGAGAGTTCACCCGGCGTGACACCGGAGAACCACGATGTCAAGTGTACCCGGTCGTAGGCTCGCCGAGGTTCCTCGGCCAGCACGGTCACGGTGACCGCGTGTCCCGACTGTTCCACGAGCGCTTCGAGGAACCGCTGCCCGACCATGCCGTGTCCGACCAGAACCACACGCGTCTTCTCAACCTCGACCACAGCTGGACTCCTCACTCGACAGGACGGACACAACGGGGTTGTCGACCACGGAGCGGTCGGGGATCGACACGGGGCAGTCGAAGATCGGGGGGTGGCATCCGCGGTCCGGGGGATGGTGTCGACCCCGAATCGGGTGGGTTGCGATCGCGATCGGGTGGCGCGGATCGCGGATCGGGTGCCGGTGATCGCGGGTCGAGTGCCGGTGAACGGGGGTCGACGCGGCAGAGACGAGCCGTGCGGCCTTGCGGTCGCCGCTCATCGACGCGCGAGAGCCCGGCGGCCCGGCCTGCGGCCCCTCGCGCGCTGCCATGCCCGCGCCGGCCTCGGTGTTGTCGGTCATCGGTGGGCCGCCGGCGTGGCGAGCAGGTGCACGGGGTCGGTCGGCAGCGGGTCGTCACGCTCGAAGGCGCGGGTGAGGGCGCCGGCCGTGGCGACGTCACCGACCAGGATCGCGGCGACCAGCCGATCCCCGCGAATGACCAGTTTCTTGTACGCGTTGCGGGTCGGGTCGGCAACGCGCACGACGTCGTCACCGGAGCGTGCCGCCGTCGTCCCGAACGCCGCGACCGCCAGCGGGCCGGCGGTGAGCCGCAGCACCGTGCGCGACCCGGCATAGCGCGCGCCGCCCCCGGTGAGGTGAGCGGCCAGGACATCGGCCTGGTCCCACGCCGCCGCCGCCAACCCGTGCACCTGCCCGGCGAACTCGGCGCAGTCCCCGATCGCGTACACGCCGGGAGCCGACGTCGCGAGCCGGTCGTCCACCACCACGCCGGCCCCGACCCGCAGCCCCGCGGCCCGAGCGAGCGCGACCCGCGGGCGCACACCACAGGCGAGGACGACCAGGTCGGCGTCGAGCACATGCCCGTTGGCCAACTCGACGCCGTCGACGTGTTCCGTACCCGTCAGCGCCCGAACCCGATTGCCGAGATAGACCGCGACGCCGAGGGCTTCCAGGCCCCGCCGCAGCGCTCCCGCCGCCGGGGCGTCGAGGTGACGCTCCATCAACTCCGGCGCCTGGTGCACGATCTCCACCGCGACACCCAGCGACGCCAACGCCCGGGCGGCACTCACCCCGAGTACGCCCCCGCCGATCACCACGGCCCGGCGAGCCGCCGGTACGGCGGCGGCCAACGCGGCGCAGTCCGCCAGCGAGCGGAACGCGTGGACGCCCGAGAGCAGTTCGGAGGCTGCGGACCGCGCGGCCGAGGCGGGGAGACCGAGCGGCACGGCCCCCGCACGCACGTTGCGAATCGGCGGCAGCACCGGCCCCGCCCCGGTCGCGAGCACGATCTCGTCGAAGTCGTGCACCGCGCCGTCGACCAGTCGAAGAGAGCACTGCTCGGCGTCGAGAGCGGCAACCCGCGTCCGCGTTCGCACGAGGGCACTCGGTCCGACGGACAGTGCGATCTCCTCGGGCCGGAAGCGGGCACCGAGCACGTCCGCGAGCAACGCCCTGTTGTAGGGCTGGTACTCCTCGTCCCCGAACACCGTCACCGAGGCCCCGGGGTCGCGCACCGCGACCTGCTGCGCGAAGCGAGCGGCGGCCATGCCGGCTCCCACCACGCCGACCCGCCGACTGCTCGTCACGCCGGCACCCCACTACCGAGGGCGCCCCTCGCACCGGCCCCGATGTCGACCCCGATGTCGACCCCGATCGCGACCGTGCCCCCGACCTCGGCCCCGGGCCCCGCTCGCTCCACCCGGTGCACTCGCTCCGCCTCGTGCGCCGGCTCGACTCGCCGTACTCGCTCCACACGTACCGCGCACACCTTGAACTCCGGCATTTTCGAGATCGGATCCAGCGCCGCGTTCGTCACCGTGTTCACCCGCCCCTCCCCCGCCCAGTGGAACGGCATGAAAACCGTGTCCGGCCGGATGCCCGTCGACAGCCGCGCCGGCGCGACCGCTCGTCCCCGGCGGCTGGTGACCGCGACCAGGTCCCCGCCCGCGACGCCCAGCCGGTCCGCCGCGTCCGGGTGCAGTTCGACGAACGGGCCCGGTTCGGCCCGGTTCAGGGCCTGCACCCGTCGCGTCTGGGCGCCGCTCTGGTAGTGGGCCGGCACCCGGCCCGTCGTCAGATACAGCGGGTACTCCCCGTCCGGCTCCTCCGCCGCGGGCCGATGCGTCGGCGCCGCGAAGCGTGCCCGGCCGTCCGGCGTCGCGAAGCGGTCCAGGAACAGCCGTGGCGTTCCCGGGTGCCGTTCGTCGGGGCACGGCCAAAAGACGCCGTCCTGGGCTCGGATCCGGTCGTAGGTGATTCCCGCGTAGTCCGCCGCCCCGCCCGCGGACGCCCGCCGCAGTTCGTCGAACACCTCTTCCGCGTCCACCGCGAAGCCCCGGTCGACGCCCAGTCGGGCCGCGAGGGCGTTCAGGGTGAACAGGTCCGTGCGTACGCCTTCCGGTACCGGCAGCGCCGGTCGGCGCAGGATCACCCTGCCCTCCAGGTTGGTCGTGGTCCCGCTCTCCTCGGCCCACTGGGCGCTCGGCAGGACGACGTCGGCCAGCGCCGCCGTCTCGGACAGCACCACGTCGGCGACGACCAAGAAGTCCAAAGCCTTGAGCCGCTCCTCGACGTGGGCCGCGTTCGGCGCGGACACCACCGGGTTCGAGCCCATGACCAGCAGGGCTCGGACGTCCCCACCGCACGCGTCCAACAGTTCGTAGGCGGAACGTCCGGGCCCGGGCAGCGAATCCGCGTCCACACCCCAGACGCCGGCCACGTGCGCCCGCGCCGCCGGGTCGGTGATCATCCGGTAGCCCGGCAGTTGGTCGGCCTTTTGCCCGTGTTCGCGTCCGCCCTGCCCGTTGCCTTGGCCGGTCAGGCAGCCGTAGCCGGACAGCGGCCGCCCGGCCTTCCCAGCCGCCAGGCACAGGTCGATCCACGCCCCCACCGTGTCCACGCCCTTGCTCTGCTGCTCGGGCCCGCGGGCCGTCAGCACCATGGCCGCCGGCGCCGCCGCGAACATCCGCACGGCTTCACGCATCGCGTCCACCGGAACGCCGGTGATCCCCTCGACCCGTTCCGGCCAGTGCGCCATCGCCGCCGCCCTGGCCGCGTCGAAACCGACCGTGCGGGCGGCGACGAACTCGTGGTCCACGTGGCCGTCGGCGATGAGCAGGTGCAGCATGCCGAGCGCGAGCGCCAGATCCGTACCGGGCGCCGGCTGGAGATGCAGGTCGGCCTGGGCCGCCGTCCGGGTCCGGCGCGGGTCCACCACCACCAGTCGGCCGCCGGCCGCGCGCAGGTCGGTGAAATAGCGCAGCGCCGGCGGCATCGTGTCCGCCGGATTGGCGCCGACCAGGATCACGCACCCGGTACGCGCGATGTCCTCCATCGGGAACGGCAACCCGCGATCGATCCCGAACGCCGCCTTTCCGGCAGCCGCCGCGGAGGACATACAGAACCGGCCGTTGTAGTCGATGTTCGCCGTCCGCAGGACCACTCGCGCGAACTTCCCCAACAGATAGGCCTTCTCGTTGGTCAGTCCGCCGCCCCCGAACACCGCGACGGCGTCTCGCCCGTGGGCCTCGCCCGCCGCCGCCAACTCGGCCGCGACCCGGTCGAGCGCGTCGTCCCACCCGGCCTCGCGCAATACCCCGTCGGGGCCACGCACGAGCGGCGCGGTCAGTCGTACGCCACTTCGCAACACCTCGGCCGCGCTCTGTCCCTTGCCGCACAGCGCGCCGCGGTTGACCGGGAAGGCGGGCCGCTCGACAACCTCTACGCCGAGACCGGAAGGATGCGGTGCACTCGGCGAATTCGGCTTACTCGGTGCGCTCGGTGAATCCGGCCTACTCGGTGCGCTCGGTGCGCTCGGTGCGCTCGGTGCGCTCGGTGCGCTCGGTGCGCTCGGTGCGCTCGCAGTGTCGTCCGCAGCGCCGTGGTGGACCCGCAACCCCATCCCGCATTGCAGCGAGCAATACGGGCAGTGCGTGTCCGTCGTCGTGGTCCCGACCTGCGTTGTCATGTCGGTAGCGTCGCGACCTGCTGTTACGCGGCCTGGTCTCGGATGTTGCGCCGAAGGTACGACTGCCTCACTCCACCACGTGTCGACCGTGAGAACCGCGACACCCGCGAGCACCATTGGCGCCGCAGACCTAACCCCGGGGTGATCACGACGCAACACCCCCGTAACGCCGGTCCGCCAACCTCACGACATGGTTACTCGTACAGGCGCTGCCGAACCCCTCGTCGGGCTCACGGTCGGCGTCACGGCCGCCCGACGCCGCGACGAACTCGTCACCTTGCTCGAACGTCGCGGCGCCAAGGTCGTGGGCACCCCGACGATGAGCATCGTCCCGTTGCGCGAGGACCACGTACTGCGTCTCGCCACCGAGCGCTGCCTGGCCCAACCGCTCGACTTCGTGGTTGCCACCACCGGCGTCGGCTGGCGGGGCTGGATGAACGCGGCGGAGGGTTGGGGCCGCTCGACCGAACTGCTGCGCGCGTGCGATGCCGCGACGGTGATCAGCCGCGGGCCCAAGGCCACCGGCGCGGTCCGCGCGTCGGGCCTGCGCGAGATGTACTCGCCGGGCTCCGAGGCCAACGACGAGCTCCTGCACTGGTTGCTGGCCAGGGACCTGCGGGGTCGTCGGATCGCGGTACAAGAGCACGGCGCCCCACTCGACGGTTTCGCCGCGGCGCTGCGCGAGCGCGGTGCGGAGGTGATCGAGCTACCCGTGTACCGGTGGGGGCCGCCCGAGGATCCGGCCGCGGTACGCCGCCTGGTCGAACAGGTGATCCGCCGCGACCTGCACGCGCTGACCTTCACCAGCGCGCCCGCGATCGGCGCCTTCCTGGAGACGGCCGGCGAACTGGGCCGCCGCGACGAGGTGTTGGCCGCGCTGCGGAGCGAGGTGCTGCCTGTGTGCATCGGCGGCATCTGCGCCAAACCGCTGCTCGACGAGGGAGTCGAAACGGTGTGGCCCGAGCGTGGGCGACTCGGCGCGCTCGTTCGTACGGTGACCGAGACGCTGCCGGGTCGGGTGCGTCGGGAGTTGAACACCGGTACGGACCGCCTGGTCCTTCAGGGCAACGCGGTGCTGTTCCAGGGCGGCGTGATCTCGCTGTCCCCGGTACCGGCCGCCGTACTGCGCGCGTTGGCCGAGAAACCGGGCTGGGTCCTCAGTCGCGCCGAACTCCTGCGCCGGGTATGGCGCGGGGCCTCCGCCGACGAACACGCCGTCGAGGCCGCGGTGGCGCGGCTGCGCAGCGCGCTGGGACCGCACAAGGGTCTGATCAAGACCGTCACCAAACGCGGCTACCGTTTGGCCGTCGCGGTTTGAGCTCGCGAGCTCGCGGGTGCCGCAACACGCGGCCGTACGCGCCAAATGTCGGATATGGCGACCGTTTGCCCTCAAGATGAATCGGAACGCGGCCGATCGCCACGCCGCGCCGAGCTTCCAGGGAGTTCCCATGCCGGTGACCGCCGACCTCGACAAGCTGCTCGACAAGGCGTACGAGAACCTGACGCTGAGCGAGGTCGTCGACGCGCCCGTCGCCGCGCTCGCCGGGATCACCGACGCGCACGCGGAGCACCTGGCGTCGCTGCACATCAAGACGATCGGTGACCTCGGCCGTAACAAGTACTTCCGGTGGGCCGCCGCACTCGCCGACGTCAAGGACAGCGGCGGCAGGTAACCGCGCCGCCGCCTCTACCCGACGCGGGTCCGCGCACGGCCGAACGGGGCCGCCGCGCGGGCCCGCGTCGACGCGTCACCGCGTCACCGCGTCACCGCGTCGAAGTGTCGGACCACGCCGCCCTGCTCGAACCCCATCGCCTCCAATGCGAGCAGCAGATCCACCCGATCCCGCGCCGAGAACAGGTCACGGCCCGTCAGCTCCCGGACCCGGCGCATCCGTTGGTGCAGCGTGCTCACGTGTATGCCCAGCGCGCTCGCGCAGCGCTGCCAGGCGCCGTTGGCGGCCAGGAACGCCGCGAGCGTGCCGACCAGGTCGCCCCCGTGCTCGGCGTCGTACGCGCGCAGGCCGCCCAGGACGCGATCCGCGAACGCCGCGCGCACCGGTTGGGGCAGGCCGGTGAGCAGCGCCGGATACGAGTCGATCTCGCGGCCGGCCGCCA
>NZ_WWJX01000773.1 GCF_009865215.1 Streptomyces sp. SID3343 | reverse complement strand
TGCCCTGCTGCACCAGCCCCGCCCCGCCCGGCTCTGCCCGTGTGCGCCCGCCCGGCCCCGCCTCGCCCGGCTGCGCCTGCCTGGGTTGCTCTCGATGGCTTGTGGGGTAGGTGGTTCAGGGCGTCGTCAAGCGCTGGGCACGCTGGGGGAGTTGGGCTGTATCCGGCTGCGCGGAGAGTATGGGGTGCGGCCTGGCGGATGGTGGATTTGGGTGTGTGCGTGCGGCGTTGGGTGTTGTCGGAGCCCCGGGCGGGTCGGTGTTGTTCGGGTGAAACAGGAGTTCGGCGGGTGCTCGGGTGCCGGGTGCTCGGGTGCCTCGGTCGTCGGGCGGGCCGGCGGGTTCGGGTGGTCTGGGTGGCCGGGCGCGTTCGGCAGGTGGTCGGGTGCCCTTGCTTGCCGGACGGATGGGCGGGGTCCGCGGTGCTTGGTTTGCTGGGTGTTCGGTGGGTGTTTGGGCGCCCTCAACGCCAACGCCGGGCGGTGTGACGGGGCCTCGGGTGGTCGACGGTTTTGAGGGCCGGGCCGGGCGAGGCGGTTAGTCGTGGGTGACGTCCAGGTTCGTTGCGTAGTGGGTGATCGCTGGGCGGTATGGGGTCAGGCGTGGGTCGTTGGTTGTGGTGGCGATTACTCGTAGGAGGGACTCGACTGCTTCCTTTGCTGCGTCCGCGCCCGAGTTGTACAGGGCCATGGCCAGGAAGGTGGTCAGGGCCGGGTCGGCGGGGAACTCGGTGAGTCCTCGGCGGAGGGTGGTCACGGCCTTGTCGTGGGCCCCGAGGGCGCGGTAGGTGCTGCCCAGGCCCACGAAGGCGCCCAGGCGGTCGGAGGCGGGGAGGCCGTCGCCGATCAAGGCCCATTCGTAGAACGGGACTGCCTCGCGTTCGAGGCCGAGCACGTCGTGGACCCATGCCGCCTGGTAGGCCAGTTGGGCGTCGCCCGGGTGTTGTTCGACCAGCCGTACCAGCGGTTCGCGGGCCTCCTCGGCTCGACCTGCTTCGCGCAGCGCGATCGCCTCGGCCAGTACGGCGTCTCGTTCGTTCGCGGTCATCGGGACAGTCTTTCCTACCGTGCGGCGGTCACGCGGTTGGGTGCTGTCGGCTGGTGGCTGTCCGGCTGGTTGTCGGGGCGCGGCGGGTGGCCGGGTGGGCGCGGTCGTTGGTGCCGCGATCACGTGGCCCGGTCGCGTGTTGTGCCGGGGCGGATTGGGTGGGCCGTCGGGTTTGGTGTGTGGTCGGGCGGTCGCCGCGTCGTCGGCGGTGACTCTCGTCGTTTATCGTGCGGCGTCTACGGGGTTGGGTGGGACGGCTAACGGGGTTGCGGTCGGGGGGTGTTGGGTGGCTCGGGGTGGGTGTGGTCGTCGGTGTGGCGATTACGTGGCCGGGGCGGGCGTGTGCCGGGGCGGATTGGGTGGGCCTTCGGGTTTGGTGTGTGGTTGCCGCGTCGTCGGCGGTGACTCTCGTCGTTTATCGTGCGGCGTCTACGCGGTTGGGTGGGACGGCTAACGGGGTTGCGGCCGGCGGGTGTTGGGTGGCTCGGCATGGTCGTCGGGGTGGCGATTGCGTGGCCGGGGCGGGCATGTGGCGGGGTGGAGATTGGGTGGGTCGTCGGGTTTGGTGTGTGTTGCGGCGGTCGTTCGGGTGGGTGTCTCGTCGACAGTCACTCCCTTCTCCGGCCGTGCGGCGTTTACGCGGTTGGGGGCTGCTGCCGGGGTGCGTCGGGGGCGCGATTGCGTGGTCGGGGCGTGTGTGTGCCGGGGTTGGGTAGGCCGTTGGGTTGGGCAGGGATCGTGCCGGTTGCTCGGGTGGTTGTGTTGTCGGCGGTTTGTTCCCGGCTGTCGTGCGGCGCCTGCGCGGTTGGGTGGGGCTGCTGTCGGGGTGCCGCGGGATGGGCCGGGGCGGGCGGGGGCGTCGGTGGCGTGATCGCGTGGCGGGGTCCAGGGGAGGGCCGTTGGGTCGGGGTGGGTCGGGTGCCCGGGCCGTTGAGGGTCAGGCCCTGCTCCTACCGTGCGGCGTCTACGCGGTTGGGGGAGGTGGCTATCGGGGCGGCTGTCGGGGTGCGGGGGGTGGTGGGGATGGACACGGTCATCAGGGCTGCGATTACGCAGCCTGTGGCGAGCATGCCGAAGCAGATCAGGTAGGCCGTCAGGCTTGGGGCGTGTGCGACGCCGGCTGCTTGGGCGGTTGTGCCGTCGACGGTGACCGCGCCCAGGATCGCGCCGAGGACTGCGGTGCCGGTTGCGCCGCCCACCGTGCGCAGGACCGAGTTCATGCCGTTGGCGACGCCTGTCATGTCCGCCGGTACGTTGTCGTTGATCAGGGCCGGCATCGCGGAGAAGGCGAGGCCCAGGCCGAAGCCGAACAGGACGCCGATCATGGAGAAGGCCCACCAGTACCCGTGCAGTGGCAACAGCAGCGCGAATGCGGTGCCGCTGAGCAGGGGGCCGAGGACGAGCGCGGGCTTGGGTCCGTAGCGGTTGATCATTCGGCCCGCGACCGGGGCCGCCGCGAGGTTGCCGATCGTGCCCGGCAGCATGATCAGGCCCGCCATCAGGACCGACTTGCCGAATCCGTAGCCGAGTGCGGACGGTGCTTGGAGGAACGGCGGGAACAGCAGTGACGAGCCGTACATCGCCATGCCGCTGAAGATGCCGGACAGGTTCGCGAGCAGTACCGGGCGCTTGGCCATCACCCGTAGGTCCACGAGCGGTTCGGGGTGGTGCAGGGCCCACGCGATCCAGGCCGCGAACGTGAGGGCGGCCAGGATCAGGCCGCCGATCACGAGTGGGTCGGTCCAGCCCGAGCGGCTGCCCATGCTGATCGCCGCGAGCAGGAACGCGAGCCAGCCCGACAGCGTCGCCGCGCCCACCAGGTCCACGCGTCCCTCGCGCCGTCGCGCGGTGTCCGGTACGACCCGCCACACCATCAGCAGCGACAGCACCGCGACGAGTGCGGAGAGCCAGAACAGCAGGTGGTAGTCCCAGCGGTCGGCGATCAGGCCGGTCATCACCGAACCGAAGGTCGCGCCGACGCTGATCGTCGCGCCGATCGTGGCGATGCTGCCCGCGGAACGTTCCTTCGGGAATTCGTCGCGGACGACGCTGAGCGCGAGCGGGACCACGCCGCCGCCCATGCCCTGCAGGACGCGCCCCGCGATGAGCATGACGTAGGACGTGGTGCACGCGGCGAGGACGGAACCGACCGCCACCGCGCCCAGCGCGAACAAGAGGAATCGTTTCCTGCCGCGCAGGTCGCCGAGTCGGCCGAGCAGCGGCGTCGCGACCGCGGCCGCGAGCAGGTTGCCGGTGAGCACCCACGCGATGGCCGAGCTGGACACCCCCAGGGTGTGCTGCAGGCGAGGCAGGATCGGTGAGACGACGGTCTGCATGACGGCCACGGTGGTGGCCGCGAAGGACAGCGCTACAAGGATCATCGTGGGGCCGTAGCGCTTGGCTTGCGCGCGCTCGGTCCCGTCGGCGGTGGTGCTCATCCCGTGAGTGGCCGGTCCTGGACCCAGTCACAGTGCAGTGTGCGGGTTTCGATGCGCCAACCCTCGTCGGTGCGCGCGAAGGTGTCGAGGTAGCGGATCGACATGACCCGGTCGCGCCGTACTCCGCTCGACTCGTAGATGTGGTGCGCGGTGCAGTACGTCTCGGCGTTCGCGCGGTCGCCGCCGGGCTCGAACGACACGAGCTGATTGGCGATCAGATGTGTGGTGGCCAGGTAGCGTTCGAGGCTGGTCAGGGCCTTGGCGATCTCGGTGCGACCGGTGCGTACGGCCGGCGGCTCGGTCGATCCGGGGTCGCGGTGGATGATCAGGCGGCCCTCGGGCGTGAACATCGACGCGACGAGCTCCGGCTTTCGACGGTCCGCGCCGTGCGCGTAGGTCTGCACTACGTCGCGTATCTCGCTTCGGTCGTGCAGGGGGCTTCGGTCGAGGCTTCGGTCGGGCAAGGGGCTGTGATCGCGCACGTGGCCGCGATCGTGCGAGTCGCTTCGGTCGCGACGGTCACCTGGGTCGCGACGGTCGCCCAGGTCGCGACGGGCACCTCGATCACGCGGGTCACCTTCATCGCGCCGGTCACCTCGATCGCGCAGAACATGCGAATCCGCCTCGTCGTCGTGCATGTCCACCCTTTCGACCCGCTGCCGTCATCGCATGCTGGCACCAGTTGAATGACACATGCAAGTTAATCTGACGTCGTGTCAGTTACATCTCTCGCGCAGGTCGGCGGCGGTTGAGCGGTGCTCGGGCGGCGGTTGAGCGACGGTCGGACGGCGGTGGGACGGCGGTCGGACGGTGGTCAAGCGACGGTCGCACAGCGGTAGGCCGGTGCCTGAGCCGCAGTCGCGGCGGCGGTCGGGCGGTGCTTGAGCAGCGGCCGGCAACGGCCCGACGGCAGCCCGACGGCAGCCCGACGGCAACCCGACGGCAGCCCGGCAGCCCCGCGCGCGCCCGCGTCCCTATGTACGCGCGACGAACACCACGTCCGGTTCCCCTCGCGGTACCGGCACCTGATGCACGGTCACCCGTGCGAACCGCCCCCGCAGTCGGTCCGCGAAGGCCGGACTCGCGGTCGCGCTCCATACCGTCAGCACACCGCCGGGCAGCAACCGCGCGCGCAGGGCGTCGAGTCCGGCGTCGTCGTACAGCGACGCGTTGCCGTCGGTCACCGTCCAGTCCGGGCCGTTGTCGATGTCCAGGCACAGTGCGTGGAATCGCTGCGTCGTGTCGGGGGAGCGGATCCACGCGACGAGGTCGGATGTGACGACGCTCACGCGGGGGTCGTCCAGCGCGTTCGCGGAGAACCGCGCGAGCGGGCCGCGGCCCCACCGCACGACGTGCGCCTCGCGCTCGACCACGCACACGTGCTCGACGCGCGGTTCGGTCAGCGCTTCGCGCAGCGTGAATCCCACGCCCAGGCCGCCGACCAGGATTCGCAACGAGGGCAGTTCGTCGAGCGCCGCGAACGCGGTACGCACGAGCAGCCGTTCGGATTCACCCGCCCGCGTGTCCATCAAAAAGCACCCGTTGCTGATGATCTCGTAGTGCTCACCCGCACGTCGCAGGACCAGTTCGCCGTCCGCGGCCGGGACGCGCTCGATCTCGTCCGTACCGGTTGTCGTGTCGATCGCGTGCATCGGTTCGCTGACTCCTTGTCGCTTTATGGAGAAGGGGTGTCGCCGTGTCGCTTTCTCGCTCGATCCCGGGTCCGGCACCGCTCATAACGGTGCCATCACGGAACCGAAGAATTCCGATCCTGACGGCCCAAATGGTGACACGTGTGTAGTCACGCGCTCCGCCCCACTCAACGCCGTCGCCGGCCTCACAGCCAGCGGTTTTCGCCGGATCGGTGACCCTTGCACCCTGTGGAACACCCCGTTAAGGTCCCGGCCATTGCTTCATGGCCCATTGACTGATGGCATGTCAGATCCAGTCGCAGGGACGCCTCGCAGGCGGGACCCCGGGGCCGGGGCAAGCACACGACGAAGAACGACGGCAGGCGCGCAGTGAAAGCAGAACGTGAGAGCGCACCGGGCACCTCGGCCCGGCCCGCGGAAACGAAATGCTGGGAGGGCTGATGGCATCAACTTCCGCCGGGCGGCATGGGATGCGCCGGCGAGTGGCGGCCGGCGTGCTGGCTTTGCCACTCATCATGGCGGTCGGCTGTAGCCGCTCGGGTGACGACGCGATCGCCAAGGGTTCCGGAGAGGCCGTGAACCCGCAACAGCCGAACAACTCGGTCCCCACGCCGGGAGGTGGCGGAGGTGACTTCGGTACCCTCAAGGGCGTCTGCGGCAAGGGTGACGGTCAAGCCCTCACCAAGAAGGGCAAGGGCGTCAGCGACACCGAGATCAAGGTCTCGGTGATGGGCGATCCCCAGAACACCTTCCAGCCCGGCCTGGGTCAAGAGTTCTTCGACATGGCCGACGGTTTCACCAAGTGGTGCAACGAACTCGGCGGCATCAACGGCCGCAAGATCGCGCTGACCAAGCGCGACGGCGGTCTGTTCGACGTCGGCAAGGCGATGACCGACGCGTGCCAGACCGACTTCATGGTGGTCGGCGGCGGCAACCCGTTCGACGCCGCGGGCGTCAAGCCCCGGGTGGACTGCAAGCTGGGCGCCTTCCCGGCCTACGTCGTCTCCGAGGCGTCCGCACAGGCCGCCCTTCAGGACCTGGCGGTCGGTCTGCCGACCACCACCACGGTCACCGGCGCCTACAAGGCCATCTTCGACAAGTACCCCGACGTCAAGGACCACGTCGGTCTGCTCGGCCAGTCGGTGCCCGACCTCATCCCGGTCATGCAGCGCTACCAAAAGGGCGTCGAGGCCGCCGGCGGCAAGATCGTCTACAAGGAGGACGTCGCCGCGACGGCGCCTCCCGGCCGTACCTCCATCGAGAAGATGAAGGCCGACGGCGTGCAGATGCTCGTCACCACCTGGCTCGCCGTGAACTCCACGTCGATGTTCCAGGAGATGGACGCGATCGGCTGGCACCCCAAGGTGATGATCAGCGACACCTCGGGCTACAACCGCTACACGCTCGACACGGCCAAGAAGACGCAGATGCCGGAGACGTACATCTACCCGACGTTCGTCCCGCAGTCGCTCGCCGACAAGAACCCGGTCGCCAAGCAGGCGTTGGACATCCTGCACAAGGCCAAGCCCAAGAACGACCTCGAGTTCTTCCACATGTCGGGCCTGAACTCGTGGCTGCTGTTCGCGACCGCCGTCAAGGAGTGCGGTACGGACCTGAGCACCGAGTGCGTGCTGGCCAAGGGCAAGCGTCCGATGTGGGACGCCGGCGGCCTGTTCGCGCCCGGTCCGATCACCGACGCCGCGAACATGCGGGCCAACGACTGCTTCACGGTCGTCAAGGTGACCAACAAGGGCTTCATCTACGACGAGGGCCTCGCCAGGCCCAACAAGGGCATCTTCAACTGCGACCCGAAGAACGTCGCGGAGGTCGCGGCGGGCGCGCCTCCGGCGCAGACTCCGCCGGCCGACACACCCTCCACCGACGTGCCCTCGACCGAAACGCCGTCGACCGAAACGCCCGCGGACCCGTCGACCGACACACCGCCGGCCGACACCAGCGGCTCGACCGCCGGCACCACCGACGGTTCGACCGCGGGTACCACCGACGGTTCGACGGCCGGCACCACCGACGGCAGCACGGACGGTTCCGTCGCGGGCACCACCGACGGCTCCGTCGCGGGCACCACGGACGGTTCGACGGCCGGTACCACCGACGGCAGCACGGACGGCTCCACCGCCGGCACCACCGACGGTTCCACCACCGGGGACAGCACCGGGGACAGCACCGGTTCGACCATCTGACATCCGGGACGCCCTCTCCGTCCCACGCAGACGGAGAGGGCGCCGCCCAGCGGCCCTGACGACCTGTCAACGGCCGTGCCGCACCAGTCTTTTCCGAGACCGATCGCCCCGCGACACGGCCCGGCCCGAACGGAGGGCGCGTGCACGACTTCATCCTCTTCACCATCAGCGGCCTGGTCACCGGCGGCATCTACGCCATCACCGCCGGTGGCCTGACCCTGACCTACACCACCACGGGCATCTTCAACTTCGCCCATGGTGCGACCGGCGCGCTCGCCGCGTTCTCGTACTGGCAGTTGCACACCGACTGGGGTTGGCCGGTCTGGGCCTCACTGATCGTGGTGTTGTTCATCCTGGCACCCGCGTTCGGCGCGGTCCTGCACCTGGGCATCATGCGCAGGCTCGAAGGCACGTCCGAGACGACCAGACTCATGGTCACCGTCGCCCTGCTGCTCAGCCTGATGGCCTCGGTCATGTGGATCTGGGACCCGAAGATCAACCGCAGCAGCGACATGTTCTTCGCGGGCGAGGCGGTCGGTTTCGCCGGGACCAGGGTGGCGTACCACGACCTGATCACCCTCGCCGTGGCGTTGATCGTGGCGATCCTGCTGTGGATCCTGCTGCGCTCGACCCGGGCCGGCGTCGCGATGCGCGCCACCGTGGACGACCGCAACCTCGCGGTGCTCAACGGCTCGCGCCCGGAAGTACCCGGCATGCTCGCGTGGGCGATCGGCACCACGCTCGCCGCGATCGCGGGCATCCTGATCGCGCCCAAGATCTCGCTGGCCCCGCTCCCGCTCACCCTGCTGATCGTCAACGCCTACGCGGCGGCGGTGATCGGCCGGCTCAAGAACCTGCCGTGGACGTTCGGCGGAGCGGTCATCATCGGCCTGACCGTCGAGTACGCGCACGGCTACCTGACCGACAAGCACTTCCCGACCGCGGCCCCGTACATCTCCGAGCTGTACGTCACGATGCCGGTCCTGGTCCTGTTCGTGGCACTGCTGTTGCTGCCGCAGGCCAAGCTGCGCGGCCACGCGTCCTCGCGCACCCGCGAGATCGCGCACCGGCCCACCTGGACCGGGTCGCTGGTCTTCTCCGGCGTGGTGATCGCCGGCGCGATCATCACCTCGCGTCTGCTCGCTCCCGGTGACCTGTACCAGAGTTCGCAGATGTGGGGCATCGGCATCATCGGCCTGTCGATGATCCCGCTCGTGGGCTACGCCGGAAAGATGTCGTTGGCCCAACTCGGGTTCGCCGGCATCGGCTCGATCTGTGTCGCGCACCTGGGCCAGGGCGGCAACCCGCTCGGCATCCTGTGGGCCGCGTTGATCTGCGGCGCCATCGGCGCCGTCGTCGCGCTGCCGGCGCTGCGCCTGTCCGGGATCTATCTCGCCCTGGCCACCGCGGCGTTCGCCGTCGCGCTGGACCGCTGGGTGTTCACGCTGCCCAAGTTCACGTGGGGCGACACCGAGATCGACCTGTTCAACAGCGGCACGCTCCAGGTCGAGCGCTTCGACTGGCCCGGCTTCGACATCTCCTCGCACAAGGCCTACTTCGTCTTCGGCGGAGTGTTCTTCGCGCTCACCTCGCTCGTGGTGGTGTGGATCCGGCGCGGCGAGTTCGGCCGCAGGCTCCTGGCGATGAAGGACAGCCCGGCCGCGTGCGCGACGATCGGCATGAACCACAAGCTGACCACGCTCACCGTGTTCGCCCTGTCGAGCGCGATGGCCGGTGTCGGCGGCGCCATCTACAGCGGGGCCTTGACCAGCGTCCCGCCGAGCCGCTTCGACTTCACCGCGGGTCTGTCCATCCTGATGCTCATGGTCATCGCGGGCCTGACCTCGCCGGGCGCCGCGCTGTTCGCGGGCATCTTCATCGGCACGCCGCTGATGAAGAACCTCTTCCCCGAGTACACCCAGCTCACCATGATCCTGATCGGCCTCAACGGCATCGCGCTCGGCAAGAACCCGAACGGCTTCATCGCCGCGAAGATTCGCCCCGAGTGGGAGCCGGCCCTCAAGCGGCCGTTCGTGATCGCGGCGAGCGTGGTGGTCCAGATCGTGCTGGTCGTCCTGCGCTTCACCGACGTGATCGCGAACTGGCCGTTCGTCATCGGTGTCCTGCTCGCCGTGATCGGGATCCCCGCGGCGCTCAAGATCGAGGCGATGATCCTGGCCTGGCACGCCGAGGAGCCCAAGGCCGAGGGCCTGTCCGAGCAGCCCGAGGGCCTGGGCCTCAACGGCGGCCGGTTCAAGCCGGCCGACCTGGACGCGCTCGACAAGCTGATCAGCCTGCCGTCGCTGCCGACCGCCGTGATGGTCGAGGCATCGTCAACCACCCAGCCTGGAGCGCGCCATGGGGCTTGAGGTCGAGGGCGTCACGGTTCGCTTCGGCGGCCACACCGCCTTGAACAACGTCAACATCTGGGCGCACGAGGGCAAGGTCACCGGTCTGATCGGGCCCAACGGCGCGGGCAAGACCACGATCTTCAACGTCATCACGGGACTTCAGGCGCCGCACGCGGGCCGCGTGGTCATGGACGGGCGCGACGTCAGCAAGCTCGCGCCCTACCGGCGAGCCCGTCTGGGCATGGCCCGTACCTTCCAACGCCTGGAACTCTTCGGGTCGTTGACGGTACGGGAGAACATCCAGATCGCCGCCGCGCAGTACCGCAGACTCAACCGCGGTACCAAGGAGACCCCGCAGGACACCTCGGCGCGGCTGCTCCTGCGGTTGAACCTGACCGAGATCGCGCATGTGCGCGCCGACCAACTCCCCACCGGGCAAGGGCGGTTGGTGGAGCTGGCTCGGTCCCTGGCGGCCCGACCCAAGATCCTGCTGCTGGACGAGCCGGCCTCGGGGCAGGACGACGAGGAGACTCGCGGCTTCGGGCAGCTCCTGCGTGACATCGCGAGCGACGGCGTGGCCGTGCTGCTGGTCGAGCACGACATGGATCTCGTCATGTCCACGTGCGACGAACTGCACGTGCTTGACTTCGGCAAAAAAATCGCCAACGGTACGTGCGACGAGATTCGCACCAACGCGGCCGTGCAGGCCGCGTACCTCGGCACCGCCGACGCCGCGGAGGCCGACGAAGTCCTTCAGGAGACCGTATGACCCTGAATGTGGCCGACTCCCAGCCGGCCGGCGCCCCGTCGACCGACACCCGGCCTGCCGGGCCCCCCACCGCTCCGCCGCTGCTCGAACTCCGGAACATCAGTGCCGGATACGAGCAGGTCGAGGTGCTGCACAAGGTCAACCTCGCGGTCCCCGCCGGCGGTGTGATGGCCGTGCTCGGCCCCAACGGCGCGGGCAAGACCACGATGCTCAAGGTGATCACCGGGCTCCACCAGCCCACCGGCGGGGACGTCTACCTCGCCGGACGGTGCGTCACCGGGGCCGCTCCCGTGGACCTCGCGCGGATCGGCCTGTGCAGCATTCCGGAAGGCCGAGGGGTCTTCCCCAATCTCACCGTGTCCGAGAACCTGTGGATGGCTACCTACCGAGGCGTCTCCCGCAAGGAGATCGAGGAGAAGGTCTTCCCGATCTTCCCCCGCCTCAAGGAACGCCGGACCCAGGCGGCGGGCACGATGTCGGGCGGCGAGCAGCAGATGCTGGCCGTCGCCCGGGCGATCGCCACCAACCCGGCCATCATCTTGCTGGACGAACTGTCGATGGGCCTGGCGCCCCTCGTCGTCGACCAGCTGTACGGCGTGGTCGGGAAGATCGCCGAGACCGGTGTCACCGTGCTCTTGGTCGAGCAGTTCGCGCGTACGGCACTCGCCGTCGCCGACCTGGCCGCGGTCATGAGCGGTGGCCGGATCCTTCAGGTCGGCACCCCGGACGAGATCGCCGGCGACCTGCACAGCGCGTATCTGGGCGGCTGATCCGATGGCCGTCGGGTACGCATCAACCTCACGGCGACCCACGAGGTGACCCTTTAAATGAGTATGAACAGCGTGAACGCCGACGGGCACCCTACGGGCGGCTCGGCCGGCGAAGCGCCGACCCTGCAGCAGGGGGTGCCGCCGGCCGCACCCCCACAGCCGCCGTACCCCAAGCACGCCGCACTGGGCGCCCCGGCGACCCAGGACCGGACCCGGCAGTTCACCGCCGACGTCGGGGAGCTGAAGCTGCGCGCGCCCAAGACCACACTCGACACCCAGCTCATGTGGCTGGGCGTCGGGCTCATGGGTCTGGGGATCGTGATGGGCGTCGGCGCCTACTTCATGTCCCACAACACCACGCTCTACCTGACGCAGAACGACGCGATCACGTTGGGTCTGTCGGCGATCCCGGTCTCCATCCTGGGCTTCGCCCTCTTCCTGCGCTATTCGCTGTCCACGTTCATGCGGTTCTGGCTGGCGCGTCTGATCGCCGCCCAGCAGATTCCGCAGGCCGCGGGCCGCGCGGAGGACGCCACCACGGTGCTCCCCACGATCCCGGCGGGCCACTGACAAACACTCCTCAACGGGCGGCGCGCGGTGGCATCCTGAACGGGACGGTCGCCGCGCGCAGCACCTGCGAGGGGTAGCAAAAGATGAGCGACAATCCGCAAACGGCGGAGCCGGGACCAGGGGTTCCGGGCCCCGCCGAGCCTCCCGCCCTCGGGGACGAGTCCGCACGTCGGGACCAATCAGCCCCCGGGGACGGCTCCGCCCCTCGGGACGACCCGGCCCCTCGGGACGGAAGGCGCCTGCGCCTGGTCACGATCGTGTGGACCGTGCTGATGGCGGTGGCGGTCGTGATGATCGTGCTGATGCTTCGCAGTTGAGGGCCACGTGGTGTCGTGAGCGGAAACCGTTACCGACCACGACATCGGCCGAACACGCGTGTGGGCGGCCCCGGTTCGGGGCCGCCCACAGGCATGTCCGGGCCGGCGCGACCCGACCGCGGCGGCGGTGCCTCAGATCGACGGCGGCAGATCCACCAGCGTCGCCAGCGTGCTCCGATGCCGGTCCGCGGTGCCCAGCAGCAGCGCCGAGGACATCGCGCGCTTGAGGTACAGGTGCGCCGGGTGCTCCCACGTGAAGCCGATCCCGCCGTGCATCTGGACACACTCCTCCGCCGCGCGCACCGCCACGTCACCGCAGTACGCCTGCGCCAACGCCGTGGCCACCGCCGCGTCGGGGGAGCCCTCCGCCAGGCAGGCCGCCGCGTAGCGCGCCGCCGCCCGTGCGGCGGCGATGTCCGACCACAGGTCGGCCGCCCGGTGCCGCAGCGCCTGGAACGACCCGATCGGCCGGCCGAACTGGTGACGCACCTTCAGGTACGACACGGCCTCGTCCAACGCCCTTTGCGCGACGCCCAGTTGCTCCGACGCGAGCAACGCCGCGCCGTAGCGCAGGGCTTGCCCCAGCGCCTCCTGGGCGGTGTCGGGGCCGGCCACCACCACCGCCCGGACCTGATCGAGGGTCAACTCGCCCACCGGGCGCGTCGCGTCGAGCGAGGTCACCGAACGCCGGACCAGATGCGCCGCGTCACCGGCCACCAGGGTCAGCTGCCGCTCGCCGTCCACCAGCGCCGGCACCACCAGCAGATCGGCCCGGTCCGCGGCCAACACCCCGGTCACCGCGCCGGTCAGCAACAGCCCGTCGGCATCGGGTGAACCGGTCACCGACAGCGGAAAGCCCGCCCCCGGCCAGGTGTTCGCGGTCACCGCGAGGGTGCCGGTGCGGGTTCCGTCCGCGAGCGCGCGCAGCGCCGCGTCGCGAGCAGCAGACGCGGGCGACGCGAGCAGGGCCTGGGTCGCGAGCACCGCGCTGGCCAAAAACGGCACCGGCGCCACCGCGCGGCCCAACTCCTCCAAGGCCACCGCGACCTCTCGCGGCCCCGCCCCGGCCCCGCCGTATTCCTCGGGAATCAGCAGCCCGGCCAGGCCCAACTCGGCCGCCACCGCCTTCCACAGGCCCTCGTCGTACGCCTCGTCGGTGTCGACGCGCGCGAGCACGTCGTGCCACGCGCACCGATCGTGCAGCAACTCGCCCAGGGTCGCGCGTAGTTCCTCCTCGATCTCGCCGTACAGCAGCGACGGGATACGGGGCTCGGAGCGGGCACCGATGTGCGGATCGGCAGCCGACTCGACACGGGGATCAGTCACCGAGGGATCTCCTTCCACGCCACCTTGGTGTCGGTACGCGGCTCGCGCGGCAGGTTCAACACCCGGTCCGCGATCACATTGCGCAGCACCTCGCTCGTGCCGCCCTCGATCGAATTGCCCTTGGCCCGCAGGTAGTAGTAGCCCGCCGCCCGCGCGCCGAGCGCGGCCTGACCCAACTCGCTGCGCCGCATCGTCCAGTCGTCGTAGCCGAGCCCGTCCTCGCCGGTCAGCTCCAACCACAACCGCGTCACGTCCTGGTTCAGCCGCGCGTAGGCGATCTTGGCGGCCGAACCCTCGGGCCCGGGCGCGCCGGCGGCCAACTGCTGCCGAATCCGCTCGTTGCCCAGGCGCGCGACCTCGCACTCCACCCACGCACGCAGGAGCCGATCGTGCAGCCCCGGCGTACGCAACTCCGGCCGATCGCGCCACATCCGCGCGACGGCGCCGATCGCGTCCGCCTCGCGGGCCGCCGCGGCGCCGCCGATGGCGACCCGCTCGTTCATCAGCGTCGTGTTCGACACCGCCCAACCCTGGCCCACGTCGCCGGCGCGGTAGGCGTCGGGGATTCGCACGTCGGTCAGGAAGACCTCGTTGAACTCGGCCTGCCCGGTGGCCTGCCGCAGCGGCCGCACCTCCACACCCGGCGACGTCATGTCGAGAAAGAAGTAGGTCAGCCCCTGGTGCTTGGGCAGATCCGGATCGGTGCGCGTCAACAGCATCGCCCAACGCGCCTTGTGCGCGAGCGAGGTCCACACCTTCTGCCCGCTGACGATCCAGTCGCCGTCACCGTCGCGCACGGCCCGGGTGGCCAGCCCCGCGAGGTCCGACCCCGCGCCCGGCTCGCTGAACAGCTGGCACCAGATCTCCTCCCCCGGTCCACAGCGGGCGCAGCAACCGCGCCTTGAGCTCGTCGCCACCGTGCGCGGCGATCGTCGGCGCGCCCATGCCCAGGCCGATCGGGTTGCGATATCCACTGGCGGGCTTCGCGCCCGCCGCGATCAGCTCGTCCTCGACCGGCTGCTGCAGGGCCCTGGAGACGCCCAGGCCGCCGGCACCCACCGGGAAGTGCACCCAGGCCAGGCCCGCGTCGAAACGCCGGCCGAGGAATTCGACCGGCTCCATCGTCGTCGGATCGTGCGCCGCGACAAGCTCGCGTACGCGCCGCCGCATGTCGTGCGCGTCGATCGCGCCCGCACGTGTCGTGTCGCCGGTATCGGTCACGCTGCCCCGATCTGCCACAAGCGGTGCCTCCGTTCTCCGTCATGACGACCCGTCGAGGTTTTCCTGACACACCGTCGACAACCGGGCCCCCTGGATGCTATGCGCCGAACCCACCGGTAGGAACCCCGCTCCGAGCCCCCCAAGCAACCGCTCCAGGCGATATGTTCGTCATCCCGTGTGACGGAGTACACGCCGGACATCAGTCGGACTTCACGGGTTTCCGGGCATCGCAGGGGGTGCTTCACAGCAATGACCGCCGAAGAAGTCGAGGCGGGTCTCGCCGCCGAGCTCGCAGCGGACGGCGAATCGGTCACCGCGGCCCTGGACATGTGGTCCGTGCACTCTCCGATGCGGGTCTTCATCCACTACGGCGAGCACGGCCTCGACCTCAGCTACGCCGAGGCCAAGCGCGCCACCGACACGATCGCCGGCAACCTCGACCGGGCCGGCATCCGGCGCGGCGACCGGGTGGTGGTGCACTGTCGCAGCGCCTACGCCACCGCGCTGTGGATGTTCGGGATCTGGAAGGCCGGCGCGGTCTACTGCCCGCTCGACCCCGAGGTCTTCGGCGACGCACTGCTCGACCGACTCGACGCGATCCAGCCCGCCCTGGTGGTCACCGAGCGCGGGCAGGTCGCCGCGCTCGAAGCGGTCCGCCGGCACCTGACCCGCCCCCCGCGGCTGACCGTGCACGACGCGGTCGGGCCGCGACCGCCCCACGGCTACCCCGAGATCCCCTACGGCAACTTCCTCGCCCGCGCGATCCCGCCGGCCGTGGCCATCGACCCCGCCGACACCGGCATGATCGTCTTCACCGCCGGCGTGACCGGCCGGCCCAAGGCGTCGGTGCTGCCGCACCGTTGGCTCGCGGCGTACACGCTGCTGCTGCGCCGATTGACCACCCCCGACGACGTGGTGCACGTGGACCTGCCGCTGCACACGGCTGTGGGCGCCTTCGCCGGCGTGGCCCGCGCGGCCTGGGCGGGCGCGACGGTGTCCCTGTGGGACCGCTTCCACCCGGTCGAGTTCTGGCGACGGGTGGTCGGCGCGGGGGCGACCGGCGCGGTACTGACCGATCACATGGTGGGCTGGCTCTCCGGCGCGCCCGAGCGTCGCGGCGAGCAGTCGAACCCGCTCACCAAGGTGCTCATCCAGCCGCTGCCGCCCAATCATCACGCGTTCGCGCGTCGGTTCGGCATCGATACGGTCGTGGCGGCGTACGGCCAGGTCGAGACGGGGCTGCCGATCGCGGCGGTGCTCACCGGTGTTCCCCCTGCGCTGGGGACGCCGCCGTCGTTGCGGCGCGGGCTCACCGACAAGGCCGTCGCGGCGGTGTGCGCCCGGCTGGGCGTGCCGGTGGTCGACGGGGCCGCGATCGTGCGCAAGGGGTGCCTGGGCGCGCCGTTGCCGTTCGCCCGGGTGGCCGTGCTCGACGACTACGACCGGCCGTGCCCACGTGGTGTCGTCGGCCACCTCGCGATCCGCCCGCATCTGCCGGGCCTGCTCGTGCAGGAATACCTCGACGACCCGCTCAGCATCGCCGAGGCCACCCGCAACCTGTGGTTCCACACCGGCGACGCGGCCGTGTTCGACGAGGAGGACGGGCTGCTGCACTTCGTCGACCGGGTCGTGGACCGGATCCGGATCCGCGGCGAGAACGTGTCGGCTTATCACATCGAGGACCTGGTCAATCAGCATCCGGACATCGCGGTGGGCGCGGTCTTCGGGGTCCCGGCGGACGCGCGCGACGAGGACGAGGTGGTCCTGTACGCGGAGCCCGAACCGGGGCGCGCGCTCGACCCCGACGAGCTACGCGCGTGGTGTGCGCAGTCGTTGCCCGCGTACATGCGCCCGACCTGGGTGCGGGTCGTCGCGCGGATGCCGCGGACGCCCAACGGGCGGGTGGAGAAGTATCGGCTGCGCCGACATTTCCTGGGCCTGACGGACCGTCCGAGCTCGGCCGTGCGCGGGGTTCCGGTGCCGGCGCCGACCCCCGCCCCGGCGTCGCGTCCGGCGCTCGCGCCGGCACTGTCACCGGTGCGGTCGGCGCTGCCGCCGTCGCTGCCACCGGGTCCCGGTCGCTGAACACGCGACCGAACCTGTGGATATGTCGCTTTCCAGTGGGAAGGCGTACTGCGCGCGCGATACGGCGGGCGTGGGGCACATCCGAGGAGTGGCACCCATGGACAGCACGAAGGGCTCCACGAAGGGCTCCGAGAAAGGCTCCGCGAAGGGCTCCGCGACCGCGACCGCAGCGGGAGCCGGTACGGGTCGACACCGGCGCAGCGGCAAGGGGTTCGGCTTCGGCCTGCTCGTCGCGCTCGGCACGGTGCTCGTGCTCGGTGGCGTCGTCGGCCTGCTGTACACGGCGACGGCCACGCTCACGAGCATGCTGTTGTTCGGTTGGCTGCTGGCGATCGGCGGTGTGATCGGGCTGGTTCAGGCGATCCAGGCCCGCAAGGAGAACGCGTTCTGGCTCGTCGTCGCCGTCTCCGCGCTCAACATCGCGGCGGGCGTGATCCTGCTGCGCCGGCCGGAGGTCGCGGCGGCGACGCTGACCCTGTTCGTGGCGCTTTTGCTGCTCGGCGCGGGCATGTTCCGCGTCGTCGGCGGTGTGGCCAGTCTGTCGGCCGCGATGGTCTGGACGATCACGGTCGGCGTGGCCGACCTGGCCCTGGGCCTGCTGGTGCTCGCCGAATGGCCGAGCAACAGCCGATACGCGATCGGCGCGTTCATCTCGCTGGCCCTGCTGTTCGACGGCGTGGGCCTGCTCAGCCTGGGCCTGACGGGTCGTCGGATCGTGGGCATGGTGCGCGAGGCCGAAGTACCGGTACCTGCGACGGCAGCGGAGGAACTGCCGCAGGCCACCGAGTGGAACGCGGACCGGGAGGCCGAACGCGATTCCGCGAGCGGGTTCAAGGGCCCCGACGCGATGACCGAGCGTCGCCACGAGGCCGGATAGCGCCGCGCGGTTCGCCGTGCGCGCCGAAAGGGATCGCCCGGTGAGTGGGCGATCCCCTTGTGTGGGTGGTGTGTTGCCGGCTAGACGTGAGTGGGGGCGGGGTTGGTCCGGTCCTCCTCGGGGCGGGGTGTGGCAGGTTCGACGGGCTGCGCGGCCTCGGGCCCGATGGCCGTTGCCGGCCGGCGGCGGCTCATGAACAGCGCGGGGAGGAACGCCGACGCCATCAACGCGACCGACCACGAGTAGGAGCTTTGGAACGCGTCCGCGAGGCGCGGTGCGATCTCGTGGACGGTGGTCGGCGACAGCGAGTGCAGTTCGCCCAGACCGCCCGCGCCCCGACCCTCGGGCAGGTTGTCGCGCATCGCGCCGGCCAGGAGTACCGACACCAGCGCGCCGCCGAGCGCGGCCGAGATCTGCTGGACGATCGTCAATGTGGTGCCCGCTACCGGAACCTGCTCGTGGGACATCTCCCGCAGCGCCGACGCCGTGGTCGGCATGAGCGTCATCCCGACGCCGACGCCCGTCACCGCCAGGCAGCCCATCAGTACCCAGTAGGGGGTGTCGGCGGCGACCTGCGTGGTGAAGGCGAGGAAGCCCGAGGCGCCGACCACGATCCCGGCCAGGACGATTCGTCCCGGCGCGATCCGGTCGCTGAGTCGGCTGGCGAACTGCATGGTGACCGCGGTGGTGATCGCCTGCGGCGCGCCGAGCAGACCGGACGCGGTCGCGCTTTCGCCGCGCACCAGTTGGTAGTACATCGGGGCGAGCATCATCGAGCCGAAATAGGCGCACACGAACAGCACCATCGTCGCGGCCGCGGCGGCGAACGCCCGGCTGCGGAACAGGCCCAGGTCGATCAGCGGGTGCTCGACGCGCAGCGCCCGGATGACGAACGCGACCACCGACAGTGCGCCCAGCAGTGCGGGCACGAGCGTTCCGGGGCCGGTGAAGTCGGCCTTCTCGCCGCCGGTGGCCAGTCCGTAGATCAGCAGCGCGAGTCCGGGGGAGAGCATCAGCAGGCCGATCACGTCCAGCGGCCTGGTCGGTTGCGGGGTATCGCGCGGGAACACTCGCGCGGCAAGTCCCAGTGCCAGGGCGCCGATCGGGACGTTGATGAAGAAGATCCACCGCCACGAGACGTCGTCCACGAGCCAGCCGCCCAGGATGGGCCCGGCGAGGGGGCCGATCAGGATCGGGATGCCCAGGATGGCCATCGTGCGGCCCATTCGGCTCGGGTCGGACGCCCGGGCCAGGATGGTCATGCCGACCGGCATGATCAGGCCGCCGCCCAGCCCTTGCACCACCCGGAAGGCGATCAGCGACTCCGCCGACCAGGCCAGACCCGCCAGGACGGAACCGGCCGCGAACGTCGTGATGGAGAACATGTACAGGCGCTTGGTACCGAAGCGGCCCATCGCCCACGCGGCGACCGGGATCACCGTGGCCAGGGCCAGGGTGTAGCCGGTGGCCACCCACTGGATCGTGGCGAGCGGGGCGTCGAAGTCCTGCGAGAGGTGGTTGAGCGCGACGTTGACCACGGTCATGTCGAGCACCGACATGACCGAGCCCAGGACGACCACGACGGCGATCGCGGCGACGCCGCGCGGGCGGGCGGAGGTGGACGGCTGCGGTGCGGGCACGGTGGTTGTTGCCATCACGGGCTCCTGGCGGTCGCGGCGGGAACGGGCGGGGCGAGTCAGACGCCGTAGGGGCGGCTCGTGCGCATCTGCCGCGTCGCGTGCGACCACCAGGCGAGCTGGTCGAGCATCACCGCGGCCGCGCCGTCGGTGCCCGCGACGTCGACGGGACGACCGTCGGCGTCGAACTTCTCCCACGCCATCGGGAAGGCCAGACCGTCCCGCGTGGTGACCATGTGTTGCTCGGCGAAGATCAGCCGAAGCTGCTCGACGGCGCGCAGGCCGCCGGAGATACCGCCGTACGACACGAAACCGACCGGCTTGCCCTGCCACTCGCCGCGGTAGAGGTCGATCATGTTCTTGAGGCCGGCCGGGAAGCTGTGGTTGTACTCCGGCGTGACCACGACGAAGGCATCGGCGGCGGCGAGCCGCAGACCCAACGCCTTGACCACGGCGGCCGGTTCGCTGCCCATCGCGGACCACACGGCCGGGAGTTCGATCTCGGCGAGGTCGATCACGTCCACCGCGAAGTCGCCGTGCTGCTCGGCCTTCTCGGCGAACCAGTCGGAGACGACCGGCGCGAAGCGGCCCTCGCGAGTGCTGCCGACGATGACGGCGAGACGGAAACGAGTGGCCGATGCGGTGGCGGCGGTGTCGGTGATCGAGTTCGTGGCGATGCTCATGGCGTTCCCCCGAGAGGTACTGGGTGTCCCCGGCGACCGGTGCGCCGGGTGACGAGAGAAACGTTAGAAGCTAAAGCTCACTTGAAGTCAAGCGTGGTTTGGTCGGGCAACTGCGTGCATCCGGCGCTCGGTTCCCGCGACCCGGTTCTCCGGGCCCGCGACCGTGTCCGCGTGCTTGACCCACGAAAAAACGACGACGCCGTTTCGGGCAGCGTCGCCGTCGTGTGGTGGTCATGGATTACCGGTGTGTGCTCAGCTCCGCGGCATCGGATGGGCCAGCGCCGCCACCACCTGGGTCGGCGGCATCGCCCCGATCACCTCGCCGATGATCGTCCCGTTGCGGATGCGACGGGTCGTGGGCAGGACCGGTAGTCCCGCGTGGTCGGCCGCGGCGGTGTCCATCACCACTTCCCGCAGCGGGATACCGATGCCGTTGGCGATCGTGCGGACGATCGGGAGCATGTGTCGGCACGAACGGCTGTGCTCTCGTCGATAGATGACGATGTGGTCCTCGTAGTCGGTCACGTGCCGTCCTTCGTGGGTCCGAGCGCGAATACGGATCCGCCGGACGGGTCCGCGGGTCCCGATGGCGGTGTCCCGGGTTCTTACACCCGCCCCCATGATCGCCTATCGGCACTACCGCACCTTCGCCCCCACGTGAACAGGCCGCCTACAGAGGGTGAAGACCTGTCACTGCCGGCCCCGCACGCCGCCGACATGGCGGCGGTGCGGGTGGCAGCCTCGATTCCCGCCCGGGTTCCGCTGCGGTTCCCGGTCCCCCCGGTTCCGGGTTCCGGGCTTGCGTACCGAGCGGGGTGTCTGCTCGCCGGCTCAGCTTCCCTGGGGGAAGTCGGTGGAACGGGCGAGGTCTTCCCACGTGTTCAGGTCACTGTCGACGGCGTCGCGGCCTGCTCGGATCAGGCGTAGGGCGTCGGAGCCGAGGACGAGGTGGGCGGGCGGGTCGGGTGCGTCGAGGATGTGCAAAACGGCGGCGGCCGCTTGGGCCGGGTTGCCGAGTTGCCGCCCGTCGGCCTGTCGGCGGGCGGCGCGGATGGGTTCGAACAGGTCGTCGTAGTCGGGGATGGACCGCGGTGCGCGGATCATCGAGCGCCCGGCCCAGTCGGTGCGGAAGGATCCGGGCTCGATCGCGGTGACGTGGATGCCGAAGGCCGCGATTTCCTTGCCGACGGCTTCGAGGATGCCTTCGAGGGCGTATTTGCTGCCGCAGTAGGCGGATACCCCGGGAAAGCCGGCCAGGCCGCCCATGGAGGTGACGGCCAGGATGTGCCCGCGGCGCCGTTCGCGCATGAACGGCAGGACGGCCTGGACGGTGGCTGCCGCGCCGAAGACGTTGACGTCGAACTGGGCGCGCAGGTCGGCCAGGGGCGTCTCCTCGAAGGTGCCCTCCAGGCCGTAGCCGGCGTTGGCGATCAGCACGTCGATGGGGCCGACGACGTCCTCCACCTCACCCACCACGGCGAACACGGCCTCGTCGTCGGTCACGTCGAGGATGCGGGCGTGCGCACGCTCGCGGTGCAGGGCGGTGAAGGCGGTCGCGTCGGCGTCCTTGCGGACGGTGCCGACGACGGTGTGTCCGGCGTCGAGAGCCGCGATGGCGAAGGCGCGGCCGAGGCCACTGCCGGCGCCGGTGATCAGCAAGGTCTTGGTCGTGTGAGTCATGCCAGCTCTTCCTTGTGGAGGACGAGGTGCTCGTGGAAGAGCACGCCGTCGCGGATGTCGCCCGTGGCGGTGAAGCCGGTGTCGTCGACGTAGTCGAGATGGGCGCCGGTCACCGTGTAGCGGCCGGTGTAGGCGCTGCGACGGGTGCCGCGGGCCTCGTCGTAGCGGCCGTCGGCGCGGAGCTCCTGCCGGATGTGCCCGTCCGCCGTCACCCACATTCCGACCACGTCCACGTCACCGGTCCTTCGCCCGGAGGCGTCCTCCGGCGTACTCGACTGCTTTCCCACCATGCGCTCCCTTGCTTTCGCGGATGCCGATCACCAGCGTGGGCGGCCGGAGGGAGCCGAACCAGGACGAGTCGTGCCCGGGTACGGCGCACCCAGGCACGCGCCGTGGAGGACGACCTAGCCTGGAGGGGTGAACGGCAACGATCTCGGAGAATTCCTCCGCGCCCACCGCGCCCGCCTGCGACCCGACGACGTCGGGCTCGCCTCCTACGGCGCGCGCCGGGTGGCGGGGCTGCGACGGGAGGAGGTCGCCGTTTTGGCCGGCATGAACAGCGACTACTACGCCCGCCTCGAACAGGGCCGCGAGCGCAGCCCTTCCCCGCAGATCCTCGAAGCGATCGGCGGCGCGCTGCTGATGGACGACGAAGCGCGGGCGCACATGTTCCGGTTGGCGGGCACCGCGCCGGAGAGTCGGCGGCAGCCGAGGGAGGCGGTCAGTCCCGCGCTGCGGCAACTGCTGGACGCGTATCCGAACGCGGCGGCGTTCGTCCTGAACCCGGCCGACGACTTCCTGGCGTCGAACGCGCTGGCCGTCGCGCTGTTCTCCGCGTTCGAGACCATGGACAACATGGCGCGCATGACCTTCCTCGACCCGGCCGCGCGAGACTTCTTCACGCAGTGGGGGCGGGCAGCGGAGGCGGTCGTCGCCGGACTGCGCCACGCCATGGGCCTGGACCCGAATTATCGGCGCCTGCACGATCTCGTCGACGCCCTGATCGAGGAGAGCGACGAGTTCGCCGCCCTGTGGTCCGCGCACAGCGTCCACGGGAAGTCCCGTGACGGCAAGAAGCTCGTCCACCCCGACGTCGGGCCCCTCGACCTCACCTACCAGACCTTCGACGTCCGCGGCGCGTCCGGCCAGCAGTTGGTGATCTACCACGCCGAACCGGGCAGCCCCAGCGCCCAGGCGCTCTCCCTGCTCGGCAGCCTGCACGCCACCCACCACCGGGACGCCGGCCCGGAGCGGTAGCGCCCTCGGGACAGCCGTCGGCGTTCCTCACCGCCGGATTCCCCGGGAGGGGTGAGGAAAGACGACGGGGAAGCGAGGGCGGCTCGCGCGTGTGACGACCGGCGAGGTCACAGCCGAGCCCCACCGGCCGAAACCCCCATCTCACGCGAGCGCGCTTTGTCTGCGTCGCGCGAAGAGACACGTCGTAGGACAGGAATTCGCCGAGGGCGAACACCCGGGGCAAGAGGTGGGGAACAAAGGGGGGCTCTTGTTTCTTGAGTCAATGCAGCGCAAGTTTTTCGACTGTGGCGACTTGAGGGGTATGACATGAGCGAGACCATCGGGACTCTGACCCTGCCGGTTCTTCCCTTGGACGACGTTGTCGTTCTGCCCGGCATGGTGGTCCCGCTCGAACTCGACGACGCCGAGACGCGCGCGGCCGTGGATGCCGCCCGCGCCGCCGCCGGGCAGCAGAGCGGGGCGGGCATCCGTACGGAGAGCAAGGCGCGGGTGCTGCTTGTTCCACGCGACGGCGGGCAATACCCCGCCGTCGGCACGCTCGGGGTGATCGAGCAGGTCGGGCGGCTGCCGGGCGGGGAGTCCGTGGTGGTCGTACGCGGGGTGAGTCGGGTGCGCATCGGCAGTGGTACGACCGGGCCGGGCGCGGCCCTGTGGGTCGAGGCGACCCGGGTGGCGGACGTCGAGGCCGACGAGCAGACCCAGGAGCTGGCCCGCGAGTACAAGGCCCTGGTCACCACCGTGCTCGGCAAGCGTGGCGCGTGGCAGGTCGTGGACCACGTCCAGGCGCTGGAGGACCCCAGTGACCTGGCCGACAACTCCGGATACGC
The DNA here is from genome assembly GCF_009865215.1 of Streptomyces sp. SID3343. Taxonomy (GTDB): domain Bacteria; phylum Actinomycetota; class Actinomycetes; order Streptomycetales; family Streptomycetaceae; genus Embleya. The sequence goes on along the minus strand of NZ_WWJX01000773.1, from coordinate 11,856 downwards.
GCCCTACCTGACGCTCCAGCAGAAGATCGACGTGCTCCAGACCGTCGACGTCCGGGAGCGGCTGACCAAGGTGGTCGGCTGGACGCGCGACCACCTCGCCGAGCTCGACGTCGCCGAGACGATCCGCAAGGACGTCCAGGAGGGCATGGACAAGCAGCAGCGCGAGTTCCTGCTCAAGCAGCAGCTCGCCGCGGTGCGCAAGGAGCTCAACGAGCTCAACGGCACCCCGGACAGTGAGGAAGAGGACTACCGGGCGCGGGTCGAGGCCGCGAACCTGCCGGAGAAGGTGCTCGAAGCGGCCCTCAAGGAGGTCGACAAGCTGGAGCACGCGTCCGACGCGTCGCCCGAGGGCGGCTGGATCCGCACGTGGCTGGACACCGTCCTGGAAATGCCGTGGAACGAGCGGACCGAGGACGCGTACGACATCGCCGAGGCCCGCGCGATCCTGGACGCGGACCACTCGGGTCTCGTGGACGTCAAGGAGCGCATCGTCGAATACCTGGCGGTTCGCAAGCGTCGCGAGGAGCGCGGTCTGGGTGTCGTCGGCGGTCGGCGCTCCGGCGCGGTGCTCGCGCTCGTGGGTCCGCCCGGCGTCGGCAAGACGTCGCTGGGCGAGTCCGTCGCCCGCGCGATGGGCCGCTCGTTCGTGCGCGTCGCCCTCGGCGGGGTGCGCGACGAGGCCGAGGTCCGCGGTCACCGCAGGACGTACGTGGGTGCGCTGCCCGGTCGGATCGTTCGGGCGATCAAGGAGGCGGGCAGCATGAACCCCGTCGTCCTGCTCGACGAGATCGACAAGGTCGGCTCCGACTATCGGGGCGATCCGACGGCGGCCCTCCTGGAGGTCTTGGACCCGGCGCAGAACCACACCTTCCGGGACCACTACCTCGAGGTCGAACTCGACCTGTCCGACGTCGTGTTCCTGGCCACGGCCAACGTGCTGGAGACCATCCCCGAGCCGCTGCTCGACCGGATGGAACTGGTCCGGCTCGACGGCTACACCGAGGACGAGAAGGTCGTCATCGCCCGTGATCACCTGATCACCCGCCAGCTCGACAAGGCGGGCCTGGACGCGAGCGAGGTGAGCTTCACCGAGGACGCGCTGCGGCTGCTCGCGGGGGAGTACACCCGCGAGGCGGGCGTGCGTACCCTGGAGCGCTCCATTGCCCGGGTGCTGCGCAAGGTCGCGGCCCGGCAGGCGCTCGACGCCGAATCGCACCCGTTGCCGATCGTCGTGGACGCGGGCGACCTGCGTGACTACCTCGGCCGGCCGCGGCACACCCCGGAGTCGTTGCTGAGCAAGGCCGAGCAGCGTACGGCGGTTCCGGGCGTGGCCACCGGCCTGGCGGTCACCGGTGCGGGCGGCGACGTGCTGTACATCGAGGCGTCGCTGGCGGACGCGGAGACGGGCGGTACGGGGCTGACCCTGACCGGTCAGCTCGGCGACGTGATGAAGGAGTCGGCCCAGATAGCGCTGTCGTACCTGCGCTCGCGCGGGGCGGAGCTGGAGGTGCCGGTCGGCGATCTGAAGGACCGCGGCGTGCACATCCACGTCCCCGCGGGCGCCGTGCCCAAGGACGGTCCCAGTGCCGGTGTCACGATGACCACGGCGCTGGTGTCGCTGCTGACCGGGCGCCCGGTTCGGTCGGATGTCGCGATGACCGGTGAAGTATCCCTTACCGGGCGGGTGTTGCCGATCGGCGGCGTCAAGCAGAAGCTGCTCGCGGCGGAGCGGGCCGGCGTCACGACGGTGCTGATCCCCAAGCGCAACGAGGCCGACCTGGACGACGTCCCCGAGGAGGTCCTCAGCCGGCTCACCGTGCACGCGGTCGCCGACGTGCGCGAGGTGCTGGAGTTGGCGTTGGAGCCGGCCACGGCGACGCACTCGATCGCCGCGTAGTCGCGGTAGTCGCGGTAGGCGACGTAGGCGCGATTGTTGCCGTAGCCGCGGCAGGGGCGCCGGGCCATCCCTCGGGACGGCCCGGCGCCCCTTTGCGCGTCGAGCCGAAACCACGGCATTTATCGGCCACTCGCCTACAAGGCGGTTGGTGGCCGAATCTCGATTCGATCACGTGATCGATTCACACGTGTCGCTGCTGCCACCATGCGCACATGTCATATGGAACGGGTGGGGGCCCGGGCTTCGGAGACGCGTACCCTCCGCAGCCACACAGGTTCCCTCCGCAACCCCAGCCGCCACTTCCCTGGTATCGACGTACCTTGTGGATCGTCGTGCTGCTCGTCCTGTTCGCGCCGGTCGGCATCTTCCTGATGATCAAATTCACCACGTGGCTCAAGCCGGTGAAGATCGGCGCCGGCGTCGCGGCCGGTCTGCTGTTCCTCGGCGCGGCGTCGGGTGCGATCGGGGACTCGAAGGACGGCAAGGACGCCGACAAGGTCACGCCGGCCTCGACGTCCTCACCGCTCCCGACCCCCGTCACCACGACGGCCGTCCCGGCCACGTCGGCGCCCCCGACGACCGCGGCCCCGACCACGGAACCGCCGCCGACCACGGCCGCTCCGGTCGAGCAGCCGCCGGTGATCGAACCGACGCCGGAAACGGCGAACGTACCGGACCCGCCCAAGGCGGACCCGCCGAAGCGTGACACCCCGAAGGCGGACCCCCCGAAGAAGGACCCACCCAAGGCCGACCCCCCGAAGAAGGACCCACCCAAGGCCGACCCGCCGAAGAAGGACCCGCCCAAGGAGGATCCGCCGAAGAAGGACCCGCCGCCCGACACCGGTGGCTCCGTCCATCCGGGGGCGTTCTGCAGCCCCGAGGGTGCGACCGGTACCACCGTCAAGGGCACCTTGATGGTCTGCTCCGCCAAGGCCGGCGACAGCCGTGTCAGGTGGCGCGCGGCGTAGCCGACCGGAATAGGTCTCGGAGTCGAGGGGGCCGGCGTCACTTCGCGGCCGCCCCCGACTCCGGGACCGATCCCGCGAGTTGAGTAGTCGTACTCATGTGCGGCGCCGCCTGTCGGCGAACACTTGAGGCATGACAACGCCGCTGCGCAACACCAACAACACCCAGGGCTTCTTCGTCCAGTCCGCGCTGTCCTTCGCGGTGTCCGTCAGCGCCGTGCTGATCGGCATCGCCTACCTGCCGGTGGACCGGTGGATCCGGGCCTTCCTGGGCATCGGCGTGCTCTACGTCGTGACCTCCAGCATCACCCTCGCCAAGGTCGTGCGCGACCGGCAGGAGAGCGAGGCCGTGGTCAGCCGCGTGGACCAGGCCCGCCTGGAGAAGCTGCTGACCGACCACGACCTGTTCAAGAACGACCTGGTCTGAGCCAGACGCCGGGCCGAGCCGGGCCGAACCGGGCCGAGCCGAACCGGGCCGGACCCGAGCCGATGGTCAGCCGGCCAACTCCTCGATCGTCTTCAGGATCCTCTTGTCCGACACCGGCTGCGGAGTGCCGAGCGACTGGGCGAAGTAGCTCACGCGCAGTTCCTCGATCTGCCAGCGGATCGCCGCGATTTCGGTGGGAATCGGCGCGGACTTGGCCTGACGGCCCATCAACTCCTGGTAGGCGGCCTGGATCTGATGGACCTTCAGCATGCGCTCGCGGTCGCGGACCGGGTCCGCCTCCAGGCGTTGCAGGCGTCGCTCCATGGCTTGCAGGTAGCGGTGTACGTCCGGCAGTCGGCGCCAGCCGGACTCGGCCACGAAACCCTTGTGGATCAGCGCGGTGTACTGCGCCTTGAGGTCCGCGAGCGCTGGCGCCAACGCCGGGCTGCGGGTGGTCTTGAGCCGGCCGGCGACGTTGTGCGACGCGCCGAGGATCCGCTCGACCTTGACCACGGTGTCCTCGGTCAGTCGCGGCAGCCCCGCCTTCACCCGCTCCCGCAGCTTGGCAAAGCCCGCTTCGTCCCACGCCGGGCCGCCCGCGTCCACGATCAGCATGTCGCTCGCGCACGCGAGGATGTCCTCGAAGAGGGCGTCGATGCCGCCGTGCGGATTGTGACTGAGCGTCAGCTTGGCCATGTTCGGCAGCCGGCCCTGGATCTGCTTCACCGGTGACTGCACGTTCAGCAGCACCAGCCGCCGGGTGCCGAGCCACATCGAGCGCATCTGCTCCGGCTCGCGGTCGAACAGCCGTACCGCGACGCTCGCGCCCTCGTCGACGAGCGCCGGATACGCCTTGACCACCAGTGGCCCGCGCTTTTGCTCGACCACGCGCGGCAACTCGCCGATCGTCCAGGAAGTGACGCCCGAGCGTTCCATGTCCAGCGTGCTCGCGGCCTCGGAGACCGCCGCGCGCATCCGGTCGCGCAACTTGAGCTTGAGCTCTTCCAGGTCCTTGCCCTCGGCGAGCGTGCGCTTGTTGTCGTCGAGCACCCGGAACGTCATCCGCAGGTGCTCGGGAATCTTCGACAGGTCCCACGTCTCCCGCTTGACCGGCATGCCGGCCATGCGGCTCAACTCCCGCTCCAGGACGTCCACCAAGGACCCCCGACCCGGTTTCAGACGGGTCAGGATCGACCGCGCGTAGTCCGGCGCGGGCACGAACCCCCGGCGCATGTTCTTGGGCAGCGAGCGGATGTAGGAGGTCACCAACTCCTCGCGCAGGCCCGGGATCTGCCAGTCGAAGCCCTCGCCGGTCAACTGGTTGAGCACCGCGACCGGGATGTGCGCGGTCACGCCGTCGGCGTCGGACCCCGGCTCGAACTGGTAGGTCAGCTTGAGCTCGATGCCCTCGACCACCCACGTGTTCGGGTAGTTCTCCTCGGTGATCCCGCCGGCCTTGGCGTTGATCAGCATGGACTTCTCGAAGCTCAGCAGGTCCGGCTCGGCGCGCTGGGCCTTCTTCCACCACGCGTCGAAGTGCCGCCCGGAGACCACGTCGGCGGGGATCCGCTCGTCGTAGAAGTCGAACAGCGTCTCGTCGTCCACCATGATGTCCCGGCGCCGGGCCCGGTGTTCGAGCTCCTCGACGTCCGCGAGCAGTCGGCGGTTCTCGGCGAAGAACTTGTGGTGGGTGCGCCAGTCGCCCTCGACGAGCGCGTGGCGGATGAACAGATCACGCGACATCTCCGGGTCGACCTTGCCGTAGCCGACCTTGCGCGCGGCCACGATCGGGACGCCGTACAGCGTGACCTTCTCGTAGGCCATCACCGCGGCCATCTTCAGTTCCCAGTGCGGCTCGCTGTACGTGCGCTTGATCAGGTGACCCGCGAGCGGCTCGATCCACTCGGGCTCGATCCGTCCCGCGATCCGGGCCCACAGCTTCGACGTCTCGACGAGTTCGGCCGCCATCACCCACCGCGGCGGCTTCTTGAACAACGCCGAACCGGGAAAGACCGAGAAGCGCGTGCCGCGCGCGCCGCCGTACTCGCGCTTGGCGGCGTCCATCAGGCCGATGTGCGACAGCAGCCCCGACAGGATCGCGGTGTGGATGAACTGCGTGTTCGGTTCCTGGGGTTCGCCGCTCGCCGCCTCGATCCCGATCGACTTGGCGGCTTGGCGCAACTGGCTGTGCAGATCCTGCCACTCGCGTATGCGCAGGTAGTGCAGGAACTCGCTCTTGCACATCTTGCGGAACCGGCTCGACGACAACTCGTCGCGCTGCTCCTTGATGTAGTTCCACAGGTTCAGATACGCGAGGAAGTCGGATTCCTTGTCGGCGAACCGCGCGTGCATCTGATCGGCGTGCTGTTGCTGGTCGGCGGGCCGCTCACGCGGGTCCTGGATGGACAGCGCGGACGCGATGATCAGCACCTCGCGCACGACACCGTTGCGCTCGGCCTCCAGGATCATCCGGGCCAGTCGCGGGTCCACCGGGAGTTGGGAGAGCTTGCGGCCGATCGGGGTCAGCCGCTTGCGGTGGTCCTGCTCGTCGGGGTCGATCGCGCCCAGCTCGTGCAGGAGTTGCACGCCGTCCTTGATGTTGCGCCGGTCGGGCGGTTCGACGAACGGGAACGCGGCGATGTCGCCGAGGTCGAGCGCGGTCATCTGGAGGATGACCGAGGCCAGGTTGGTGCGCAGGATCTCCGGGTCGGTGAACTCGGGGCGCGACTCGAAGTCGCTCTCGGAGTACAGCCGGATACAGATGCCGTCGGAGGTGCGCCCGCTGCGGCCCTTGCGCTGGTTGGCCGACGCCTGTGAAACGGCCTCGATCGGCAGCCGCTGCACCTTGGTACGCAGGCTGTAGCGGGAGATCCGGGCGGTGCCGGGGTCGATCACGTACTTGATGCCGGGGACGGTCAGCGAGGTCTCCGCGACGTTGGTCGCGAGGACGATCCGGCGACCGGAGTGCTGCTGGAACACCCGATGCTGCTCCGCGGCCGACAGGCGCGCGTACAGCGGCAGTACCTCGGTGTTGCGCAACTGCCGTTTGTTCAGCGCCTCGGCGGTGTCGCGGATCTCCCGCTCGCCGCTGAGGAAGACCAGGATGTCGCCGGACGCCTCGCCCATCAGCTCGTCGACCGCGTCGCTGATCGCCTGCACCTGGTCACGATCGTCGGGTCGGCGCTTGGCGTCGCCCTCGTCGTCGTCACCGTCCTCGGCGTCCGCGACGAGCGGGCGGTAGCGCACCTCGACCGGATACGTACGCCCCGAGACCTCGATGATCGGCGCGTCGTCGAAGTGCTGCGAGAAGCGCTCCGGGTCGATCGTCGCGGAGGTGATGATCACCTTGAGGTCGGGTCGGCGCGGCAGCAGCTGTTTGAGGTAGCCGAGCAGAAAGTCGATGTTGAGGCTGCGTTCGTGCGCCTCGTCGATGATCAGCGTGTCGTACTGGCGCAGCATCCGGTCGTTTTGCACCTCGGCGAGCAGGATGCCGTCGGTCATCAACTTGACCAGCGTGCTGTCGCTCGACTGGTCGGTGAAGCGGACCTTGTAGCCGACCACGTCGCCGAGTTGTCCGCCCAGCTCCTCGGCGATCCGGTCGCCGACGGTGCGGGCGGCGATCCGGCGCGGCTGGGTGTGCCCGATCAGGCCCTGGACGCCGCGGCCCAGCTCCAGGCAGATCTTCGGGATCTGGGTGGTCTTGCCGGATCCGGTCTCGCCCGCGACGATGACGACCTGGTGGTCGCGGATCGCGGCGAGGATGTCGTCCTTCTTTTGACTGACCGGCAGGGCCTGCGGATAGCTGATCGCGGGCACGGCTGCGCGCCGGTTCGCCACCCGCGTCTCGGCGGCGTCGAACTCGGCATCCAGGCGCCCCTTGTCGGCGGCCTTGTGCGGGCCTCTGCGGCCCTTGCGGACCGCGTCGAGGCGGCGTCGCAGGCGGTACTGATCGCGAAGCATCAGCTGGGGCAGGCGCGCCTCGAGGTCGGCGAGCGGAGATGTGGCTACTGGCGTTCCCATTACGTGCTCAAGGATAAGTGGCACCCAGGGGGAGCCGGCCAGTGGATTACTCCCGACGGCCGCGCGGCGCGCCTGGTGGCGTCCTCGGGCCGATCCGACCGGGGGGTGGTCGCGACGAGCGGTTTTTTTGGGCGACCACGCCGTGACGCAGCGTGCGTCCGAGTGCTCGATCGCGGTCACCGAACGTTGCCGGCCGTATCCGTGCGCGACGATCGGCGGCTGCGCGCGGCGAGTGATGATCCGAAAGGGGCAGTGTCGTAAATAACCGGAACCACGCCACGGCGCGCCACCGGACCCGTACGGTGACGGTATGGCTGCGAGAACCCTGCCGCAGAGTTGTGTGGGAATCGGCTGCATGCTCGTGCGCGAGCACCTGAACGCCGAACAGTACTTCTGGGACGCGAGGTTCTTCCCGTCCGGTGGTGTCCGAGAGGACAGTGGATTGCTCGTCGCGCTCCTCATGGCGTCCGCGCTGCACCGGGTCGCCCACGGCATGGGCATGCCCGATACCGACCCCGACGCGGTCATGCGGGTGCCCGTGGTCCCTGCGCATGCCCTCCTGCGTACCGACGACGACGCGATGCAGGCCGCCCGCAGCTTCGCCAATCCGGCCGAACTCGACGAGTTCCACACCAGGTTGACCCGACTGCGACCGGGGCGTGACGCACTGTGGCCGTCGATCCGATGGACGGCCGAGGACCTGCTCCTGGTCTACGCGCACGCCGCCGCCACGCATCGGGTGGTGCCGGCCCTCGACCCGACGCAGGCCCTCGCGGACATCGACCCGGGGCTGACGGTCGCCGGTCTGTGGGAGGAGTGAGCGCAACGGGCTTCCGTGTGTTCGGCTGCGATGGTGGACTGTAGCCCTTGGCCGGTTCGGTTGCCTTTGGAGCGGCATGGGCCTTTTACGCGGCAAGGAGAACTACGTATTCGGTGAGCCTCGGGTGTTGGCGGCGGAACCCACCCTGTACGTGTGGCGATCGGCGCTGACGCGCGCGCAGACCGGTGGCCTCCTGGAGGTTCGGGTCACGGTGATCGGGCCGCAATGGCACGGCGACCTGACCTTCCTGGCGTTGGAGTCCGTGCGCGGCGAGTGGTCGCGGTTGGCCACGGGACCGGGCGGCGGCCAAGGCGGCTTCGGGCCCGGCGAGGCGTTGGACGGCGGCATCGACCTCGCGCACGGTCGCACCGACGTGGTCCACCGCCAGTACTTCGCCGATCCGCAGCGCCATGCGGGCGAGCTACGCCTGCTCACCACCGTGGGCGAGGTCGAGTTCGACGAGGTGCTGCGGCGCACCCGGTGACCGGCCGACGCGAAGGCCCCCCACCCCGATTTCGATTCGGGACGAGGGGCCTGGGCGACTCGCAACACGCGGCGTCGCAACCCGCGGCGTCGCGGCAAGGACTACGCGTCGCCGGCGGGGGTCAGCTCGCCGGCGTAGTGCACGACCGTCGGCGGCACCGCGAAGAACGGACCGACCACGGCGCGCCACTGCCCGAACAGCTCCGACTCGCGAAAGCCCACCGTGTGCGCCTCCAGGGTGTCCCAGCCGATCAGCACCAGGAACGACGACGGGGCCTCGATCTGGCGGAGCAGGCGCGCCCACCGAAAGCCCTCGGCCTCGGCGAGGACCTCGCGGCCTCGAACGAACGCGGCCTCGAATTCCTCCTCGCGACCCGGCGTGACGGCGATGTCCACGTGCTCGACCACCATGGCGTGCTCCGCTCCTGGGAAAAACCTCGACGACTGCTCCGACGACTGTCGGTGCCGGGTCGAATCATTTCGGGTCGCCCCGGCGCGATGCGCGCCGGGGCGACCCGAAGGGCCGTTGCGCACCCTCAGCTGAACCAGCTGCGCTTCTTGCGGGTCAGCTGGAAGCCCAGGATGCCCATCAGGGCCGCCACGAACGTCGCGAGCGCGGTCCAGAACCAGCGGGCGTTCGGGCCCGACATCCAGTCCCACGTGTACCAGTGGTCCTCCTCCTCGTCCCACGCGATACTGCGCGTGTCCGAGGACTGGCCCTTCTGCAGCACGGCGCCGGCCTTGGTGATCGGCACCAGCGGATCGGACAGCTGCCGGTCCGACGTGGGGACCTGATCGTCGCCGTCCTTGGTATCCACCCGCACGGTCACCTTGATCGGCAGACCGGCGTCCAGCTCCGGGACCTCCATCGCCGCGACCCGTACGAAGTACGTGCCCGGCAGCGGGTCGGTCGACCACGGCTCGGACCAGTCGCGGACCGTGCGCGGCGTGCAGGTCAGACTGACCTTCGCGTCGGTCTTCTGCGCGGCGGCGACCTGGTTGCCCTCGACGCACGGCTGGCGCCGACGCAGGCCGTCGTAGATCTCGATCCGATACGTCACCGGACCGCTGCGCGCGGCACCCGGCGCGAGTTCGAGGTCGACCTTGGCCTTGATGTCCTTGCCGGCCGTCGCCGGGAACTGCCAGTACAGATACTCGCCCGCGGACGCCGACCAGCGCGCCTCGTCACCCGTCTTGAGCTTGCCGGCCGCCGTGAACGACGTGCCCGGCGGTACGTCCTGCTCCGCGCTCGCCGGTGCGGCGAACAGCGCCACGCCCACGAGGGCCGCAGCCGTCGCGGCGAACATTTTCCTCACCCTCGGCAGGGAGATCGCCCGCATCACAGAGCCTTTCCGATCGCCTTGATGCCACGACGCAGCCAACCGATCACAATGCCGGCGACCAGACCGAACAGTGCGAGCACACCCAGGAAGACCCAACCCCGGCCCAGACCGTGCACGTTCGCGGCCTTCGCGTGCGACGCGTGGACCAGGTCCACGGTCAACTCCAAGGGCAGGCCCGGCGCGGTGGCCACGCCCGGCTGCGCCGCGAACGCGTTGGTGACCACGAGACAGATCGTCCTGGTCTTCGCGTTGTCGGAGTCGGTGCGGTACGGGTAGCGCAATCCCGCCGACTGGACGTCGGTACGGCCGTTGCCCGCACCGGCGTTGCCGACCAGTTCGCGACCGTCCTCGCTGAACGCGGTGACCGTGACGTCGTAGTCACGCGCCACCTTGCGGTCCGCGCCCACCGTCGCGGTCGCCCGCAACTCCTGGTTGGGCTTGACCGGGACCTTGTACCACAGGTGTTGGCCGAACTCCTCGCGGTCGCTGTACACGCCGGGCGCGAGCACCGGTGCGTCCGGGCAGCCGTTGGGGCTGCCCTTGACGGTCGCGGGCGTCTCGTCCGCCTCGCGCACCGCGCGCTTGACGATCTGCTGGACACGCTGGGACAGTTCGTCCGCGTTCTGGACCGACGTGTAGGTGCCGCCCGTCGCGTCCGCGATGCAGGACAGCTGACGGCGGGTGTTCTCGTCCGGGACCAGGCCCAGCGTGTCCACGACCAGGTTGAGCCCGGACGCGGCCAACTCGCGGGCCACGTCGCACGGGTCCGGCGGCGCGCACGTCTCCTCGCCGTCGGTGATCAGCACGATCCTGCGGGTACCGGCACCCGTACCGAGGTCCTTCGCGGCCTCGCGAAGCGACAGCGCGATCGGGGTGAAGCCCGTCGGACGCAGCGTCGCGATCGCGGTCTTGATCTCCACCTTGTTCGGCTTGCCCACCGGGGCGAGCTGCTGGGTGTCGACGCATCCGAGCTTCTTGTCGTTGCCCGGATACGTCGCACCCAGTACGCGCACGCCCAGTTCGGCCTCACCCGGAACCGCGTCCACCACCTCGTTGAACGCCTTCTTCGCCGCCTCGATGCGGGTCAACCCGCCGGCGTCTTGCGCCTTCATCGAACCGCTCACGTCGAGCACAAGCTCGACCTTGGGCGGCGGCGCGGTCGCTTCGGTCTCGTCGGCCATCGCGGACGGTGCGGTCCCGCCCACCATGGCCAAGGTCGTCAGCAGGCCGATCAGTCCGGCCCCGACCCTTCGCATCTTGATCGTCGTCACGGGGGAGGATCCTACGGATCATCGGGGCACCCCGTTTGCCGCCCGCCCCACCAGGCTTGACACCACGTCAGACAGTTGGTGACGATTCGTCCGCTCCGTCGCCGACGTCGGCATCGGTACGGGTGTCGGTCAGGTCGTACAGGGTCACCCCGTCCACCGTGGTCGCCGCGTACGTCTGCTCGACCCAAGTGGCGATCGCCTGGGACTGGTTGCTACCGCCCATGCTGCGCATTCCGCCCCCCGCCGCGCCGCCGCCGGGCAGGCCGCCCCCGCCGCCGCCGATGAAGTAGTGGATCCGACCATCCGTGACCAACTTTTGGAACTCGGCCAAGGTCGGCGACGGATCGCTGCCGTTGAAACCGCCGATCGGCATCACCGGCTTCCCGGTGGCGAGTTGATAGCCCGACGCGCTGTTGGACCCGACCGCCGCGGCCACCCACGTGAAGCGGCCGGCGTTCTGCTTCAGCGCCTTGGTCACCGCCGCGCCGGGCGTGCTGCCGTTGAGCAGGCCGCCCATGCCGCCGCGACCTGCCCCCTGACCCGGGGTGGGGTTGCCCAACCCTTGCGGCGCGTTGCCGCCCCGCGAGCCCGGACGCCGGCCCTGCGCCCCCGGCGGCTGCCCCGCCTGGC
>NZ_WWJX01000772.1 GCF_009865215.1 Streptomyces sp. SID3343 | reverse complement strand
GGCCGGGCGCCCGGGCCCACCTCGACGCCCGCCCGCTCGGTGTGCGCGAACGCGCAGTCCTCGACCTCCGTGTCGGCGCCGTCCTCGACCCGAAGTCCGATGCCCGAGCGGTGTACCGCGCTGCCGACCAACCGGGCACTCCCACTGCCGCCCACGTGCACGCCGGTCATCGCGGCCGAGCGCACGAGCAGCCCGCTCGCGAGCACCTCGGCCGCTCCCGCGACACACAACCCGTGCTCGGGCGTGGGCCCGAGCACGACGGCCGCGAGTTCGCCGTGTGTGTGCTCGTCCAGGTGCACGGCGGTGAACGCGGTGTCCGCCACCGCGACCCCGTCCAGGGTGACGCGCGCCGTGCCGCGCGCGAAGACGCCGTTGGCCCCGGTCGAGCGGATCAGCCCGCCGACCACGTCCAGGCGGGCACGGTCCTCGGCGACCACCCCGCTGAGGCCGGCCGCGACGATCTGACCGTCGAGCACGTTCGCGCAGGCGCGGCCCGAGACGGCCAGCCCCGACGCCCCCGCGCGCTCGACCACGCAACTGCGCAGGGTCAGCTTCGCGTCGCCGCGCACGATCACCGCGTCGGCGCCGCTGTCGCTGCCCCGGCACCCGTCGAGGCCGACCACCGACGAGTCCTCCGCCAGCAGCGCGTTGCGCGCGGATTCGGCGAAGTGGGACCCGCGGGCCTGCACGGTGGCCGCGTCGCGCACCCACAGGCCGACGTCGGTGCGGGTGATCACCGAGTCGGCGACGGTGACCGCCGCCGCTCCGGCGAGCAGGAGCCCCGCCCCCTCGATCTCCTGCACTCGGCAGCCGGTCATCGACAGCCGAGCGTCCCCCGACACCGCGACCCCGGCGACACGCGCGCCCGATATTCGACCGCCCGTCACCTTCACCCGCGCGGCGTCCGCGATGTCGAGTCGGCCGCCCTCGATCCGGCAGTCGTCGAAGAGCACGTCGGCCGACCCGGTGAGCCGCACCGCCGGCGCGTCGGCATCCGCGCCGACCAGAACCAGGCCCTCGATCCGGACCGCGCCACCGCCGGTCACCGTGAGCGCCACGTCCTGAGCACCCGTCAGGCGTACGCTCCCCGGCCCCTGTTCGGCGACCAGGACGACCGACCGGCCGAGCACGATGTGCTCGTGATACACCCCGGGCGCGAGCAGTACCCGTTCGCCGTCGCCCGCAGCCGAAACCGCGTCGGCGATCGTGCGGCGCGCGTCGGCGCCTCGGTTTCCGCGCATGCCGAACACGCTCAAGGCTTGGGTCCGTTCAGGAAGTCGTCGTACTTGCCGGCCAGGTCGAGCCAACCCTGGAAGAGTTTGTTGAGTTGCCCGTCGACGATCTTCTCGATCAGCTTGATCCCGATGTCGAGCGGCCCCGCCTTGCGCCAGAAGCGGCCGGCCGCGTAGGCGTCGGCGGCGAACTTCCAGGCGCCCGGCCCGAACGCGCCGCTCGCCAGCGAACCGAGCGCGGCCACCCCGCCGAACTTGAGCGCGTCCACACCGGTGTGCTTGACGCCGTTCTTGTCACCGAACACGGCGGCGTTGATCGACCCGTTGACGAACGCGACGAACGGGTTGACGGCCAGGCCCAGCCCGAACTTGTACATCCCCGAGCGCCAGCGCAGCGCGGTGTCGAAGTTCGACCAGTCGGTCTTCCAGTTGTCCCCGAAGTACGGGTTGGTGTTGAACGGCTTGCCCCAGTCGTTCGCGGTCAGGCCGTCCTTGAACTGCTTCGGGGAGAACGTGCCGGGTGCGAACTTGGCCTCGTGGAAGCGGGCCATCACCCCGGCCATCGAGGCGGACACGCCCGCGTTGAGGAAGATCTTGCCGATGTCCGTCCCGGAGATGTCCCCGTCGTTGATCCACTCGGTGATCATGCCCGCGAGCACGGAGAGGCCGAAGTCCTGCATGAACTCCATGCCGGCCTTGGTCCACGCCTTCTGCCCGAACGACCACTCGATCGAACCGTCGAAGCCGTTGGCCGGACCCCAGTGCCGCCGGTTGGTGTCGCCCATCCCGCGGTTGTAGCCGCGGGCGTCGTTGAGGACACCGCCCGCGTCGTCACCGCGGCCGACGAGCCGGAACTTGCCGTCGACCTGTCCTGCGGTGCCGACCTTGTCCGGACTGACCTTGGCCCGGACCTTGTTCAGCAGCCCCGGATCGGTGTCGGCGAGCTTCTCGAAGATCTTGGTCGAGAAGCTCTGGTGCACGACGAGGTCGCCGGCCCGGTCGTAGATCCGCGACTGGAGATAGGCGATGTCCTTCTCCAGGTAGGCGACCACCGTCCCGTCGGCGGCCCTGACCGGTTCGAAGGAGCGAATCCTCGTCCCGTTGCGGTAGTCGCTCCAGTGCCGGTCGGAGGGCACCCCGCCCGGGGTGTCGGCGTGATACTCGCGGATCGCGTCGCCGCGTCCGGCGCGGATCGTCACCGTGACGTCCTCGCCCTGCGCGTTGCGCACCGTGATCACATCGCGCCACTTCGCGCCGCCCGCGTCCACGTGCGTGACGGTGTGACCGCCCGGGGTGGGCTCGAAGTCACCGGCGGCCGTCTTGACCCGCGTGCGGTACTCGAAGGCGCCCGAGCCGAGCTCGACGCGTTCGATCGTCGCGAACCGGCCGTCGCCGAGCAGCTTGCGCTCGTGGACCAGGACGTCCTCGCCGCCCTCGACCCGGGCGAAGTCCTTGAATCCGTCGTCGAAGCCCTCGCCCCACATCTGCGCGCCGGCGCGATTGGTGGTGCGATAGCCGGTCGAGGGACCGGAGTCGGTGACGAGGGTGCCGGTCGCGTTCTCCTTCGTCCAGGTGAAGCGCCCGTCGGGCCTGCCGTCCATGGTCGCCTTGACGAAGTTCCCGCCGATCTCCTCGCGACTCGCGGTGATCTGCCCGAGCCGGTTGCGGTCCAGCCAGGTTCCGAGCTCGTCCGTCACGCGGGCCGGCATCGCCTGACCCAACGGCTTGGGCGTGCCGTACTCGCGCACCGTGCCCTTGGTGTCGACGACTTCGCGGACCACGCCGGCGCCCTCGTCGCCGGTCCTGACGTCGCGCCACTTGCCGGACGCGTCGAACTCGCGGTACCCCTCGGCGGTCGCGCCCGCCTGGGTTTCCTTCCACTGCCCCCTGGTGGTCCATCCGTCGGTGGTCGCGCCCGGCGCCGCGTCGGCCCGGTACTCCAGCTTGCGACCGTCGCTCAACGCTCGACTCTCGCGCAGCAGCGTCCCCTCCTTGGAGAAGTCCTGCCACGACGCGTCGCTCATCCGCTGGAAACGCAGCGCGGACTCGCCGGTCTTCGTCCAGTCGGCCCCCAACGCGTGCACCTTCCAGTACCGCATCAGCCGGTCCTCGCCGGAGAGCAGGCCGCCGGGGAAGTCGGCCCTGCCGTACGCGGACGGCACACCGGCGCGCTGCTGCCAGACCCGGCGCGCCTTGAAGGTGTCGCCGCCGAACGTGTCGAGTTTGGCGACCTCTTCCTTGACGTAGTTGTACTCGGAGTACTGCCGGAACTGCCGATCGAAGGAGGCAGCCTGCGAGTCGAACGTGTACTGCCGGGTGCCGCGGGCCTTGTCGGCGGCCGAGAAGAACTTGTCACCCTTCCAACTGCCGCGCATGGGCGCGAATCGCTCGAACGCGACGGGCGTGTGGGTGCCGGTGACCCGACGGGGCACGACGTCCCCGTCGAGCTTGACGAACTCGACTCTGGCCTTGAAGCCCAGGCTCTGGTCGAGCCGGAAGTCGAGCTTGCCGGTCGCGAGCAGATCACCGTTGTCGGCCCACCGCTGCCAGGACCAGTCCCTGAGGCCGACCTTCTCGGCGACGAACATCCCACCGCCGGTCTGCGGGATGTTCTGCCGGACCGTACCGCCGAAGTAGTGCCGCGAGTTGCGGCCGAAGACGTTGTTCGCGACGTCGTACGACGTGTCGTCCCAGCGCACGTAGCGGTTGCCCGCGGTGACCGGAGTGCCGTCGACGGTCTTCTCGACCCAGGTCCACTTGCCGGTTCGGTCGCGAACGCCCTCGATCCAGTTGCCACTGTCGGGTATCCCGGAGTGGTCGCGGGTGAAGACGGTCGCGCCGGTGTCGTCGACGAGCTTGCGGATTCCACCGCCCGAACCGTCGGCGTGGACCGGCCAGGACTCGATCGTGCCCTTGCGGAACGGCATGTGCTCCCACGGGACTCCGTGCGCGGGGGCTCCGCCGCCCGGGTACACGTCGCGCCACGTGCCGGTGCTGTGGTCCAGGCGCCGGGTCGCGCCCGCGACCGGACCGTCGATCGGATACTCGACCAGTCGGTGGCGGGTGAGATCGTTGCCGTCCCACTTCTCCCACGTGTCGCGGCGCACGTCGACCACCCGAAAATCGTCGCCCTCGCGCGTGCCGCGAAGCGTGACGGTCCTGCCGGTGACGGTGCCGTCCGCGCCGATCCTGGAGGTGCCGTCCGCCCACACCTCGAAGCCGGCCCGGTCGGCCTTGAGGCCGTCGAAGACCTGATACCTCCCGCCGGTGGTCGGGTGCGCGTCCTTGAGGATGCGCGGGCCGGTGTCGCCGTCGCGCCAGATCTGGAAGCCGGCGGTACGGTCGACGCCGTCGACCCGGAAACCGGTGCCGTCGAGCGTGCGGGTGCCGCGGTGGGTGACGTGGTGCGTGGTGTACTCGGCGTTGTTCCAGATTTCGACGCGCCCCGCGCCGCCCGTGGCGCCGGGCCCGTCGAGGACCAGGTAACGGCCGTCACCGATGGCGTGACCGTGCCGGACCACGGGCGCGCCGAGGCCGGAACCGTGGAACACCCGGAAGTGCCCGCCCTCGCTCCGGAGCCCGTCGAACACCTGGTGCAGGTCACCGCGTCCGACGGCGTAGCCGTCGTGTACCACGCGCGGCGCGGCGCCGGACGTGTCCCACACCTGGAACCCTCGGCCGCCACCGAGTCCGTCGACGCGCAGTTGCGTGCCGTCGGGGGTGAGCGTGCCGCGATGGGTGACCTGGTGCGTGGCGTACTCCGCGCCGTCCCAGATCTCCACGCGGCTCGCGCCGCCGGCGGCGCCGGGCCCGTCGAGGACCAGGTAGCGGCCCTCACCGATGGCGTGCGCGTTGGCGACGACGGGCGCGGCGAGGTCGAGATCGGCGAGGATCCGGAAGTTTCCGCCGTCGGCTACCAGGCCGTCGAAGACCTGGTAGCGGCCGTCGCCGAGGGCCCGTCCCTCGTGGACGACGGTGTGCCCACCGGCCCCGTTCTGCTCCAGGATCCGG
The DNA here is from genome assembly GCF_009865215.1 of Streptomyces sp. SID3343. Taxonomy (GTDB): domain Bacteria; phylum Actinomycetota; class Actinomycetes; order Streptomycetales; family Streptomycetaceae; genus Embleya. The sequence continues at coordinate 18,911 of NZ_WWJX01000772.1, read as the reverse complement.
AAGTTCCCGCCGTCCGCCCCGGGCCCCTCGAACATCCGGAACCGGTCGCCGCCGAGGGCGTGCCAGCCCTCGACCACGCGCACCGAGTCGGCGACGCTCGCGTCGGCGGTGTTCCAGATTTGGAAGTCCTCGCCCACCGCGTCAGTGACCCGGAAGTGCCCTGCGCCGGGTACCGGGGCACCGGTGTGGGTGACGTTGCCGTGGGCATCCCGGATCTCGAAGCGTCCGCCTTCGCTTCGCGGACCGTCGAAGACTTGGTGGCCACCGGTGTCGAGGGGGTGGCCTTCGTGGAGGACGGTGTGGTTGCCGGCGGCGTAAGTGTCCCAGATCTCGAAGTGCCCGCCGTTGCTTCGGGGTCCGTCGAAGACCTGGTAGCCGCCGGTTTCGAGGGGGTGGCCTTCGTGGAGGACGGTGTGGTTGCCGGCGGTGTTGGTGTCCCAGGCCTCGAAGCGCCCGCCGTTGCTTCGCGGACCGTCGAAGACCTGCCAGTGGCCCGATTCGAGCACGCGGCCGTCGTGCAGCACGGTGCGCGTCGCGGGGTCGGCAGTGTCCCAGATCTGAAAACCGCCGCCCTCGGACCACATGCCGTCGAAGACCTGGAACCGGCCGTCGCCGAGCGCCTGTACGTGGTGGATCAGCGTGCGATCGACGACGTCGTGATTGCTCCAGATCTGGAAGTCGCCGGTCGGGGTCGGCGGCCCCTCGAAGACCTTGTACAGCCCGTCGGAGGTTCGTTCGCCGGTGAGGGTCAGCGTGTCGACGCCCTCGGGCGAGGTCGTCCACACCTCGAACCGGTCCACGGTGCCCGTCGCCCCCGGGGCGTGGAAGTCCAGCTTGAGCACGCCCGGTTCGAGCCGCGTCGCGGCGCCCACCACGGGGCTGGTCGCCGGGTTCGGCCCGGCGCGCAGCTCCCAGGTCGTACCGGTACCGGCCGGATGGGGACGCATCTGGTAGATTCCGTCGTTCCCCGCGAGCGGACGCGCCTCGATGTAGCCGCCGTTGGGTCGCGGCGTGTGCCACACGTCGCTCCCGGGGACCAACGCGGGCTCCGGGTGCGGTCGCATGCCGCCGCGCAACCCGGGCAGCTTGGCCAGCGCCTCGGAAACCTTGGGCGCGACCACCGCCGCGTCCACGCCCCACGCCTTCAGGGCCGCCGCGGCGTCGGTCAGCGCCAGCCCGGCGTTCGCGCGGGCGGCGGCGGCGACCATCAGGTCGACGTGCAGGGCGCCGGCGCCGCCCGAGCTGCCGATGCCGCCGGTGAGGCGGTCCTTGAGGCCCTTCTCGACCGCGGCCGCGTGCTCGAAGTCGTGCTTGGCCCGGGACCATTCCTGCCAGGCCGCGATCCGCGACTCCGGCAGGCCCTGAGCCGACTTGCCCACGGGGCCCGGTCCGGTGGCCAGGTCGTCGAGCACCCTGGTGACCACGGCGTTCTGCTCGTGGCCGAAGCCGGCCAGGGTCCGGGGCGGTGGCGGGACGCCGACTCCCGGAGACACCGGGGGAGTTGCCCCCGGTGTCGGCGGCGGGGTCGGCGCGAGCGGGTGAGCGGTCGCCGGCACGCCGGGCGATCCCGTCGGCGGGTGCGCGCGCAGCGGGACGCGCTCGTGCACGAGTGACGTCGCGCTCTCGACCACGCCGGGACTGCCCGCGAGGTCCGCGCGCACCGGCACGCTGTGCCCGCCCGCGAGGTCCATCGGGGCGAAGCGCGCCGACGCGGCCGGCACGTGGTCGAGGTCGCGCGCGCCGCCGGCCAACAGGTTCAGCGCGTTGTCCTTGTGCGCGCCGGTCCCCGCACCGGCCGAAACCCCCGCGTTCGGCACGTGCGTGGGTGTCGGCGTGGGCGTGGCCTTGAGCGACCCGCCCCCCGGGGCCAACAGGTCGAAGGCGTCCGTCGCGGTCACCTTGACGTCGGTCGGCGCGGACGACGTCGAGAGTTGCGTGGGCCGCGCGTCGATCGGCTTGCCGGTCAAGCCGTCGAGGGACTGCGGCGGCACGTGTACCGAGGTCGGCAACGGAGCCCGACCCGCCAACGATCCCGCCGGCGCGGCGACGAAGCGCTCCGACGACACGCTCGTCAATGTCGTATCGCCGTGGGTGAGCCGACGGACCTCCGGCAGCGGCGTCATCTTGACGTCCTCGCCCAGGTGGACCGCCGCCCTGGTGAACGTGTTCGCGTCACCGACCGCGCCGGTGAGCGCGTGCGAGGAGAGGCTGCCCGCGCCCAGCGCGTGCGTCGTGACGTTGCCCAGCGCCTGATCGAGCACGCCTTGGAGCGAACCCCACTGGATGTTCGGGGTCACGCCGGTGTGCCCGATCGTGCCGGCGAAGTTCGTCAGGCCCTCGTGCCCGAGCAGTTTGTCGCCGAAGCTGTACGCGCCCAACCCGTGATGCGCGGTGTACAGCCCGCTCGACGACGGCACGAACACGGCGGTGTCCAGGGAACTGCCCACGCGTGGGATGTCGTCGAGGGTGAACCCACCCAGCGCGTTCACCTTGCCCACCCCGTCGAGTCCCAGTCCCGCGTTCGGTCCGCTCAGCCCCTTCAGCGGGCCTCCCGGGATCGGGGTGAAGCCTCCCCCTCCCAGGATCGGCGGTTTGTCCAGGAACGAGCCGCCGATCTTGGCCACCGTGCCGGCCCCAGCCGACGGGAGACCCAACGCCGCGCGAACGAAGTCCTTCTGGCTCCCCAACACTCCGCGTTCCCAGAAGCCGATTTTCAGCGCCCGGGACAGTCCGAGCACCTTGATCTCGTTGCCGGCCACCGGCAGGAGGATGCCCAGCGATCCCCACCCCTTGAGCTCCGCGAAGCCGGCCTTGCCCGCGGCCCAACCCGCTTTGGCCGTCCAGACGATGGCCTTGAACGGCAAGGCGATCAGTTTCGCGACGAACAGTCCGCCCTTGAAGATCAGGCCGCCCGCGACGATCCCCGCGTAGATCGCGGCGAACTTCCAGCCGGCCAGGTTGAACCCCTTGAGCCCGGTGCCCAGGAGGGACAGGAAGTTCGCGCCACCCTTGAACAGGTTGACGGCCCCCTTGCCGATCCCGACCAGGAGGTTCTTGAGCCCGGACAGCAGCGCCGGCAACAGAGCCTTGGTGGTGGGGAACAGCACGCCCAGGATGTTGAGGAACAGTTCGAGCCCGGAGGCCCTGCCCTGGACGAAGTCGGCGATGGTCTTGCCCAACACGACCAGGTTCGCGCCGAAGGCCAACAGGCCCAGGGGACCGCCGAAGAGCACACCGAGCACGGTGAGCACGATGGTGAAGATCTTGAAGAAGTCCCAGAACTCCTCGGACACCGTCTTCGGGCTCGTCCTGAGCCCCGTGGCCCTGACCAACGCGTCGCGCGCGACGTTGTACGCGGTGACGTAGTCGGTCCGTGCCGCCTCCAACGTCGCCTTGTGCGCCGCGAGCCCGGGGTCGTTCACGGGCAGCGCGGCCGCCCCGTCGATCGCCGGCTGGGCCTTTCGCTGCGCGGCCCCCAGCGCCGTCGAGAACGTGGTCAGCGCGTTGCTCGCGAGCGTGACGGCCTCGTTCAGCTTGTCGACGAACAGCTTCAGCTGGTCCTTGACGTGCTTGCGCAACTCCGTCGCGGACTCGCCGACCAGGGCCGCGTACGGGCCGTCCTTGACCAGGCCCGCCAGCCTGGTCGACGCGGCGTCGGCCTTTTTCGCCAATGCCGCCAGATACTGCACGGCATCCGCGATCGACGCCGGATCACCCGGTATCGGATCGGCGCTATAACCCAGCTTCTTCAACGCCTCGAGATCGACGTTGCGTGCCATGAAGCCCCCAGGCGGCAGTTCGGGCGCCTCGGAGTTCGCTGACCTCGTGACGCACAGCACGACGGTTGTCGGCGCGGCTCTTTATTCTCCGGCAATCTTGGCCGATGATGAGAGTCGGCGCTAGTGTTCGGACCGGAAAGTAGCCGAAGGGGGATCGCTTTGCCTGAAATATACCCTGCTGATATATCCCTGGACTACGGTGAGCTGCGCGCGATGGCCACCGCGCTGACCGAACTTTCCGACACGTTCGACAACGATGCGAAGAAGTTCTCCGGCGGCAGTATTCCGGCCACCTACGGCACGATCCCGGGGAAGGATATCGGGAGCATCGCCACGCCGCTGGTGTCGTTCTACACCGCGTGGTCGAGTCCCATGCACAAAGCGGTCGACGGATTGCGCGCCCTTTCCAAACTCCTCGGCTATGTGGCGGACGCCGCAGAGGGGTGGGACGACAGCGTCGCGGCGCAATACGCCGCAGGCCCCGGACGCTCGCCCTATCAGGAGTGGAAGGGCAAGAAGGCCGCGTGGGACGAATGGCTGAAGACCCACCCGGACGGAAAGCCGAAGGAGGGTGAGACGGCGCCCGAAAACCCGGGCACCGAACCGCCCCTGCATTACACGAAGACGGACGAGTACGGCGTCGAGACGGATGTGGTCATCAAGATCGACGCAGCCGGCAACGTCACCGAACAGACCGTCACGATCACCGACCACGGCACCAACTACACCGAACACACCACATACGGTGAAAACGGTGCCTACCACACCACCACGACCGGTCGAGACGGGAGCGTATCGACCGAAAACGTACAGGTGGACGCGTCCGGCAAGGGCACCAAGACGGTCGTGACCAAGGACGGCACCACCGTCTACACCATCAGCAACATCAAGGACGAGAACGCCACATGGGTCGAGGTTCCGAAGCCGGACCCACCCTATCGACCCCCGCCCGGCGGTGGCGGCGGACACCAACTCAAATAGCTTTTCCGATACCCGTCGCGAACATCACCGCGACACATCAGGGAGAATTCATGGCGAGCGACTTCAAAATCACCTACGAACAGGTACGAGTGGCCCAGGGCGAGATGAAGCGGGTGTCCGACGACGCGGTCACCGAAATCAATCGCCTGAAGGCCAAGGTGGACACGCTGCTCAAGCCGGGATCCGGTCTTTGGCTGCGGCTCAGCAGTGACGAACTCAATGCCAAGTACAAGACCCTCAGCGACGACCTCGCCAAGGCGGTCGCCCAGATCATCGTTTTCTCCGGGCAATTCGACAAAATTGTCGAAGCCGCCAAGACGCTCGACGCGAACATGAAGGCGGCACTGGCCAAGTCGGCCTAGACCGCCCGGCTCGTCGGCATTTTCCGACGAGCCTGCCCTTTCCTCGGAGCAAGCTTTTTCGACGAACGGAATCACATGACTTCTCCCGTGGGCGCAGACCTCGACGTCAACGTCGCCGAAGTGGATCTGGTCTCCAAGGACATGGTGGCCAGCGCCGAGAAAACGCAAGCCGCACTCGGCCTGCTGCGCACGACCGTCACGAATCTGCTCAACCCCGACGGCGGCCTTTATCTGCGAAAGACCAGCCCGCAGATGACGCAGTCGTATCAAGACCTCACGACGTCGCTCGACAAGGCGATGGTCTCGATCAAATCGTTCAGTGACACCTTCCAGGTCGTCGTGACCAACCTGCGGACGTTGGACGGCGAGGAAGTCCCGGCCCCGCCGCAACACACCACCTGAGCACCGCCCGCACCCGCACCGCGTTTTCGACTGCGCCTCTCGCCGCTATTCGGCGACGGGGCGCAGTTGCGTCTGCGGGATGAGCACCGGCGCCAGGAACCCCTTGCGGTCGCGAACCCAGGCATGCCCCACCCGCAACGGCTGACGCACCCGCTCCGCCGGCAGCCGCGCCCCGACCAGGTCGCCCTCGCCGCCGAGCTGAGGCGACAGCAAAATCCCCTGCCGGTTGCGCCGTACATCGCCCAACCACCCGCTGAGCGCCTGCAACAACGTCTCCGCCGTCGCCGCGTACGCCAGCCCGATACCGCGGTCGCGGCCCGACGCGATCACGTCGCGCAGCGCGTACCCCACCAGCGACCCCATGTCCGACAGCAGATCCGCGTCGTCGATCAACACCACCGCCGGGCCCGCCAATTGCTCCAACGCAGCCTCGGTCCGCGACCCGTCCGAGTCCGCGCCCTCGACCAACATCACCAACGGGTGCGCCCGCAGCAACCGCAACGGCGAATCCCGCGGCGTGATCGCCAGCACCCTGGTCCCGCTCGCCAACAGCGACACCGCCAAGGTCGCGAGCGTGTTGCTGCGCCCACTGCCCGGCGGCCCCACGATCGCGAACGTGTGGTGCGCGTCGCCGAAGTCGGCGCCCACCGCCGACACCGCGTCGCCACCGACTCCCAACAGGCCCCACAGCGGGCGCCGTTGCTCCTCGCTCACCTTCTCGTACGCGTCGGCGAAGACGATCGACGACGGCAACGCCGCGAGCTCGAACGGCCGGCGCACCGCGTCGACCCCCCGATCCCGTTCCCGCGCGTCGGCCGCGATCCGGCGCAGCGCCTCGGTCTGCTCGCGACCGCTCTCACCCGGGCCCAGCAGCGCCACCTGCGCCTCCGACCACGTGCCCGACACGAGCAGGCGACCCGGCGGCATCGAACCCGGGATCGCGGTACGCGGCACGCCCGCCGCCGAGTACTCGCCGCGATCCGCGAGCCGCAGCAACACCATGTCGTCGTTGACCGAGGCCAACCGACTGTTGATCAACGCCCGCTCCGACGTCATCACGAGGTGGATGCCCGCCGCCGCGCCCTCGCGCAGCAATCGGGTCACCTCGTTCATCACCCGGCCGTCGTCGTACTCGAAGAGCGTCGACGCCAGCGGGTCCCACCCGTCGATCAGCAGGAACAGGTGCGGCGGGCACGACGCGGCATCACCCGCGCGCAACTCGCTCAGATTGGCGCACGCGTTGCGCGACAACACCTCCTGACGCACAGTCAGTTCCTCGCCGATCCGCGAGATCAACCGGTCGATCCGGCTCAGGTCGTTGCGCGGCACCACCGTTCCGCAGTGCGGCAACTCGGCCAGCGCCGCCAGCGCACCACCGGCCGCGTCGATCGCCTGGATGTGCACGACCCCGCACGAGTGCCGCCTCGCGAGCGCCACGGCCATCGCCCGCAACACGTGGCTGCGACCGGTCTGCGGAGCGCCGACCACGAACAGGTGGCCGAACGTGCTCGGATCCAACAGGACCGGCTTGCGGGCCTGCAGGTGCGGCACGTCCTCGACCGCCCAGGCCACCGGATCCAGCGCCCCCGGGGCCCGATCCGCGGCCGGTTCGAACGCCGGCAGGTCGTCGGGGAGCACGCGCGCGGGCAGCGGATCCAACCACGGGCTCGGCGGCTGCTCGAAGTCCGGCAACGCGGACGCGGCTTCGGAGATCGCGGTCACCAACTCCCGCAGATCCGTCGTCGGTTCGGCGTCGCCGGGCGCCGGCATCGGCTCGACCTCCACCTCGGCCGGCGCCGGACGCGGTCGACCCAACCGACTCCACGACAACACCGACGTCTGCGGCCGGATCGGTTCGACCGGTGCCGCGGGCGCGATCACGGGCGCCGGCCCCGACTTGGTGTCCACCCGCTCGGTACCCGCGTACGCGGTCTGGAACGGCGTCACCGTGTGGTGCGACGTGCGCGCGAGCGCCCGCCCCGGCGTCGACGACGAGATCGCCACCGCGTCCTTGGTGTCGATCACGTCGGAACTCTCGCCGGAGTCCGTCACCCGCAGCGCGATCCGCAGATTGGTGTTGGCTCGGATGTCGGCGGTGATCACCCCCGCCGGGCGCTGGGTCGCGAGCACCATGTGGATGCCCAACGACCGCCCCCGCTGGGCGATGCCCACCAGGCCGGGGATGAAGTCCGGTACCTCGCGGACCAGCGTCGCGAACTCGTCCACGATCAACAACAGCCGCGGCAACGCGGGCAACTGCGCGTCCCGGGCCCGCTTGCCCCGATACTCCGCGTGGTCCTTCGCCCCGACCATCGCCAACAACAACTCGCGCCGGGTGAGTTCGGCGCCCAGCGAGGCCATCGCACGATGCACCAGCTGCGCGTCCAGGTCGGTGACCATGCCGAGTGTGTGCGGCAGTTCGACACAGTCCTTGAACGCGCTGCCGCCCTTGTAGTCGACCAACACGAAGGTCAACTCGTCCGGCCGGTTCGCCGCCGCGAGCGCCGCGACGAACGACTGCAACAACTCCGACTTGCCCGAACCCGTGGTCCCCGCGATCAGCGCGTGCGGGCCGTCCACCACGAGGTCGAACGACACCGGACCGTCGTAGCCGATCCCCAGCAGCGCCCGCGTGGACGCCGGCCTGCGCCGCCACCGCTCGGTGATCACCGCCGGATCCGGCGGTTCCAGGCCCAGCAGGTTCGGCAGCAGCACCCGCTCCGGCAACGCGCCTTCGTCCGGCGACGTCACGTCCCGCACCGGGGCCAGCGCGCGAGCCACCGCGTCACACCACGCCGCGGCGGGCAGATCCGGCCGGATGTCGGCGACGTTCGGCAACCCGTGCCGGCGCAGCGTGGCCACCGGACCGCGCGCGTCCGAGCCCTCGTCGAGGCCGATCACCGCCGTGCACTCCTGCGGCAGGAACCGCTCCTCGGTGTCCACACAGATCGAGAACACCCGTACCTGTGGGCCCTCCTGGAGCACCTGCGTCATACCGGGGATCTCCCGCAACCGGCGCGCCCCATCCACCACCAGCACGATGTCCGGGTCCGCGAACACCGCGTTGCGCAGCAGCGTCCCGGCCGCGGCGGTCCGGGCCCGTACCACCTGGACCAGTTCGGCGACCCGGGCCGCGATCGTCTCCGGATCACTGCCGATCCACACCTCGGGCCCACCGCGCGTGGTGCCGCGCGCGTGCGGAAGCCACGCCAACCACCCCCACGCGTCCGCGCCGGCGGCGCCCGTGAGCACCCGGAACTGCACGTCGCGCGGACTGTGCAGGACCGCCGACTGGGCGACCAACCACCCCGCGAGCCGCAACGCCTGCTCCGGCGCGCCCGCGACGCCCAACACCCCCTGCTCGGTCAGCGCCACCGCCGTCGGCACGTCCGGCACGACCCAACTCACCCGCCGGTCCAGCGACTCCGCGTCGGCGTCCTCCACGTCGTTCATCGACGGATGCTCGGCCGTCCCGATCCGCAACACCAGATGATCGGGATCGACCCGGCGCCGCTCCCACAACCGCGCCCCGGGCCCGGTCGCGAACAGCCCCGTCACCGACGGGTCGGGCATCGCGTCGACCCGCCCCTGCCGCTCGACCTCGGCGCTCGCCTCGACGTCCGCGAGCACCTCGGCCTTGCGGAGCCGATACGCCGCCAGGTCCTTGAGGTGCTGCTTACGGCCGGTGCGCCGCGACGAGATCCAGTTCGCCAACGCCATGAGCGGGCTGAACACCGCGAAGATCAGGAAGAAGTACGACTTGAAGACCTGGACCAGAACCAGACCGAGCAGCATCGGCGCGAGCGTGATCAACAGCGGGAAGGGCTGCCGGAAATTCCCGCGCGGCCGGGTGGGGATCCGGAACCGACCGCCCTTGACCGGCTCGACCAGACGCGGCGGCCGGTTGAAGTCGAGCCCGCTGCCGTCCGCCGACGCGACGATGTCCGCCCCGGCGTCGAACGGCTCGGCGAGGCGCAACAGCACCGGACCCACCGCCAGCCCCAGACCGAGCCCCCACGCGACCTCGCCGACGATCGGGGCCCGGGGATCCTCGACCGGCGCGTCCTGAAACTCCCGGTCCCCGCCGGCGACCGGGACCGCCGCAGCACGCCCCTGCCGCTCGTCCGCCGCCCGCCGACAAGAAGATCTTCGGCATCCTGCGCGCACTGGCCGACGTGATCGTGGTGGGCGCCTCCACCGTGCGCAACGAGGGCTACGGCCCACCACGGCCCAACCGCGAGCATGCCGCGGCACGCGAGGCCGCCGGCCAGAGGCCCGTACCGGTGATCGCGGTCGTCTCCCGCAGCCTCGCCGTCGACTTCACGTCGCCGCTGTTCACCGAGGCGATCGTGCCGACCATCGTGATCACGTGCGAGCAGGCGCGTCCCGAGGGCCTCGAAGCGGCCGCGAAGTACGGCGACGTGATCCTCGCCGGCCGCGACCGCGTCGACTTCGCCCTCGCCCTCGACGCCCTCGCCGAGCGGGGCCTGACCCGCCAGCTCACCGAGGGCGGCCCGCACGTCCTCGCGCAGATCGCCGCGTCGGGCCGCCTCGACGAGCTGTGCCTGACCATCGGGCCCCTGCTCACCGCAGGCCCGGCGGATCGAATCCTCGCGGGACCGACCCTGACCCCGCCGCAACCCATGCACCCGATTTCGCTGCTCGAAGAGGACGGGTCACTGTTCGCGCGCTACGTCCGACCCGAACGCGACCGCACGACGCAATCGACCACGTAATCGACACGTATTCGACGACGTGATCGACGACGTGATCGACCACGCACCCGACGACGTGAGTACGCGTCGGCGACGGCGTGGCATCCGTGGAAAACCCATTGCACGGCGCGAAAAACAAGAGTGGGATGCCGGACTCCCGGGCAGACGGGGCACAGGCCCCCGGCTCGGCCGGCACCGGTAGATCAGGGAGTGTTGCGTGTACACGATCGTGCTGCTCGTGGAAAAGGTCCTCAACGACGAGGACGTCAAACTCGTGACCAGCCTGCACGAAGGCGTCGAGACGTCTTTCGTCGTAGTGCTGCCCGGCAAGGCCGACCACCGCAAACTGCTTCAGGCCCTGGACGACGTGGCCCTCGTTCGTCTGGAGGAGGCCGCCGAGGACATCGAGGAGACCCCCGGCCCCGACGACGGCGCCGACGCGGCCCGCCGCACCCTCGATGCCAGCGTCGCCGCCCTGCGCGCGGCGGGCGCGAACGCGGTGGGCGAGACCACGCCGGGCCGCGACCCGTTGGACACCCTCAAGCAGATCGTCGAACGTCACACCGCCGACGAGGTCATCGTGCTGACCGATCCGCACTTCATCGAAGAGCTCTTCCACCGCGACTGGGCCTCCAGGGCCCGCCAGAACGTAGGCGTCCCGGTCCTCAAACTCTTCGCCCACGACCTGAGCTGAACCGCCCCCATCCACGGAAGGCTGCGGAGCCAGACCACGCCCCAACGGGCCGTGAAAACCGCAGCCTTCCCACCCTTCGCAACGGGTGGGCGGGTGGACACCAAACAAAACCGACCCACCACGCAACCGCAGCCCGCCCCACCGAATCTCCCATCAAGGCCACCCGGCCCCGAGTAAGGCAGAATCGCGGGTGCCTCGGCCAACCCTGCCCGGGCCAAGACTCTCCGAAGGAGCCCGCTTCATGGCACCCCCCGCCGAGCCCGTCGACCTTGGCAGCCCCTTCTTCGTCGGCATCGGTGGCGCCGGCATGTCCGGGCTGGCCAAGATCCTCGCGATCCGCGGGGCCAAGGTGTCCGGCAGCGATGCCAAGGACTCCACGCTGCTGCTCGCGCTGCGCCAACTCGGCTGCACCGTTCACGTGGGCCACCACGCCGACAACGTCCAGGACGCGTCGTGTGTCGTGGTGTCCTCGGCCATCCGCCCGGACAACCCCGAATTGGTGGTCGCCCGCGAGCGCGGCATCCCCGTCGTGCACCGCGCGGACGCGCTCGCCCGGCTGATGGACGGCCGCCGCTCGGTGGCCATCGCCGGCACCCACGGCAAGACCACGACCACGAGCATGCTCGCCGTCGGCCTGACCTCGCTCGGCCTGGACCCCTCGTTCGCGATCGGCGCCGACCTCAACGAGGCCGGCAGCAACGCGCACCACGGCTCGGGCGACATCTTCGTGGCCGAAGCCGACGAAAGCGACCGCAGTTTCCACAAGTACGCCCCCGAGATCGCCGTCGTGCTCAACGTCGAACTCGACCACCACGCCAACTACGGCTCGCTCGACGACGTCCTCGAATCCTTCGAGATCTTCGCGCACCGCATCACCCCCGGCGGAACGCTCGTCCTGTCCGCCGACGACTCGGGCGCGCACAGCCTGCGCGAGCGCCTCGCGGCCTCCGCGCCCGACCTGAACATCGTCACCGTCGGCGAAAGCGAGCAGGCCGACCTGCGCCTGGTCGGCATCGAGTCGCTGGGCCTGAGCAGCCGGGTGACCGTACGGGCCAAGGACGAGGCCGCCGACCTCGTGTTCACCGTCGCCGTCCCCGGGCGACACAACGCGTCCAACGCGGTCATGGCGCTCGCCGTCGGCCGCGCGCTGGGCGTCGAGCCGCAGCGGATGGCCGAGGGCCTGGGCAACTACGCGGGCGTACGCCGTCGTTTCCAGCTCAAGGGCGAACAGAGCGGCATCCGCGTCGTCGACTCGTACGCGCACCACCCCACCGAGATCGCCGCCGACCTGGAGACCGCGCGCGGCGCGGTGGGCGCGGGCCGCGTGGTCGCGGTGTACCAGCCGCACCTGTTCAGCCGTACCCAGCAGCTCGGCGTCGAAATGGGCCGCGCGCTCGCCGCCGCCGACATCGCCGTCGTGATGGACATCTACGCCGCCCGCGAGGACCCGCAGCCCGGCGTGACCAGCAACATCGTCGCGCACGCCGCGCTCGACAACGGCGGCCTCGTGCGCACCATGCACAGCTGGTCCGACGTCGCCGCCTCGGTGGCCCGGCTCGCCCGTCCCGGCGACCTCGTGCTGACCATGGGCGCGGGCGACGTCACCCTGCTCGGCCCGGAGATCCTCGACGCGATCCGCGACCGCGCCGCCCGCTGACCACGCCCACCCGACCGACGCCGGCGCTCCACCGCACCATCGCCACCCATCGGCCCCGCCTCGTCCCCGTCCCCGCGGGAACGCCGCGGGGCCGTTGCGTGTTGGATGTGAACATGGCCTACGAAATCGAGAAGACGGACGAGCAGTGGCGGGCCCAGCTGTCCCCCGCCGAGTTCCAGGTGCTGCGCCAGGCCGGCACGGAGCGGGCGTGGACGGGCGAGTACACCGAGACCAAGACGACCGGCGTGTACCGCTGTCGGGCGTGCCGGGCCGAACTGTTCCGCTCCGACACCAAGTTCGACAGCCACTGCGGTTGGCCGTCGTTCTACGCCCCGCTCGCCGAGGACCGCGTCGAGTACATCGAGGACGTCTCGATGGGCATGAAGCGCGTCGAGGTGCGCTGCGGTTCGTGCGGCTCGCATCTCGGACACGTCTTCGAGGGCGAGGGCTACGGGACCCCGACCGACCAGCGCTATTGCATCAACTCCATCTCCCTCACGCTGGAGCCCGACCCGTCCGAGCCCGGCGCCGCCGGGGCCTGACGGATCGTCGAACCGCTGTCGCGGGGTGCGGCGTAACTCACATCCATTTGTGGCGACGCCGATCGTCCACTAAGCCTGATGTCCATGAATCCGTGGCTGATACCTCTCACGTATTCGGTCTGGACGACGGCCGTACTCGGCGTCGCCATCGGGTTCGCCCGGCGCGGCGGCAAGGACGTACAACGGCACCGCCTGACCGAACTGGACCTGCGCGAACACGCCTTCCTGTCCGGCGGTGCCGCGCGGGCGGCCGACGTGTCGATCCTGCGACTGCTCGACACCGACGCCCTGCACGTGAACCGGGACGGTCAGGTGGTCGCCGCGCGCCCGGCGGCCGCCGACGGTGACGGTGACGCGACGATGCGGGTCCTGGACCGCGAGTACGGGGGTCTGCCGCTGCGCGAGCTGCGTACCCGCGTGGCCGCCTCCGTCGAGATCCAGGGCATCGGCACGAGGCTGTTCGAGGACGGCCTGATCGCGCGCCCCGACGCGGGACCGCGCAGAATCCCCCGCTGGGCGCTGTTCGCGACCATCCCCCTGGGCCTGGTGGCCGCGGTCGCGGGTTTCCTGGTCACCGACGAGGGGGCATCGAGTGGTTGGCCGTGGCTGGGCCTTGTCCTGGTGGTGGTCGGCAGTCAGGCGTGTGTCGCCGCCCTGCTGCTGCTCGGCGTGTTCGGCGAGCGGGTGGTACCCACGGCCCCGGCGATGCGCCGGCTGATGCGCCTGCGCCGCGACGACGCCGCGGTCGCCGCGTTGGCCCCCGGCTCCCTGGGCGCGGTCGCGTTGTGGGGCCTGGACCGGTACCCGGATCCGGTGGTCAAGGAGATCTTCCGCCGCAGTGCCCCCACGGCAGCCGAGCCGGCCCCGTCGCAGTGGTGTGGCGGCACGTCGTGCGCGTCACCACAGGGCGCGCGGGCCGGGTCGTGCGGAGGCACTGCGGATGGGTGCGGTTCATAGGCCGTCCTCATGGGCCGGCCCACACGGGGTCCGGTGCGCAAACCCGCACGTGAGGGCGACATCCGAGGGAACTCCTCCTGGTTCGCCCCGGCGCGGACCCGCCATGCTGAGCACATGCGAACAGCCGTGGGAATCGGGTGGCGATCGGAGATCGACCTCACCATCGAGCGCCTCGACGGCGTCGACTTCGTCGAGGTCGTCGCCGAGAACATCTGCCTCGACCACGTGCCCGAGTCGCTGCGCGTCCTACGTGCTCGCGGCGTCGAGGTCATCCCACACGGCGTCGGTCTCGGCCTCGCCGGCGCCGACCGCCCCGATCCCGTCCGACTCGCGCACCTCGCCGCGGTCGCCACGGCGCTCGACTCGCCGTTGGTCAGCGAGCACCTGGCATTCGTCCGCGCCGGCGGCATGGAGGCCGGACACCTGCTGCCGGGCCCACGCACGTGGGACGCGCTGGACCTGGTGGCCGAGAACGTGCGGATCGCCCAGGACCTGCTCCCGGTCCCGCTCGCCCTGGAGAACCCGGCGACCCTGCTGGCCTGGCCCGACGACGAGCTCAGCCAGTCCGAGTTCCTCACCGAACTCGTCGAACGCACCGGCGTCCGCCTGCTCGTCGACGTGGCCAACCTGCACACCGAACGCGTCAACCACGCCCTGGACCCCGCCAAGGCCCTGGCCGCCCTCCCGTTGGAAGCCGTCGCCTACGTCCACGTCGCCGGCGGCCTCGAGGTGGACGGCCTGTGGCACGACACACACGCCCACCCCGTGACCGCCCCGGTCCTGGAGGTCCTGGACATGCTGTGCGCCCTCCACCGACCACCCCGGATCCTGCTGGAGCGCGACGCGAACTTCCCGTCCACCGCCGAACTCGCCGCCGAACTGAGCGCGATCCGCACCATCGCCGACCCCCCGGCCGCGCCGGCGCCCACGAAGGGGGCCGACGACGCCGACACTCGACGAGCACGGCGAGCAGCGCGGCCGGAGGCCGAAGCGGTGTTCCGCGAGCCGACGGAAGAACACCGCGAATCGGCGGCGCGGCAACAAACGGCGCTCCTCGCGGCGCTGCTCACCGGCGCGCCCGTGCCGCCCGGCTTCGATCCCGAGCGGGTGCGCGTGCAGGCCGGGGCGCTCGCCGCCAAACGTCGCGACTCCGCGTTGCGAGCCGTACCGGAATTGGCCTCGGCGCTCGGCGATCGGTGGCCGCGCGAGTTCATGGCCTGGGCGATGACCCATCCGAAGCCGGTCGAGGGCGGCACCCGCGCCGACGTACACGCTTTCGCCGCCCACCTGTGGGAAGGGGACGCGCTGCCCCAGGCTCTCGCGCAGATGTTCGTCCCGCGCAAACCGTCCTGGTGGTCCCGCCTACGCACGTCCGCATCACGATCGAGCGCACACCGTGGCGGCGACCCGCACCGGAAACAACCCGAAGAAGCCGGGAAAGCCAGGAAAGCCAGGAAAGCCAGGGATGCCGGGGACGCCGGGGAAGTCCGTACGAAGAGCCATCCGAAGCACCTCACCGGGAGACGCACACCATGACGCCGTTCCTGGCCCTGTTCGTCGTCGTAATCGTCGTGCTCACATCGCCGTTCGTGATCATCTTCCTGTTCGTCCGAGTGGCCCGGCGCAACCGAAGGCGCCAATTCGGCCGAGGCCGCCCCGGCCCCTACGGACCGTACGGTCCCGGGCCGTGGCAGCCCGACGCCTTCGGCCATCGGTTCGGTTACCAGCCGGGCGACAACGACCGGCCCCCGGGCGGCTCGTGCGCCGGCAACCCACCGGACTCCTCCCACCACCACGGCTCACACGGTCATCACACGTCGTGCGGCGGCAGTTCGTCGTGTGGCAGCGGCTCGTCGTGCGGCAGCGGTTCGTCGTGTGGCAGCGGCTCGTCCTGTGGAGGCAGTTCGTCTTCATGCGGCAGCAGCTCGTCCTCGTGCGGCAGCTCGTCCACCTGAAGACCGACCGACACACGAGAACCGACCCCCGCCCTCCCCACACGCGACACACCGGCGCCGATCGGATCGCCCGGACCCGATCGGCGCCGCACCACCTCAGGCCAGGCCGGCCAACAGGTCGCCGATCGCGCGCCGGCGCCCCGTGAAGAACGGGACCTCTTCACGCACGTGGCGACGGGTCTCGGAGCCACGCAGGTGCCGCATGAGGTCGACGATGCGGTACAGGTCGTTCGCCTCGAAGGCCAGGATCCACTCGTAGTCGCCCAGCGAGAACGACGGCACCGTGTTGGCCCGCACGTCCGGGAAGCCGCGCGCCATCTTGCCGTGTTCGGCGAGCAGCGCCCGCCGCTCGGAGTCCTCCAGCAAGTACCACTCGTAGCTGCGCACGAACGGGTACACCGAGACGTAGTCGCGCGGCGTCTCCTCGGCCAGGAACGCCGGGATGTGGCTCTTGTTGAACTCGGCGGGACGGTGCAGCGCCATGTTCGACCACACCGGTTCGAGCAGCCGGCCCAGGCCCGTGCGGCGGAAGCGGTTGTACGCCTCCTGGAGGTCGTCCGAATTCTCCGCGTGCCACCAGATCATCAGGTCCGCGTCGGCGCGCAGGCCCGAGACGTCGTACGTGCCGCGCACCACGACGTCCTTGTCGAGCAGTTGCTCGAACAGCTGCTCCACCTCGGCCGCGAGGCTCGCGCGGCTGCCCGGAAGCGGCTCCCTGAGCCGGAAGACCGACCACATCGTGTACCTGACGACCTCGTTGAGGTCACGCGCCTTCTTGCGCACCTGGGCGGGGCCGCCCTCCGGTTCGAGGACCTCCTCGTCGATCGCTACGGCGGCATCGACCGACGTGGGGGCGGCCGGATCCGGGTTGTTGTTCGCGGTGCTTTGCGTCATGGCTCGATTCTGCCTCGCCCACGCACGCGGTCCGCGCACGGGGCCGATCGGTGCCCGGGGCCGCTCCGGACGAGAAGCCCGTACAAGACGTCCCTACCCGAGGCCCGTACAAAAGGCCCGCACGAAAGGCCCGTACACGCAGCCGGTCCGTACCCCCGGCCCGGTCCGTACCCCCGGCCGGGTGCCCGCCCCCGGCCGGCTACGTACCCCCGGCCGGCTACGTACCCCGGGCCAGTCAGTGCGCCGAACGGGCAAGCGGCTTCGCGAGTTCGGCGAGGACATCCGTCGCGGCCTCGGTCGCGCTCGCGACGCAGGCCGGGATGCCCACGCCCTGGTACACCGCGCCGCACACCGCCAGCCGCGGCAGCCGCTCCACCGCGTCGCGCACGCACGCGATCCGGCCCAGGTGCCCGACGGCGTACTGCGGCAACCCGCCGCCCCACCGGGTGACCTTGTGGTCGATCGGCTCGGCGTCGAGCCCGATCGCGTCGCGCAGGTCCGCGAGCGAGTCGGCCACGAGGTCGGCGTCCTCGCGTTGCAGCACGGCCTCCTCCCCCGCTCGGCCCAGCGACGTGCGCAGTACGAACGTGTCCGGGTCGGCCCGATCGATCCAGCCCCACTTGTTCGACGCGAACGTGCTCGCCTTGATCCGCCGACCGTCCACCGGCGGGACCAGGAACCCGCTGCCGCTCGGCGCCGCCGCCAGGTCCGAGCGCCGGAACGCGAGCGTGACCAGGGCCATCCCCGCGTACTCGATCGCGGAGAGCTCGACCCCCGCGACCGCCGAGTGCGGGCGCAGCAACCTGGCCGCGGGCGCCGCCGGCACCGCGAGGATCACCGCGTCGGCCTCGATCGCCACCGGCGCGCTCGTGGGCCCGGTCACCAGGCGCCACCCGGTCGCGGTGCGCTCCAGCTCGCGCACCGTGGTCCGCGTCCTGATCTCGCCGCGCCCGGTCGCCACCACCGCCCCCGCGACCGCGACCGGCAGCCGCCCGACACCGCCCGCGATGCCCATGAACACCGGCCCGCCGGGGCCCTGCGCGGCCCGGTCCAACAACCCGCGCACACCGGTCACCAGGGACCCGCCGCCCCGCGCGATCGGCAGCAACTGCGGTACGGCCGCCGCGAGCGAGATCTCGTACGCGTTGCCCGCGTACACCCCGCCGAGGAGCGGCTCGACGAGCCGGTCCACCACTTCGTGGCCCATCCGCTCCGCGACGTAGCGGCCCACCGCGACGTCGTCCTCGTAGCGGTGCGGCGCGAGCGCGTGGTCGAGCGGAATCCGGGCCAGACCCGCGGTCGACAGCACCCCACTCGCGGCAAGCGGCTCCAGGTCGCCCGGCACGCCCATGACGTGCCCGCGCGGCATCGGGCGCAGGGCGCCCCGCGTCCACAGCGACGCGGTCGCGGTGCTCGGCGGTTGGAGGTCGTCGGCGAGGCCGACCTCGCGGGCGAGGTCGATCGACTCGGTACGCCGCGCCAGCATCGACTCCGCGCCCTCGTCGACCGGGACGCCCGCGACGGTCGTCGCGTGCAGCTTGCCGCCGACGCGCGGGGAGCCTTCGAGCACTGTGACGGTGAGCGCCGGGTCGCCGTCTCGAAGCAGTACCCACGCGGCCGTCAGGCCCGCGATCCCGCCACCCACCACGACCACGTGCCGGCCTTCTACCACCGTCGAACTGTCCACACCGCACCTTCTCACGCGCATCATCCGCACGTGGGAACCGGCCACGCGGTCGAGCCGTCCCATCGCCGATCCAGTGCCCACCAGAGGGGGAGCCAGATGCGCACGGGACGCGAACCGAGACGCACGACGAGACACCCGAACCTGCTCCTCGCCGCAGGCCTGACCGCCGTCCTCGCGATCGGGGGATGTAGCGGCGACGGCGGCTCCGACCGGGACCGCAGCGACGCCAAGGCGGCCGCCGCGCCCGCCGCCGGCCCGCCGGGGATGGCCGACAGCGCGAGCAAGC